>CAZRJU010000073.1:0-8535 GCA_964600455.1 uncultured Alistipes sp. | reverse complement strand
TACTTCGGAGATCGCCTGCATCTCGCTGGGCGGCATTGTCTGCTCGGAGTCGATCCCCGTGGCCGGCGACGTCTTCACAGCCGACATCCAGGCCTATGTGCGCCAGCAGCACAACATCCGTATCGGTGAGCGTACGGCCGAGGCGATCAAGTGCGCCATCGGTGCCGCCGTTTCCGAACTGGAGGAGGAGCCCGAGGATTTCACCGTAACGGGCCCCAACCAACTCACCTTCCTGCCGCAGCGCGTAACGCTCAACTACAAGGAGATCGCCTATGCCCTCGAGAAGTCGCTCGTCAAGCTCGACGCCGCCTTGATGAAGGTACTGGAGACGATGCCCCCCGAGCTCTATGCCGACATTGTGAAGAACGGTATCTATTTGGCCGGTGGCGGTGCCCTCCTCAAGGGACTGGACAAGCGCCTGAGCGAGAAGACCGGTATTCCGTTCCATGTGGCCGAGGATCCGTTGCGTGCCGTAGCACGCGGTACGGGTATCGCTTTGAAGAACATCGGCGGTTTCTCCTTCCTGATGAAGGGATAGGCCCCCTCTGAAACCCGAAACAAGAAACATGCTCAACGGTCCGGCCGATTGGCCGGGCCCTCACTTAAGTAGTTGTGCACAAGCTCTTCGAATTTATCCGCAGTGTCTATGTGGTTGTCCTCTTCATCATCCTGGAGGTGGCAGCCCTGAGCCACTATGCCCGCTCGAACTCCTATACGCAGGCCCGTCTGTTGGCCCGCTCCAACCAGGTGGTCGGGGGGATGCAGGGCACCTTTACCCGCATGCGCCACTTCTGGTCGCTGGGTGAGGAGAACCGTCTTCTCTCCGAGCGGGTTATCGAACTTGAGAAGGAGCTGGCCCGCTACCGCGAAGCCGAACACGACCTGCAACTCAAGCAGCGCCTCGACTCAATGCACGCCCTCTACCCCTACATCTACCAGACGGCTCGCGTGGCCGTGAGCACGATCCACCGCACGAAGAACTTTATCGTCATCAACCGCGGATCGAACCAGGGGGTGGAGCACGATATGGCCCTGCTTACGGCCGATGGAGCAATGGCCGGCTACATCGTAACCCTCTCGAAGAACTATGCCGTAGCCCTCTCGATCCTCAGTCCCGAGTTCCAGGCCAGTGCCAAACTCAAGAACGACCCCTCCTACTATGGTGCCATCCGTTGGGATGGCTCCGACAGCCGCTATGTCACCATGCACGAGTTGCCGAAGTATGTCGATATTCACGAGGGGGATGAGGTGGTATCGACCGGTTTCTCCGACTTCTTCCCGGCCGAGATCCCGATCGGAACGGTGGAGTCCTTCTACCTAAACGAAACGAAGACCTACTACACGGTGCGTGTCCGCTTAGCAGCCGATATGCGCACCCTCTCGGATGTGATCCTCGCCCGCTCGGTCGACTACGAGGAGCTCAAGGGGTTGGAGGCCAAACTCAGAAAACTCTATCAATAATGGTACGCATTCTGATCTACATACTGCTCTTCCTGGTTTCGGTTCTCCTGCAGATTTTTCTGTTGGACAACCTCTCCATCAGCATCTACCTCTCGCCACTGGTCTACATTACCTTTATCGCGCTGTTGCCGATGGAGACCCCGCCGATCGTAATGCTGCTCTCGGGCCTTTTGATGGGCCTCACGATGGATTGGTCGATGGGGCTGGAAGGGATCAACACGGCCACTACCCTCCTCGCTGCCCAGAGCCGTAGCATGCTCTTAGGCATGGCTGCCGGCAAGGAGAGTGTCCGCGAAGGAGGTGTTCCCACCGTCTGGCGTCTGGGGAACTACTCCTTTATGCTCTACCTGATGCTCTTTGTGGGAGTTCATCACCTCTCGTTTTTCCTGCTCGAGAGCCTGAGTTGGAGCCTGCTTCCCTATACGCTGATCCGTTTTGTGGTCAGTTGGATCGTCTCGATCTGCTTTGTCTGGTTACTCTCTCAACTCTTCGCCAATAAACTCGCTTCACTATGAGCCGCATGGATGGTTTTCAACGTATGCGCACTCTGCAATGGGTTGTGCTGTTGATCTTTTTGGTTATCGGATGCAAACTCTTCTATCTCCAGATCTGGGATACGAAACGCAGCAAGAGCCGTGCCCAACAGGCCTTCCATTACGAGGTTCAACATCCGGCACGCGGTGAGGTATTCGACCGCAATGGCGAGTACCTGATCAAGTCGAAGGAGTGTTACGATTTGATGGTGATCAAGCGGGACATGGATCGGGCCGGCTTCGATACGATGCGCGTGTGTAACGTGCTCGGCATCTCGAAAGAGAAGCTCGTCCGCGAGTTGAAGCGGGCCTCCCAGGCTCCGCGTGCCCCCCATTTGGTCTTAAATTACGTCTCCAAGGAGGATAAATTGCGCTTCGACGCCTGCCAGGTAAAGGGGTTCTACACGGTCTACCGTACGGTACGCGAATACCCGCTCAAGGTGGGAGGCAACCTCTTGGGCTACGTAGCCGAGGTGAATGACCGCGACCTGGAGCGCGACGACTACTACGCCCCAGGCGACTACATCGGCCGCAGCGGTGTGGAGTCGGCCTACGAGGAGCTCCTGCGCGGCCAAAAGGGAGTAAGGGTACTCGAACGCGATGCCCACGGAGCGATCAAAGGCTCCTACATGAATGGCGAGTTGGATACCCTGCCGGTGGCGGGCCGTTACCTGATCTCGACCATTGACGCCCGCCTGCAAAAGCTCTGCGAGGAGTTAATGGAGGGCAAGGTGGGAGCCGCTGTGGCCATCGAGCCCTCCACGGGCGAGATCCTGATGATGGTCTCTTCACCCACCTACGATCCCGACGAACTGGTCGGCCGCGAACGCGGCAACCACTATATGCAGATGCTGGGTAACAAGCGGCGTCCGCTCTACAACCGCGCCGTGAGTGCCCGCTACCCGCCGGGATCGACCTTCAAGGTGGTCAACGGTCTGATCGGCCTGCAGGAGGGGGTACTCACCCCCGCCGTGCGCTACCCGTGCCACTTGGGTTATTCCTACACCGCCTCCAAGAAGGTGGGGTGTCACGCCCACCGCTCACCACTCGATCTGCGCGATGCCGTGGCGCAATCCTGTAACGCCTACTTCTGCTATGTCTTCCGCGATATCCTGGACAAAAACCCGGGAGGCGTGAAAGAGGGCTACGAGAAGTGGGAGGAGTATGTGCGCAGCTTCGGTTTCGGTCGTAAACTCGACTCCGACTTCCTGAGCGAGGGTAACGGCTATGTGCCCGACCGCGCCTTCTACGACAAGCGCTACCGCGGCTCCTGGAAGTCGCAGACCGTCATCTCGCTCTCGATCGGACAGGGAGAGCTGGGTTGCACACCGCTCCAGATGGCCAACTTAGCCGCCATTGTAGCCAACCGCGGCTACTACTACATCCCCCACATCGTGAAGGGGATCGAGGGGCAGGATTCGATTGATCGCCGCTTCTACGAGCCCGTCTACACGATGGTCGACCCCAAGTTCTTCGAGCCTATCGTCGAGGGTATGTGGCGCAGTGTGAACGGTGAGGGAACCTCGAACCTGGCCCGCTTAGAGGGGTGGGATGTCTGCGGAAAGACCGGTACGGCCCAGAACCCCCACAAGGATCACTCCACTTTCCTGAGCTTTGCCCCGAAGGACAACCCCAAGATTGCCATCTCGGTCTATGTCGAAAATGGCGGTTGGGGCGCCACGGCAGCTGTGCCGATCGCCTCGCTGCTGGAGGAGTACTACCTCACGGACACGATCAAGCGCCCCCACCTGGTGGAGTATGTCAAGAACCTGCGACCCAACTATAGCCATTACCAATAAGCCCAGCCAAGCATGTTGACCCATCGCCATAACTCCAAGCCGCGCCTCTTTGCCGGCGTTGATCGGCTGACGATCCTCTACTACCTGTTGATCGTCGCCTTTGGCTGCCTCTGCATCACCTCGGCCTCGTCGGAGGACTCGGTGGGCGGCATCCTCTCGTTCAGCCACTTCTACACCAAGCAGATTGTCTGGGCCGGAGTATCACTGCTCTTTGCCCTCATGGTGTTGCTGCTCGATGCCAGCATCTTCCACAAGTGGGCTTACGTGGCCTATGGCGGCGGTTTGATGCTCCTGGTGGCCACCCTCATTATCGGTGAAGAGGTCAACGGTGCCAAAGCCTGGATCAACCTCGGTGTGATGATGTGGCAACCGGTCGAGGTGGTCAAGATCGCCACAGCCTTGGCTTTGGCCCGTCTGATGAGCGAATACAACTTCTCGATCTCCCGCCCGGGCGACCTGATTCAGGTGGGTCTGTTGCTACTCGCACCGCTCTCCATTATCGTCTTGCAGAACGATACGGGATCGGGTATCGTGCTCGGATCGTTCCTCTTTGTGCTCTACCGCGAGGGACTGAACAAGTGGATCTGCATCCCGATTTTAGTGGTGGCAGCCCTCTTTATCATCTCGTTCCTGCTCTCCCCCATTGCCCTATTGGTGCTGATGTTGGTGGTTTGTACCCTCTCGGAAGCGATGATGAATCGCGTGTGGCGTTCGCGCATCATCTTTCTGGGGTGGATCTTCCTCTTCTCACTCCTACTCTACTTCGGGGTGGGATTCTTCAAGGCGGGAGCCCTCTCCTACTACACTTCGCTACTGATCTCCACCCTTGGCGGAGCCCTTGTGGTGGCGATCTATGCGCTACGTACGCGCATGATGAATATCTTTGTCATGCTGGCACTCTTCTTCTCGTCGCTCATCTTCCTGGACACGACCGACTACCTCTTCAACTCGGTACTCCAGGAGCACCAACAAAACCGCATCAAGACCTTCCTCGGGTTGATCGACGACCCGCGCGATTTGGGCTACAACGTCAATCAGTCGAAGATTGCCATCGGCTCGGGAGGTCTGACAGGCAAGGGTTTTATGGAGGGAACACAGATCAAATACGGCTTTGTTCCCGAGAAGCACACCGACTTTATCTTCTGTACGGTGGGCGAGGAGTGGGGTTTTCTGGGAACCATCGGCCTGTTGACCCTCTTCTGTCTGCTGATTTTGCGCCTGATGCGGATGGGTGAGCGGCAGGAGGAGCCCTTTGGGCGCATCTACTGCTATTGTGTCGCCTCGATTCTTCTGTTCCACGTCATGGTCAATGTAGGCATGACCATCGGTCTGATGCCCGTGATGGGTATCCCGCTCCCCTACATGAGCTATGGGGGTTCGTCGCTGATGGCCTTCACGATACTGCTCTTTATTGCCATCCGTCTGGATGCTTCATCTCACACCTTTAATTTTTAGTCCGATATGCTTGCCAAGGATAACCCAAGAAAAGCGGGGTTGAGTGCCCAAGAGGTATTGGAGAGCCGCCGCTGCCACGGCGAAAACCGCATCACGCCCCCGAGCGAGGAGTCGGCCTGGAGCCTCTTTTTGGAGAAATTTCAGGATCCGATCATCCGCATCCTGCTCTTCATTGCCCTGCTCTCGCTGGGCATATCCCTCATCGACGGCCACTTCACCGAGACGATCGGTATCATCGTGGCCATCATCCTGGCTACCGGTATCGGCTTTCTCTTTGAGTGGGATGCCAAACGCCGTTTTCGCCGTCTGAATCAGGTAAACGACCAGGTGCCGGTGAAGGTGCTGCGCGAGGGCAGTGTTACGGAGATTCCGCGCCAGGAGGTGGTCGTGGGTGATTTTGTCTATATCGAAGGGGGTGAGATGGTACCGGCCGACGGCGAGTTGGTTGAGGCCCTCTCGCTCCGGGTCGATGAATCAACCCTTACGGGCGAAATCGAGGCCATGAAGAGTTGCGATGAGGCCCTCTTCGACAAGGAGGCCACCTACCCCACCAACTATGTCCTGCGTGGCACCACCGTACGGGAAGGCTACGGAGCCTTTATCGTCGAGCGGGTGGGCGACCACACCGAGGCGGGCCGGGTGAGCGAACAAGCCTCGATCGAGAGTGGCGAAGAGACCCCCTTGAATCGTCAACTCAACCGTCTCTCACAACTCATCGGCCGCGTGGGATTCACCCTGGCCGGTGTGATCTTTGTGGTGCTTTTGTGCAAACTCTTCCTCTTCGAAGGGGCGATGCAGCTGGGTTGGGTGGCCCTCTCGCGCGAAATCCTCGATATCTTCATGATCTCGGTGGCGGTGATTGTCATGGCCGTTCCCGAGGGACTTCCTATGGCCATCACCCTGTCGTTGGCCCTCTCCATGCGCCGCATGCTCAAGACCAACAACTTAGTGCGCCGCATGCACGCCTGCGAGACGATGGGTGCCGTTACGGTGATCTGCACCGACAAGACCGGCACACTGACACTCAACCGCATGACCCTAAGCGAGGTACACCCCTTTGCCGAATTCTCCGAGGAGGAACTTGCCCGGGCCATGGCACTCAACACCACCGCCTTCCTCGACCGCGAAGGAAAGAGCATTGGCAACCCCACCGAAGGGGCCCTCTTGGGTTGGTTGTCCAAGCAGGGATTCGACTATGCCGCCCTGCGCGAGGAGGCTCGCATCGTGGATCGCCTCCCCTTCTCAACACAATATAAATATATGGCCACCTTGGTCGAGTTTGCCGACGGAACACGTCGCCTGTTGGTGAAGGGGGCTCCCGAGATTGTACGCACACTCTGCCACGAGGAGCCGACGCTCTCCCGCTTGGAGGAGATACTCTCCCGCTGCCAACACCGCGCCATGCGTACATTGGCCATCGCCTGGGGGGATTGCCCGGCCTCGAGCTGCGAGGAGGCCCTTGAAGCACATTGCCTGCGCTTCAAGGCCGCCTTGGCCATCAACGACCCCGTGCGCGAGGAGGTTCCCGAGGCGGTGGAGCGCTGTCTGAAGGCCGGTATTGCCATCAAAATCGTAACGGGCGACACGGCCGCCACGGCCATCGAGATCGCCCGCCGCATCCACCTTTGGGAGGAGGGCGAAGAGGAGGCTCGTGCCTGCATGAGCGGTGTGGAGTTTGCCGCCCTCTCGGACGAGGCGCTGCTCGAACGGGTAGGCGATCTGAAGATTCTGGCTCGTGCCCGCCCATTGGATAAACAGCGCTTGGTACGCCTGCTGCAACAGCGGGGCGAGGTGGTAGCCGTAACGGGAGATGGCACAAACGATGCCCCTGCCCTGAACTTCGCCCATGTGGGGCTCTCGATGGGTTCGGGCACCTCCGTAGCCAAAGAGGCGAGCGACATCACGCTCCTGGATGACAGTTTCCGTTCGATTGCCACGGCCGTGATGTGGGGCCGCTCGCTCTACCGCAACATCCAGCGGTTTGTCCTCTTCCAGCTCACCATCAACATCGTAGCCATTGCTGTAGTCTTCTTCGGTTCGCTCTTTGGGGCCGAGATGCCGCTGACGGTGGTACAGATGCTCTGGGTTAACCTGATCATGGATACCTTTGCCGCGATGGCCATGGCCTCGCTGCCTCCCCGCGAAGAGGTGATGCAGGAGCCGCCACGTGCCCGCGATGCCTTTATTATCTCCCCCTCGATGGGGCGCCAGCTGCTCCTCAGCAGCCTGCTCTTCTCGGGTATCCTGCTCGGTCTGTGGGGTTACTGGATCGTAACCGGCACTACGATCGCGCTGCAGGAGTTGACCCTCTTCTTTACGCTCTTCGTGCTGCTACAATTCTGGAATATGCTCAATGTCAGGGTGTTTGGGAGCGACTATTCGCTCTTTGGTCACTGGTCGGGCTGCCGCACTTTCCTGGCCGTGTGGGCCGTCATCGCCCTCGGACAGATCGCCATTGTGGAGTGGGGAGGCGAGGTATTCCGCACGCTGCCCCTCTCTCTGGAGGAGTGGCTCTGGCTCTTCGGTCTTAGCTCGCTGACGGCACTATTGCACGAACTCTATCGACTTCTTCGCCACTAAATCGGCCCGAGAATCGGCTCTTAGCCCATTTTCCGTTTTTTGTAAATAACTTGTCGATAAATAGGGCAAGGGGGTGTTGGGCATGCCAAAAATTGGGCCTAATTTTGTGGAACCTTTCGCCCCCTAAAGAGAGGGTATCCACCTGGAAAGATAGAGTAAATATATAATAGTGAACTACTTATGACTACTGACAAGAAAAAACCGCAAGAGGTTCAGTTTGCCGATGCGGTAGCCGAATCAAAGGTCTACTTTGGCGGCGATGAACTTGCTGCGCAAGTCTGGGTAACGAAGTATGCCCTAAAGGACTCCTTCGGGCACATCTACGAGAAGTCGCCCGTGGAGATGCACACGCGCATTGCCTCGGAGCTCGAGCGTATCGAGAAGAAGTACTCCAATCCGCTCAGTTTTGAGCAGATCTTCGAGTTGCTCGACCACTTCCGTTATGTGATTCCGCAGGGTGGCCCCATGACCGGTATCGGCAACCACTTCCAGGTGGCCTCGCTCTCGAACTGCTTTGTGATCGGTCACAAGAACCCGGCCGACTCCTATGGCGGTATCTTCCGTATGGACGAGGAGCAGGTGCAGCTCATGAAGCGCCGTGGCGGTGTAGGCCACGACCTCTCGGACATCCGTCCCACGGGCAGCCCCGTATTGAACTCGGCCCTCACCTCGACCGGTATCGTTCCCTTCATGGAGCGCTACTCGAA
>CAZRJU010000072.1:0-8723 GCA_964600455.1 uncultured Alistipes sp. | reverse complement strand
TACTCCTCGCCGGCCGCCTCGGCCTTCTCACGGGCTCGCTCCTCCTTTTCGCGGGCCTTGGCCTCCTCCTTGCTCTCCACATAGCGCCAAGCAAACTTCAACTCCTCGGTAACCTCCTGCAGTTCGTTGATCGAGTCGTGCTTGAGGTAGGTGATCCGGCCACGAATCGTATCGGGCAACCGCTCGGGCGGCAGGTGGAACCAGAGGGCCACGGTATCGCGTCCCACGGTCTGCGGATCATAGATGATCTTCTCGGCCGGAATGCTGTCGATCTCCAGCGAGCGGATCTCGGGACGGGAGGCTCCGAAATAGAGCATCGCCTGGAACTGACCGGGACGCTCGTGGGAGGCCAGATACTGGCGCTTGAAGGTTACATCCGTGAACATACGGAAATAGAGCTGCGGCTCGGCCGACACATAGTGGCGCAACGAGTCGTACCAGATGGCAAAATCGGGCAACTCGGCCGGATTGATCTCATCGGCCAGGAAACCCACCTGATCCGACCCGGGCTCATAGAGCTGGTTATCGTTCTTATCCTGCACGGCATAGACGCGGTAGGGGATCGGTTTGAGATTCTGGGCCAGGAAGATACCGTTGGTCTCGGCACGGGCAATCACATCGGGTTTACGCTTGAAGAGCGTGGAGTCGTAGTCGGGGTGATACTCCAGTGAGTCGCTACGGAAGAACCAGATAAAGCTCTTCGAGACGGAGTCGGCCTTGTAGCTGTCGGCCGTATAGCCCGAGCAGATCATCGAGTCGATCTCATCGCCCGTCGAAAAGACATAGCGCATCGAGTAGAGCGGGTTCCCCTCGTTGTTATCGCGCAATGCCGAACCGAAGTTCAGGGCATAGGTCTGGTTTTCGAGCAACGTATCGCGCATCTGAATCACAATGCTCCGCCCCTTGATCGTAATAGTGGGCTTCTTCTTCATGGCCGGCGAGGTGAAGAACTCCTTTTGCTGATCCTTGATCTGTACAAACTCATCGAATTCAATCAGGATCTTGCGGTTATTGCCCACAATGGGGAAGCGCGTGGAGTTGTTGTCGGGGGTCATCATCAAGATCACCGGAGGCAGCGAATCCTTCGGGCCTCCCGTCAGGTTTTGGTTGATCGAGGCACAACGCACTAAGAAAGCGGCCATAAAGCCCCCCATCACTACCAGGCTAAGCAGCAGGCGCACGCGGCGCACAATATCAGCACTCTTTATCATGGTCTATTACTCTTGTTGCTCCCCCTCGACGGGCTCCTCGGGGGTAGGTTCAGCTTCGGGTTCGTGGTAGATACTCCACCCCTCGTAGGTGTAGGGCGAATCCTCGCGCCAAGGCGAGAAGCAGAGCGGAATCTCGGTGGAGGCCTCCGATGCCGCAAACTCGCGCAGGGCATAGCTGCGCGACGAGTAGTCGAGGGCCATCATCAGGTAGTCCCCTTCGGGGAAGGAGAGCGAGATCACACCGGTACTATCGCCCGAGAAACTCTTGCCGGCAAAGATCACCTCACCCGTTTCGAGGTTGGTCAGTTGCCCCATGGTGGCCTGCTCATAATCAGCAGGAAGCCACTCCGCGGAGTTTTCTACCGAAAAAGTGAAGAGGCTCACGCCCTTCAGGGCTACGGTTTCAGCCCCTTCGCTCGTCTCCACGGTGGGACGTACACGGGCCGTGATATCGGGAAGGTAGAAGTCGTTAAACATCCACCAGGCGCCGTTCTTGAAGGAGGTACTCTTCTTCCAGGGCTGGAAGACCAACGAGACATACATCTGGGGCAGATTCTCGGCCATGGCATACTGCGTGTAGCCATAGAGGCGGTTTTTGGTGTCGACCACCAGCACCATCAGTTTGGCATAGCCTGCAGCATCGAGCGTCTGGGCCGTGCCATAGCCCTCCACCTCAAGGGGAAGTCCCGTCAAAGCGGGCAGCAGTTGCTCACCCGAACCATTGGCAGCCACAAAGCGCCCCTCCAAGGCCTCCTCGTAGGAGGGCATGCGCCAATCGGTCGTATCGGCCGCATAGCCATAGAGGCGCACCTCACCGAGCGGGGAGAGTTCACCTCCCGAGACGGGCTGCTCCCAGGCCTTGAGGATCAGGGTGCTCTTGTAGCCTACATCCACGCCACACGATGCCGCCATCACCTCCAAAAGCAGGAGGCCCAACATCTTATTTAACCACTGTTTCATCACTATCTCTTCTCTTCATTTTTCTCATTCAACGCTGCCCACAGCTCCTCCACCCGCTTTCCGGAGCGGGGATCGCGCCACGTGGGCAGTATCTCCGCCAGGGGGCGCAGCACGAAGGCTCGCTCCTCGAGTCGGGGATGGGGGATCTGCAACCGGGCATGGTCGATCACCCGATCGCCGTAGTAGAGGATATCAATATCCATGCTGCGCGAGGCATAGGGCTCACCCGTCAGGCGCTTCTCGGCGGCCTCCAGAGTGCGATCCCGGCCCAACTCCTGCTCGATCTGCTGCGTTACGGCCAGCAGTTCCAGCGGCTCCAGACTACTCTCTACGAGCAGCACCTGATTTAGGAAAGGGGCCTCGGCCTGAAACCCCCAGGCCTCGCTCTCCATGGGCGACGAGGCCCGAACCACGTGTCCCACACGCTCGTTGATAAGTGTGCGGGCCCGCTCGATAAGCTCCTCCTTCGATCCACGATTGCCCCCGGTGATCAATACGACACGTTCCATGCTACTTCAGGCGGTTAATCATCTTGCTCACACTCAGAGCAAAATGGGTGAATACGATGGTCGGATTGCCGTTTTGGCCGAGTTGGCGCAGCGCCGCCTCGATCTCGGCGATCAGGGGCTCGATATTCTCGTTGCCGATAAAGGGGTAGAACTTTTGGCAGAAGGCCTCCTCCTCGCCCCAAAGGTAGCTGATCTCTCCCACGCCGGCGTGGAGCATATAGCTCTCGCGCAAAAGGCGCGCCGCATCGCGCATGAGCGAGCGTTGACGCTCACGGCTCAACTGAGCAGCCTCCTCAGCCCAGTCGATCAGTTCGAGATGCTTGTCGTTATAGCTCAAGCGCATGAGCGAACAGAAGAGCTCGAAGTTCGCCTTGCGCTCCTCGCGTTGCTCGCCATCGGCCAAAGCCCGCAGTTCGAGCAGATCTCCCTCGGCCAGACGGGCCATACGGTGGGCCGTAGTGGGGTTCTCCACCCCGCGCTCAAGGGCCTCACGGGCAAGATCCTCCACCGCGATACGCCCCACACTGACCTCTTGCGTACGCGACAGGATCGTCTGCAAAAGGCGATCGGGGCGCTCCGAGAGGAGCAAAAAGAGGGTGCGCGGCCAGGGCTCCTCCAGAATCTTGAGCAACTTATTGGCCGCCTCCTCGTTCATCATCTCGGGCAACCAGATGATCACGCACTTGTAGTTGGCTGAGAAGTTCTTGAGCGAGAGCTTCTCGATCACCCGATCGGCCTCCTTGGCCGTGATGAGCGGTTGCAGGGTCTTCCCCAGATTGAGACGGTCATACCACATCTCGGGCGAGAAGTAGCCGCCGCTCTCGGCAAAGAGTTTTCTAAACTCCGGCAGGAAATCATCGGAGAGGATCACCTCGCCCGACTTTTTACCCTGCTTATTGACGGGCAGTACCCAGTGCAGATCGGGGTGGGCCAGCTCCGCAATCTGCCGGCAGGTGGGGCAGAGGCCGCAAGCATCACCCGCTTGATGATTCGGGCAGTTCAGGTATTGCAGGTAGGCCAGCGCCAGAGGCAACACACCGCGTCCGGCAGCCCCCACAAACAACTGGGCATGGCTCACCCGCCCCTGGTCGGCACAGCGTACCAGGTGGGCTTTGAGCTCCTCTTGTCCTATGATATCGGCAAATCGCATGCGCTTGGTTTTATCTTTTTCGTTTTACAATGGCCCGCAAGAGCGCCTTTCCGTCGATCTTTTCACGGCGAAGCAGGTAGGCGGCATACCCCATCACCAACAGGGTTGCAACCCCGAACCCGATCCACGAAGAGGCCTGGCGGGCCACCGCCTCTCCGATAAAGAAACAACCTAAGGCCACCCCCACATACTCGGCCATCCGACCCACCTGATAGGGAACCGGATAGAGGCGGCGCATCATCAGGTAGCTCACCAAAACCATCACCCCCTCGCTAAGGAAACGAGCCCAGGCGGCCCCGTAGTATCCCCAGCGGGGAACCATCACCACATTGGCCACGATCGAGGCAACCAGTCCCGAAAGCGTAACCCACAGGGCCAGCGAGGTACGCTCCTCACGCTTATACCAGAACGAGAGGTTGAGCCACACGCCACTGAGCACGTTGGCCCCAAGCACCACAGGCAGGATGAAGATCCCCTCACGGAAGCTGCGCCCCACGATCAGGGCGAAGAGATCCTTGAAGAGGGCTATTCCCAAAAAGATCAACATCGAAGCCATCAGGAAGTACTTCATGGCCGCAGCATTCATCTTCACAAAGTCCTCCTTGCGGTAGTTGGCCAAAAAGAAGGGCTCGGCTGCCAGGCGGTACATCTGCGTAAAGAGCATCATCACCACCGCAATCTTCGTAATGGCGCCATACAAGCCGAGCTGTGCCATTGCCCCCTCGGGGACAAGGTATTTGATCATCTGGCGATCGAGGAACTCCCCGGCTGTACCCGCCACACCACTGATCAGGAGCGGAATCGAGTAGACCAGTACCACGGCGGCCACCTTACGGCTTACACGCGGCAACACCCCATCCACGGTGAGCAACAACAAGAGGAGCGTTATGATCGAGGCCGCCAAATTGGCCACAAAGACCCACCCTACGCCCAGCGGCGAGGAGTAGAGGCCAAGCGCTCCAAAGAGAAAGGCCAGCGCCACATTGATCACCACATTGATTGCCTTCAGCACCACGAAGGTACCCGAACGCCCCTGCTCACGTAAGCGCGAGAAGGGCATCATGCCCCAGACATCGAAGAGGATGATGAGTGCCACCAAGAGCACATACTCGGGGTGGGCCACATAAGCCTCTCCCATCCAACCTGCGATGCGCTCCCGAAAGAGGATCACCCCTCCGGCAAAGAGCAGGGCGGCATAGAACGAGAGCCCCCAGCAGGTAGCAAAAAGGCGGCGCTTACGGGTCCGGACAAGCTCGACCGAAAGGGCCTCAACACCCCCCTCGGGCTCCCCCTCGGCCTTGGCCGCAAAGCGGAAGTAGCTCGACTCCATGCCCATCGAGAGCAAGACCAGGGCAAAGGGGATCAGGGCGTAGACATCGGTTACGATGCCATAGGTCTCGGGGCCAAAGACACGCGTGTAGAACGGTGTGAGCAGGTAGCTCAGAAACCGCACCACGATAGTACTGATCCCATAGATCGCTGTCTGTTTGGCCAACTTTTCAAGCATCGTATCGTTTCTTACTGGCTATATATCTTGCAAAGATATATATTTTCCACGAATTAGAGAAATTTATGGCCTCGGCCATCCACTCAAGGGGATAAAAAAACAAGCGGAGCGGTCCACTTGGGATCGCTCCGTTACAGGTTTGGGCCTCCACACTATCGAATGAGATTCATAAACTCCTCGCGGGTACGAGGATCCTTCAGGAAGATCCCCGTGAAGGCCGAGGTGGTGGTCGAAGAGCCCTGCTTCTCCACACCGCGCATCTGCATACACATATGGCTTGCCTCGATCACCACGGCAACACCCATCGGGTTAAGGGCCTCCTGGATGCAGTCGCGGATCTGCACCGTAAGGCGCTCCTGCACCTGCAGGCGACGGGCAAAGCACTCCACCACACGCCCGATCTTGGAGAGGCCCGTGATCGTGCCGTTGGGGATGTAGGCCACGTGCACCTTGCCGTAGAAGGGCAGCATGTGGTGCTCACAGAGCGAGTAGAGTTGAATATCCTTCACCAGCACCATCTGCTTATACTCCTCCTTGAAGAGAGCTGAACGCAGGATCTGCAAAGGATCCTCCGTATAACCCTTGGTCAAAAATTCCATCGCCTTGGCAATGCGCTCGGGGCTCTTGATCAACCCCTCACGCTCGGGATCCTCGCCCAAGAGGGTGAGAATTTCGCGGTAGTGATGGGCCAACTTTTCGGTCGTCGAAGCGTCGTAACACTCCTCACGCCGATAACGTTTCAACTCTTCCATGGGGGCAAAGGTAGGCTTTATTTGCGATTGCACAAAAATTCGGCAAATTTTCGCACGGCACGGCCACGGTGCGAGATGGCATTTTTCTCCTCGGGGGACATCAGGGCAAAGCTCCTAAGAGAGCCCTCGGGCAGAAACAAGGGGTCGTATCCAAATCCCTCCACGCCCTGCTCTTCGTAGGCAATCTCCCCCTCGACGATCCCCTCGAAGAGGTACTCCTCCCCCTCAAGGATCAGGGCGATCACCGTGCGGAAGCGAGCCTTGCGGTTCTTTTCATGCTCCATATTCTTCAGGAGCAGACGGTTGTTGGCCTTAAAATCGTGGCCGTCAGTGGCATAGCGGGCCGAGTGGACTCCGGGAGCACCTCCCAGCGCCTCCACCTCAAGCCCCGTATCGTCGGCAAAGCAATCCAGACCGGTACGCTCCTTCAGGTAGCGGGCCTTCTGCAAGGCATTGCCCTCCAAGGTGGGCTGATCCTCGGGGATCTCCTCCCCGGCACCCGCTTCAAGCGGTGTAATCAACTCGAAATCGGGGCCCAACACAGCCTGTACCTCGCTGATTTTATGGGCATTATTGGTTGCAAAAAGAATCTTCATTTCTCTATTCGATTATCGTTCCAACTCCTCTAAGCGGCAATCCATGCCGATCTTATCCAGGATGGCCTTCACCACCCGATCAATCTCCGAACCTTCGGTATAGTCGGCCGGGCAGACATGGTTCACACGGTTATCCCGAATCAGGGCATTAAGATCCTTACGGGCCCCCTTCTGACTGGGGTTATAGACCGCAATGGAGTGGCCGCCAAAGTTCTTGACCAGACGCATGCAGGGAATATCGGTCGTACCATCCCCCACGTAGATCATCCGCTTGAAGGGCACCGGACGCTTATCCTCCTCGATGTAGGCATTGACCATCTTGCTGTCGTAGACCGACTCCACCCCCTTGTTGATCTTGAAGATAAACTGGGTCTTATTCGTGTAGTTGACCGCCACCGCAGGCCAGTAGGCCACACCGTCGATGTCATAAAGGAAGGAGCAGGCGTAGATCTTGCGGAACTCGTGAGCGATCTCCGTACCCTCGATAATCTCCTTCAGGCCCGAGGAGTTGATGTAGTGCACGATCTGCAAGCCCAGACGCTGACCATAGGCGTTGATACGCGAAAACCACGCTTTGAGCCCCTCGTAGAGCTGCACCTTGCGCCCCGACTCCTGAAAGGCCTCACGGCGCAACGAGAGCCCCGCAGCACGCGCCTCCTGCACCATCTTGGCCATGTAGGTCAAAATCCCGTCGGCATCCTGCTGCTCGGCCAGCGAGTTGGCATCGTGCCAGAACTCACGGTTACTCTTTCCCACGGCGGGGATAAAATCAAACTCCTGCATGTTGCCCGGGGCCAACGTGCCGTCAAAGTCGTAGATCAGGGCTACGGTGTATCGCTTTGCCATCATGTAAAAAGGTTTAATTGCGGCTCTTTGCCCCACTTGGAGCCAATCCGTAAATCAAAGGTACGTATTTTTTCTTTTTTTTCGCTATTTTTGCGAAAAGAAATCAACGAATCACACGATATGGAGTACAAAGAGTTAATTCAAAAGCGTCGCAGTGTACGCAAGTTTTCGGAGCGCCGCGTGGAGCGGGAACTTATTCGCGGGGTGTTGACTCAGGTGGCCCGCTATGCCCCCTCGTCGCGCAACAGCCACTCCTCCCGCTTTTTGGTGGTGGATCAGCCCGAGCTGTTGGAGCAGATGGCCCAAATGCGCGACTATGGCGCCGGCCTGCTCAAAGGGGCCCCGATGGCAATTTTGGTGATGGGCGATAAGACGAAAACCGACCTCTGGCAGGTGAACTGCTCGATCTCGACGACCATGCTCCTGCAAGGGCTGGTCGATGCGGGACTCAAGGGGTGTTGGGTGCACGTCGAGGGACGCCCCGTGAAGCAGGCCGAGCCCGATGGAGAGACGGCCGAGAGCTTCTTGCGCCAACGACTGCCCATCCCCGAGGAGTGGGGGATTCTCTGCGCGGTAGCCTGTGGCTACTCCGACTTTGAACCGGCCCCCCTGCCCGAATGGGAGGTGGAGGAGAGTATTCGGTTTATGGAGTAGCCGGCGGGGATGCCCCGGCACAACGCCAAGCAAACAATAATGGGCCGCACTTTGACGTGCGACCCATTATCGTTTTTATAGCCGAAAATCGGATTAGCGAACGCTAAATCCCTCATCGGCACGCATCGGCATCGGTTTGTCGTAGTAACCGCTTGCGAGGCGCTCCTTGATGGATTTGAAGACATTGAGGGTGTACTCCACATCCTCCATGGTGTGGGCGGCAGTGGGGATCACGCGGAGGATCATCTCACCCTTCGGGATCACGGGATAAACCACGATCGAGCAGAAGAGCTTGTGGTTCTCGCGCAGGTCAACCACGAGGTTGGTAGCCTCCTCCACCGAACCCTTCATGAAGACGGGGGTTACAGGCGAGTTGGTAACACCCAGATCGAAGCCGTTCTCGCGCAGACCGCTCTGCAGGGCACGGGTGATCTCCCAGAGCTTCTCCTGGTACTCGGGGTGCTTGCGGATCAAATCGAGGCGCTTGAGGGCACCGATTACCATGGGCATCGGCAGCGACTTGGCGTAGAGCTGCGAA
>CAZRJU010000071.1:0-8869 GCA_964600455.1 uncultured Alistipes sp. | reverse complement strand
ACCGATTCCGCCATCCGGGCAAACCTTGAATCGGGAGTGCAAATGTAGGAATAAAATGAGAATCTGCAAAATTTCGCTCCACTTTTTTCGCTTTTGGGGGTAAAATAGCTTGCTTTTACCCCCAAAGAGCGAGGCGATTACTCCACACGGAACCAGTCGAGGTCGACCCAACCCCCGTCATTCTTCTTGATCGCGGCGGTGGTATAGAAGCCGATTTTGGCTCCGATCCACTTTCCCTCGCGGGCTGTGAACTCCTCGCCCAAGGGGAGGAAGCGTTTGCCGTCGAGGCTGTAGAGCAGGCGGCAGACCATGCGGGGCGTAGCATCGGCGTTCGATTCGTGGCAGATCTCGCAACGCAGCAGCGCCTCGAAGGGTTGGCGCGCAGAGAAGCGGCCGATCTCAACCTCTCCCTGAAGTTCCTCTTTACCACCGTTGTCGGCTCCGAGATTAGTCGTGCGGCTCAGCCATACACGGCCCTCGCGTAGCTCGAATCCGAGGGTGGCGTAGTCGCGCCCCATGATCATCAGGCCGGCGCGGTCGCCCTCGTAGGAGGGGTAGAAGGTGAGGCGGGCAGTGGCTGTGTAGGTCGGGGCGTCGATCTTCTGCAGCAGGAGGTTACCTGCCTCCCAGAGCGTTCCTGCGGGGTGATGTTGGCAGTAGAGGCGCAACTCGCCGCTTGTGGGGTTGGGGAAGGCCCATCCCCATCCCGGGTTGGCATGCCATTGCCATTGGCGACCGATCTCAAGGCCGCTGAACTCATCCGAAGCGGCCGGTGTGTGGCGTTCGCTTCGACCTGCGGGCTTGCGGTAGCGCTCGACGGGCTCCCCTACGCCATCTGCATTTTGGTCAATGCCGATACGGCACCAGTCGTCGGGTAGCCACTCCATGGGTTGCAGATGTACGACACGCCCATAGGCATACATGTCGACGAAATGCATGAACCAGGCATCACCGGCCAGATCCTCGACCCAACCGCCCTGGTGGGGGCCGGGGGTGGAGGTGTTGCCCTGGTGGAGTACCTTGCGACACTCGTAGGGGCCATAGGGCGAGCGGCTGCGCAGTACGATCTGCCAACCGGGCTTCACGCCGCCGGCCGGTGCGAAGATGTAGTACCAGCCGTTACGCTTATAGAACTTGGGCCCCTCGACGGTGGGGTGGTCGCGGTGGCCATCAAAGACCATCACCTCATGGCCGATGATACGCTCCCCGTCGGGTGAGAGCTCCACGACCGAGAGGATACTCTTAAAGCCGGCACGCGAACCGGCCCAGCCGTGTACCAAATAGGCACGGCCATCCTCATCCCAGAGGGGGCAGGTGTCGATGATTCCCTTGGCGGCCATCACTAAGTGGGGTTTCGTCCACTCACCCCGCGGATCGCGGCTCTTGACCATGTAGATACCGTGGTCGGGGTCGCCCCAGTAGATGTAGAACCACCCCTCGTGGTAGCGGATTGCAGGGGCCCACACACCGTCGCCATGGGCCGGACGGTCGAAGTGTTCGCGTGGCTCCTGGATCGGTAGTGCATGGTTGACCAGCTGCCAATTCACCAGGTCGGTGGAGTGGAGGATGGGAAGTCCGGGGGCGCAGTTGAACGACGAGGCGGTCATCCAAAAGTCGTCGCCCACACGGATCAGATCGGGGTCGGAGTAGTCGGCATAGAGCACGGGGTTTTGGTAGGTGCCGTTGCCGAGATCGGGCTGCCAGGCACTTTGGGCCGAGGCCTCAGCAATAAGGATAAGGGCGAGGATCAGCCCCTGAAGGATCTGTTTCATGGCGTGGAGGGGTAGGATTTAGCGGTTTTTGAGGGCTTGGTGCAGGGGAATGAGCAACTCCCGGGTGGGGAGCCAACTCTCGTAGAACTGCTCCGAGCCGGTCTTTTTGTAGAAGATCTGTTCGGGGGTATAGGCCTCGACCTCCTTGGGGGTGAGCTCGACCGACCACTCCACACGTCCCGTGCGGTCGGCACCGCGTCCCGTGCAGCCATACTCACCGTAGAGGATTGCCCCCTTACGGGCCGAGTCGTGCCAATCCTTCCAACCGGCTGCTACGATCGGGGCGTCCAACGTGCAGTGAAGCCAAACGGTGCGGGCGGTCGATTTCCAGGGGCGACCGAGGTAGAGTTTCGTTACATCGGGAGTGGCGCTGAGGGTACAGTGGCGGAATACGTAGCCATACTTGTTGCGCTCGGTAGTCGAGGCGGCCGTAACGTAACTGTCGCTCTTGGCCAGCAGCCGGCAACGGTCGAAAAGCACGATCGAGGGGCCGAAGATGAAGTCGGTGGTTCCCTCGATATAGCTGTTGCTTACGTAGACGCGTGAGACGTAGCCCTTCGTGAAAAAGGTGTCTTGGTGCCCGATCAGCCGACAGGAGTCGATCCAGATGCGGTCACCGCGTGTCTCAAGGGCCACGGCTTGTCCCTTACCTAAGGGGGCGTCGTTTACGATTTCGAGCTTCGAGAGGTAGATGTCGTCGGCCTGCACCGAGAGGGTCCAGGTGTCGTAGGTCGTCATCTCGTGGCCATCAACCACACGGCCCGTCTGGTCGTCCCAGACAATGCGCGGCGGGCACTGTGCGGTATCCAACTCCCCGACAAGGAAGATCTTATCCTTGTAGACGTCGATGGTTACCTTTTCGCGGTACTCGCCCGGGCGGATCAGGATCGTACGCCAGGTCGTAGGCTTGGAGGGGAGGGCATCGAGGCAGGCTTGGATCGAGGTGAAGTCCCCCTTACCGCCGGCATCGACCACATAAAGCTCCTTGTCCGGAGCCGGATGGCAGCAGACAAGGAGCAGTGAGCAGGCAATCAGCCAAAAGGTGCGCAGCATGGCAAAAAAGCTTAGAGGGTTACACCGGTCTTGAAGATGGCGATCTCCTTGAATCCGATCACCTCATGCTTGAGCAGCTGGCCATCGGCCACTGCAAGGATCTTCTCGATAAGGCGCTCGAGTACTACGGCGGGCTCTTCGTCCTCGACCATCGTGCCGGCATTGAAGTCGATCCAATTCTGCTTGAAGCGGGCCAATGCCGAGTTTGTCGAGATCTTCATCGTAGGGACGAAGGCTCCGAACGGGGTGCCGCGGCCTGTGGTGAAGAGTATCATTTGGCAGCCCGAGAGGGCCAAGGCCGAGGCGGCTACCAGGTCGTTACCCGGAGCCTGCAAGAGGTTCAAACCTTGACGTTTCAGGGGTTGGGTGTAGCTCAGGACATCCACCACGGGTTGGGCACCGCCCTTCTGTACGCAGCCCAACGACTTCTCCTCCAAGGTCGTGATACCACCCTTTTTATTGCCCGGCGAGGGGTTTTCGTAGATGGGCTGATCGAAGCGGCGGAAGTAGCCTTTGAAGTCGTTGATCAGCGATACGGTATCCTCGAAGATGGCCTTGTCCTCGGCACGATCCATCAGGATTGTCTCGGCTCCAAACATCTCGGGCACCTCTGTTAGGATGGTTGTGCCACCCTGGGCGATGAGCCAATCAGAGAAGAGACCCACTAAGGGGTTGGCCGTGATGCCCGAGAACCCATCCGAACCGCCACACTTCAGTCCCACCTTCAGCAGGCTTAGGGGGAGTGCCTCGCGGCGATCGCGGCGGGTAATCTCGACCAGTTCGCGGCAGATCTCGAATCCGCGCTCGACCTCATCCTCCACCTCCTGAGCGATCAAGAACTTGATGCGCTCGTCGTCCCACTCGCCGATGACCTCTTTGAAGGAGGCGATCTGGTTATTTTCACAACCCAGGCCCAGTACCAGTACGCCACCGGCGTTGGGGTGCTTGACTAAGGCGGCTAAGGCGTGTTGCGTATTGGCGTGGTCATCGCCCAGCTGCGAACAGCCGTAGTTGTGGGTATAGACCCTTACGTCGTCCAGGTGCGAGCAGTCGCACTCGCGCTTAATGCGCTCGGCAATGGCTTGGGCCTGACCATTTACGCAGCCCACCGAGGGAACAATCCACAGTTCGTTACGGATACCCATTTCGCCATTTTTACGCAGATAGCCCATCACCTTGCGCTCGCTCTTCGGGTAGTTGACCGTGTAGACCTTGTGGTTGTAGCTGTACTCCAGGTCGTCGCGCAGATTGGTCTTCAGGTTGTGGGAGTGGATCCACTCGCCTGCCTGAATGGGGCGGGTGGCATGGCCGATCGGATAGCCGTATTTGATCACATTCTCCCCCTCGGCAATCGGCCTTAAGGCGATCTTGTGGCCGCGTGTAATATCCTCTTTGAGGGTGATCTGCTCTCCATCAAGTTCGATCACCTCGCCCTTTTTGAGCTCTTCATCGAGGGCAACGCAGACATTATCGGCGGCATTGATCTTCAAAAATCGTTTCATACTACTCTTTGGATGTTATAAAACTCGGGCGGAGAGAAGCCAGATTCCTCCACCCGAGTCTTACGATGCTTTAAACTTATGCGAGGAACTTATCCAGTGCTGCGGCCATGCCGAGCTCCTCGATGTCGGCTACATAGGCGGCTACACCCTCGATGAAGCCCTCCACCTCGGAGAAGTCGACCGTGAAGATGTTGCTCTTGACGATCTTCTCGACGGTAGCTACGCGATCCGACGAATCCCAGCTCTTCTGGATCAGCTCCACAAACTCCTGCGTGTCATCCGGCTCGAAGCCCGTCTTGCCGCTGTAGAGGGTCAGCAGAGCGGCAAAGGTGAAGAGTTCGTGCTTGGCCAAACGCCCGTCCTTGAACCAGTTATCCTTGACGGTGGGGTAGTTTCTTGCCTCCCACTTCGAGAGCGAGTTCAGCGAGATGGTCTTCAGCAGGTGTTTGATGTAGGGGTTGTAGAAGCGCTCCAGAATGCCGGCAGCAAACTCCTTCAACTCGGCCTGATCCTCCTCGATCATCGGGATCACCTCGTCGGCCACCATCTCGTTGACAAAGCGCTCGATGGCGGGGGTGTTGAAGGCGTCCATCACCGTTTGGCAGCCCATCTGCAGACCGATGGGCACCATGCCGGTATGTGAACCGTTGAGGATACGCACCTTCTTGTCGCGGAATTGCTTGATCGAAGGCATGAAGATCACATGCAGGCCCGCCTTGTCGAGCGGGAGCTCCTTCATCACCTCCTTATAGCCCTCGCCGCCGATGGCCCACAGGTGGTACAACTCGGCCTTTACAACCAGGTTGTCATCGAAGCCGAGCTCCTCCTTGATCTCGCCAATCGTCTCGCGCGGGAAGCCCGGCACGATGCGGTCAACCAGCGTGTCGCAGAAGTGGCAGTGGTTCTCCACCCAGGCGATGAACTCCGGCTCCAACTTGTGATAGGCGGCATGCTTGAGCACATACTCGCGCAGGGTCGAACCGTTGTTCTCGATCAACTCGCAGCAGATGATCGAAAGTCCCTTGCTGGGGTCGCCGGCAAAGTGCTTGTAGCGCTTGTAGAGCAGGGCCGTCATCTTGGCGGGGTAGGACTTCGGGGGGCAGGCCTCCAGGTCATCACCCTCCTCATAGCGGATACCCGCCTCGGTGGTATTCGAGATCGTGATCTTCAACTCGGGCGAGAGGAAGTATTGCTCGTACTTCGCGTAGTCGACATAGGGGTTGAACGAATCCATCACGCTCTTTACCAAGCGCACATCCTTCTTGGGCTCCTTATTCTCGATACCCTCCAGGTAGACATGGTAGAGGTTGTCCTGTTTGTTCAGGAGATCAATCATCCCCAGCACCTTATGTTCGGGGTCGAGGATCGGTTGGCAGATGGCCACGCCGGCATCCATCACGCCCTTTTCGTTGGCAATATCAATCTGCCAATCCACAAAGGCGCGTAAGAAGTTACCCTCACCAAACTGGAGAATCTTCACGGGACGCTCCTGCTTGGCTACGGTGGTTTTATTCAGTTCTTTCATGGTTATTTCATTTTCAGGTGGAACAATAAAAAGGTTGTTTACTCAACAACAACGGGCTTGTAGCGCGGAACGAGCGTCTTCATGATCGACCAGGCTACTAAGTAGGCAACGGCGCAGATGCAGAAGACGATCATGTAGCCGGCCTGCTTGCCCTCGAAGCCCATAAAGGTAAAGGCCTCTCCGGCATTCTCCGAGAAGGTGAAGAGTGCACCGGCACCCTTGTTGATCAGGAACGAACCGATACCGCCGGCCATACCGCCGATACCCGTGATCGTTGCAATGGCCGACTTGGGGAACATATCACCAATGGTGGAGAAGAGGTTGGCCGACCAGGCCTGGTGCCCGGCACCGGCCAAGCCGATGATGATGGCGGGCCACCATACCGAGAGCTCACCGGCCGACTGGGCAAACAGTGCAGGCAGCGGCAGGAAAGCGAAGAGCAACATGGCCAACATACGGCCGGCATAGGGATTCATTCCCTTCTTCTCGACAAAGAGCTTGGGCAGGTAGCCGCCAAAGATCGAGAGCAGCGTTACGATGGCGTAGAGCGTGATGATCAGGGCGATACCCTTGCCCGACGAGGAGCTGTAGCCATACTGATCGGAGAAGTAGGCGGGAGCCCAGAACAGGTAGAACCACCATACACCGTCGGTGAAGAACTTACCCACGGCAAAGGCCCAGGTCTGACGGAGCTTGAAGCACTCGCCGAAGCTCAGCTTGCGCTGCTCGGGCTCGGCCTTTGCGGTGGCAGCCTCAGCAGCCTCCTCGTTCTTATCCTGCTCGATATAGGCCAACTCGGCCTCGTTCACAAAGCGGCTCTCACGCGGTTTGGCATACATGAATACCCAGAAGGCCATCCAGATAAAGCCCAGACCACCGATGATGATGAAGGCCATCTCCCAACCGCCACCAACACCCAGATCCTTGAAGTACTGTGCGAGCAGGGGAATCGTAGCGGGGGCAGCCAAAGCTCCTACCGAGGCGCCGGCATTGAAGATCGAGGTGGCAAAGGCGCGGTCTTTCTTGGGGAAGTACTCGGCCGTGGTCTTGATAGCGGCGGGGAAGTTGCCGGCCTCACCAAGGGCCAGGATACAGCGTGCGGCAATGAAGAACCAAACGCTCACCGTGGCGATACTCGTGGCAATGGCACCCGTGGCAGCTGCCATCTCGGCTACCGAACCAATCCCCTCAACCTGCATCGTGGCCCAACCGCAGGCGGCGTGGAGGCAGGCTCCGGCCGACCATACGCCGATGGCCCATAAGAAACCCTTTCTCGTGCCCATCCAGTCGATGAAACGACCGGCAAAGAGCATACATACGGCATAGACCAACGAGAAGATGGCCGTGATATTACCGTAGTGAGCATCCGTCCAGTGGAACTCGGGAGCGATAAAATCCTTCCAGGTGAGCGAGAGCACCTGACGATCCATGTAGTTGATCGTGGTGGCGACAAACAGCAGCAGGCATATCCACCAGCGCCAGTTCGTCATGGGTGATTTTTGTTGATTCATTGTTTACGTTAAGTTTTAGTTTTTTAGGTTTTACTTCTGTTTGAGGTTGGCGATGATCTCCAGGCACTCGCGGCACTTGGCCGTTACGTAGGCCCAATCCTCAGCCTTCACCTTATCCGAGGGGAAGAGCTTCGAACCCATCCCTACGCAGTAGGCACCCGCCTTGAACCATTTGGTGAGGTTCTCCTCATCGGGCGATACGCCACCGGTAACCATGATCTTCGACCAGGGGCAGGGGGCCATCAGCCCCTTGACCATGTTGGCCCCGTAGACGTCGCCCGGGAAGAGCTTCGTCAGGTCGCAACCGAGCTCCTGAGCCTTGCCGATCTCCGATACGGTACCGCAGCCCGGGCAGTAGGGCACCAGACGACGGTTGCAGACCACTGCCACGTCGGGGTTGAAGAGCGGGCCTACCACAAAGCAGGCACCCAACTGGATGTAGAGGGCTGCCGTGGGGGCATCCACCACCGAACCGATACCCAAAGCCAACTCGGGGCACTCTTTGGCTGCCCACTTGGCCAACTCACCAAAAATCTCGTGAGCAAAGTCTCCGCGGTTGGTGAACTCGAAGGCGCGTACGCCACCTTCGTAGCAGGCTTTTACCACCTGCTTGGCCACCTCTACCTCTTTGTGGTAGAATACCGGCACCATGCCGGTCTGGCCGATCTTGGCCAGTACGGCCACCTTATCAAATCTTGCCATTGTCTTCTTCTTTTTGGGGTTAATCGGTTTTCTAACGCTGTACGCGGCCCGAGGCATTACCACCGGCCAACGACTCTACCTCCTCGGCCGAAACCAGGTTGAAGTCGCCGTTGATCGTGTGCTTGAGTGCCGAGGCGGCTACGGCAAACTCCAGGGCCTCGCCCTGCGTAGGCTTGGTCAACAGGCCGTGGATCACACCACCCGAGAAGCTGTCGCCACCACCCACACGGTCGATGATGGGGTTGATGTCGTAGCGCTTCGAGGTGTAGAACTCCTTGCCGTTGTAGATCATCGCCTTCCAGCCGTTGTGCGTGGCCGAGAAGCTCTCTCTTAGGGTAGAGATCACATACTTGAAGTTGAAGGCCTTGGCCATCTGCTCGAAGATGCCCTTATAGCCCTCGGCGTCGGTGTTACCACCCTCCACATCGGCATCGGGCTTGAACCCGAGGCAGAGCTCGGCATCCTCCTCGTTACCGATGCAGACATCCACATACTCCATGAGCGGGCGCATGATCGACTGGGCCTTCTCCTTGGTCCAGAGCTTCTTGCGGAAATTCAGGTCGACCGATACGGTTACTCCGTGGCGCTTGGCAGCCTCGCAGGCCAGGCGGGTGAGCTCGGCAGCCTTATCCGAGATGGCGGGCGTGATACCCGACCAGTGGAACCAGTCGGCACCCTCCATGATCTTGTCGAAGTCGAAATCCGAAGGATCCGCCTCGGCAATCGAGGAGTGGGCACGGTCGTAGATCACCTTCGAGGGGCGCATCGAGGCACCGGTCTCCAGGTAGTAGATACCTACGCGGT
>CAZRJU010000070.1:0-8915 GCA_964600455.1 uncultured Alistipes sp. | reverse complement strand
CGTGGCCATCAACCCCTCGTTTATTCTGCTCGACGAGCCTTTTGCCGGTGTCGACCCGATCGCCGTGGAGGATATTCAGTCGATCGTGGCCACCTTGAAGGAGAAGAATATCGGAGTGATCATCACCGACCACAACGTGGATGAGACCCTGGCCATCACCGATCGCGCCTATCTGCTCTACGAGGGAAAGGTGCTGATGACGGGTACGCCCGAGGATCTGGCTGCCGACCCTGAGGTACGTAAACGCTACCTGGGACAGCACTTCGAGTTGCGCCGTTCGCCCAAGATCGACCAGTTGCGTCGTGAAGCCGAGGAGCGTCGCTTAAAGGCGCAACAAAATGGATAGGTTTATTCGGCCGGGAGCCCTTCGAGGAGCCCTTACACCCCCCTGCTCAAAGAGCTATGCCCAGCGGGCATTGGCCATAGCCCTGCTTACGCGTGGGTGTACCACCTTGCGCAATATCGAACTCTGCGATGACACGCGTTCGGCCATCCGCTCGATTCGGGAGTTGGGGGCCACGGTGCATGAGGTCGACTCTTCGACCCTTACCATTGAGGGAGGCCTCTCCCCGCGGAGCGACCTGTTGCAGATGGGCGAGTCGGGTCTGGCAACACGTCTGTTTACTCCGATTGCCGCTCTCTGCTCCCGCCCGATCACCATTACGGGCGAGGGGACATTGCTGCGCCGTCCGATGGCGATGATGGTGGAGCCTTTAAGAACGCTCGGGGTGGAGGTGCTCGATGGCGGCGGTTTTCTGCCGATTCGGGTGCAGGGCCCGATGAGTGGCCACGAGGTGACGGTCGACGGAGCCATCTCCTCGCAGTTCATTACCGGCCTGTTGATCTCGTTAGCGGCCCGCGACGAGGAGGCTACCATTCGGGTCGAAAATCCCGTTTCGCTCCCCTACTACGATATTACGATCGATACGGCCCGCTACTTCGGCCGTGAGATCCTGCATAACGAGAGCTATACCGAGTTTTATATTCCGCAGGGACAGCTCTACCGGCCCACCGACCTCTTTATTGAGAGCGACTGGAGTGCTGCGGCAACCTGGTTGGTGGCCGGGGCCTTGGCCGGGGAGGTGCGTGTGGAGCACCTTTCGATGCTTTCAAAGCAGGCCGATGTGGCCGTATGCCATGCCCTGGAGCGTGCCGGTGCCGAGCTGATCTGTGAGCAGGAGGCCCTGACCAGCTGTCGAAGCGACCTGCGCGGCTTTACTTTCGATGCCACCCACTCACCCGATCTCTTCCCTGTTTTGACAGCTTTGGCCGCCTCGGCCGAGGGCGAGAGTCTGATTAAGGGAACCTCGCGTTTGGAGTATAAGGAGTCGCACCGTGCCGAGGTGCTCAGGCAGGAGTATGCCAAGTTGGGTATCGAGATCGACCTCTCAACTCCCGATTGGATGCGGGTGCGTGGCGGTCATATTGTGGGCGGCACCTGCTCGGCCCATGGCGACCATCGAATTGCCATGGCGTTGGCCCTCTCGGCCCTGCGTTCGGAGCGCGGAATCGAGATTCAGGGGGCCGAATCCGTATCGAAGAGTTACCCCTCGTTCTTCGAGGATCTGGAGTTATTGCGCGTAAAACCGACTGAATAATCAAGCCATGAATCACTTTGGATCCCTATTTCGTATCTCGCTCTTTGGCGAGTCGCATGGCCGGGGTGTCGGGGTCGTGATCGACGGCCTGAGGCCCGGTATAGCCCTCTCGGAGGAGCTCTTTGCGGAGGATTTGGCGCTTCGTCGCGGAGGAGAGCGGGGAACTACCCCGCGTCGGGAGGAGGATCGTGTGGAGGTGCTCTCGGGACTCTATCGGGGCCATACGACCGGTGCTCCGCTCACCCTTTGGTTCGAGAATCGGGAGCAGCGTAGCGAGGAGTATCTCAAAACCGTAGGCCACTACCGCCCCTCGCATGCCGATTTTACCGCTTCGGTACGCTATCGGGGGTGGAACGACCCGCGAGGCGGAGGCCACTTCTCGGGGCGGTTGACCCTTCCGTTGGTGGCGGCCGGTGTGGTGGCCAAGGCCCAGTTGGAGGGAGTAACCTTCTCGACCCACATCGTGGAGTTGGGAGGCGAGCAGAATCCCGAACGCTTTGATGCACTTCTCGACGAGGCCCATGAGGCGGGCGATTCGCTCGGCGGGGTGGTCGAGTGTGTGGTCGAGGGGATTCCGACCGGTTGGGGAGAACCCCTTATTGACTCGTTAGAGGGGCTTATTGCCCACCTGATTTTTGCCATCCCCGGAGTGCGCGGGGTGGAGTTCGGTGCCGGATTCACGGCTGCGCGGATGCGTGGCTCGGAGCATAATGATCTGCTGCTCAATGGCAAGGGCGAGACCCTTACGAACCATGCCGGCGGTGCGGTGGGGGGGCTTACCAACGGTAACCCTTTGGTGGTGCGTGTGGCCTTTAAGCCTACCCCTTCGATTGCCCGTGAGCAACTCACCTATGAGGCTCAAAGTGATCATCGCAAGCCCCTTATGATCCACGGCCGCCACGATACGGCCATCGTGCTGCGTGGTCGGGTAGTGGTGGAGGCAGCCGTAGCCATCGTGCTGGCCGATATGCAGTTGCAGGCTCGCGCCCGAGAATAAGAAGCTTTTTTAAGATTTATTTACTTTAGTTCAATCCGCTTAGAATCAAACCCGGGATGAAAACCACCCGCCGTGAGGTACTGCTGCTTTTGCGTGAGGCCCTTCGCCCGCTCTATGGAGAGCGCGAGGCGGATCAGATTGCCCGTATGGTGATCTCCGAGCGTGCGGGGGTGGGGTTGATGGAGCTTTTGGCCGATCCGATGGCCGAGGTGGAGATCGAGGGGCTTGAGGCACTTATCGAGGAGTTGCGCGAGGGACGCCCCGTGCAGTATCTCTTGGGGCATACGGAGTTCTGTGGGTTGGATCTTCAGGTACACGAGGGCGTGTTGATTCCTCGTCCCGAGACCGAGGAGTTGGTGGGCCATATCGTGCGCCAAAGCCCGACAGCGGCCTCTATTTTGGATGTAGGTACGGGGAGCGGCGCCATTGCCTGTGCCCTGAAGAGCGCTCTTTCAGAGGCGCGGGTTGTGGGGGTGGATTACTCTCCGGAGGCTCTTGCAATTGCCCGCGAAAACAGCCGCCGTCTGGCGCTTGAGATTGATTTTTTTGAGGCTGATGCACTCGATGCGGATCACCTGCTTGAGGGGGAACAGTTTGACCTGATTGTCTCCAATCCCCCCTATATTCCTCGTTCCGAGGCGGCCGACATGCACCTCAATGTCAAGGCCTACGAGCCCTCGATGGCCCTCTTTGTCCCCGATGATGACCCCTTGTGTTTCTATCGCTCGATTGCCTGCGCCGCCGGGCGGCTCTTGACGCCCGAGGGGGAGCTTTGGTTTGAGGTGCATGAACACTATGCCGAACAAACGGCCGAGCTGCTTCGCGCAGCGGGTTTCGGGCGGACAAAGATCTATTACGACCTCTTCGATAAACCCCGTATGCTATGGAGTCGACGATAAAGAAACGCCCCGCAAAGAGCCCTCGGCAGGCCTTGGAGGCGTTGCAACGCCTTTGTGCCCGCAGTGAAAAGTCGTCGGGCGATGCGCTGCGCCTGATGCGCCAATGGGGTGTGGAGGAGGCCGATCGGCGCACGGTGCTTGAGGCTCTTTTGCGCGATCGTTTTATTGACGATCGGCGTTATGCCGAGGCCTACGTGCGCGAAAAGAGCCGCTTGTCGGGGTGGGGCAGCTATAAGATTCGGCAGGGGCTCCAACGCAAAGGGGTGGCGCAGCCGCTCATGGAGGAGGCCCTGCGTCAACTCTCACCCGACGAGGGAGAGTCCCGCCTCTTCGAGATGCTCGGGCGAAAAATGCGTACCCTGAAGCCTAAGGATCGCTATGATCTCAGGGCCAAGCTGCTTCGCTATGCCCTCTCTCGTGGTTACGACTATGCCACCTCGGGCGAGCAGGTGGACAAACTACTCAAAACCGAAAACCTCCCATGCGATACCTTCTTCGATTAACCCTCCTTTGTTTCGCCCTGCTGCCCACCTTGGTACAGGGCCAACTGCTTGATACGGCCTACTACGGATTCCCCCTTTCGGGAGTGGCGGGCTACTACTCGGCCAACTTTGGTGAGATGCGTACCAACCACTTCCACTCGGGCATCGACTTCAAGACCGATGGCCGCGAAGGGAAGCCGGTGTTGGCTGTTGCCGAAGGTTATGTGCAGCGCATCTTCATCTCGCCCTCGGGATATGGTCGAGCCCTCTATGTGGCGCATCCCAACGGTACCACCTCGGTCTATGGCCACTTGCAACGCTTTCGGCCCGATATAGAGGCCTGGGTCGAGAAGGAGTGCCGAGCACGGCGACAAAACCGCCTCGATCTCTACTGCGATTCGACCCGGTTTTGGGTAGAGCGGGGCGAGGAGATCGGCCGCTCGGGAAACAGCGGAACCTCGTTTGGGCCTCACCTCCACTTCGAGATCCGTGAGAGTGCCACACAGCGTACCCTCAATACCATTGCAGCGGGGGTCTATCGGCCGAAGGATCAGATTCCGCCCTATCTCTTCCGCCTGCACTATGTGGCCCTCGATACGCTGCGAGGGGTGGCCCTGAACAGCCCGCTTCGCTCTTTCGAGATCGAGCGCCGCGAACAGGGGGCCCATCGGCTGCGCCGAGAGGAGCCGATCGTGGTGGATCGTGCCGGCTACTTCATCCTTGAGGCGAGCGATCGCAAGGATGAAGTCTCCAATACCTTCGGCCTCTATCGTTTGGAGGGCTATATCGACGGGGAGTGTTTCTTTGACTACTGCATGGAGGGCTTCAGTTTCGACCTCTCGCGCTATTGCAATGCCGTTAGCTACTATCCTCTGCAAAGCAACTCGCGTAATGAGGTGCTGCGAATGGTGGCTTTGGAGCGCACGCCGAGCTCTTTCTACCGTACGTTGCGGGATCGGGGTGTGGTGCGTGTCGCCGAAGGGGAGGAGCGAGAGGTGCGTATCGTTGCCACCGACGACTGCGGCAACCGCTCCGAGTTGTCTTTTAGGGTGCGTGGCTGTGGCGAAGAACAACGTTTTCGGGGAGAGATGGACTCCCTCGTGCCGATCATCCGCTGCGACAAGCATTTTACCCATGCCGAGGATGGCCTTCGGGTGAAGATCAAGCCCGGTACCCTCTATGAGAGCCGCCCCTATCGTCAGGAGCGTAGCACGCGCCGCCTCTCCTCGCAACAGTCGCTTGTGGTGCTCTCGCCCCTCTATCGGGTCTTGGGGGAGTATGTGCCGCTGCATCGTGCCATTGAACTCTCGATCGAGAGCTTCGTGCCGGTGGAACTGCGTGAGCATGTGGCCCTGGCCATAGTCGGTAGTCGCGGTCGCCTCTCTTCGTTGGGCGGCACCTATGCCGATGGGCGGGTTACGGCGACCACCTCGACGGCCGGTGAGATCTGCGTGGTGGCCGATACGGTGGCTCCGCAGATCGAGCCCCGCTTCCGCCTTGGCGAGGAGCAGGTGGCAGCAACCGATTTCTCCTTTCGACTGACCGATAACTTCTCGGGTATTCGTCGCTGGGCAGCCTATGTCGACGGGCAGTGGTGGCCGCTTGATTACCAACCCGTACGAAGCCGTGCCACCCTCTCCCTCAAGGGGCTCCCCCAAGGAAACCGGCAACACAAAGTCCTTATCCGTGTGGAGGATGGTTGCGGAAACCTCACCTCCTGGGAGGGTGAGATTCGCTATTAATGGGCAAGGTGGAATAGGATTGAGTTTGTCGGAGGGTGATTGTTAGGGTTGAGTCTTGGGTTGAGTTTGCTATGCGCGGCAAGCCTTGCGCCGCAAACTCTTCCGCTCGGGAATCCTCGGTATGACAGCGTGCAGGAATCGCCAATGGCGATCACAAAAAGCAATGAGAGCATGGATCTTGAGTGAACTCAATCCACGCTCCCATCGCTTTTTTGCACCCATGGTGCGCCTGCACGCTGTGCTACGCTCGTGATTCCGGAGCGGTTCGAACGCTCGACCCACAGCTTAGAAGGCTGTTGCTCTATCCAACTGAGCTACGGAACCAACGCCCCTTGTTCCGATGTCGGGAGACGATCGTTGAACAAGGCGGTGCAAAAGTAATAACTTTTTGGCGTAAAACCAACTCCCGACAAAAAAAAGCGATCCCTCGCCCTAAATTCGGGGGGATCGCCTCTTTTTTTCTTGACGCGGCATCAGCGGAGGCTGAGCAATTCGCGGGCTTCGGCCTCCTGCTCGGAGCGTACGACCAGCTGTACGGGGCAGGCGACGGTGGGGTAGAGGGTCGATGCGTACTCATTCCGCAGGGCGGACTCAATACCGGCGCTGGCGAGCATCGACTTGGCAATTTCTGCCTCGGCCAGCGTGTTGTAACTCTGAATGACGACCAATGTCTCCTCGATCATGGCAATAGGGTTTTAGGTTAAACAAGGTGTAATGCTTGGTCATCGGGGGAAGGCCCCGAAAGGGCTTCCGGCGAAGATCTGATGTAAAGTTAGGAAATTTGTTGATAACTTGCAACTCGCAGACCCTTTTTTTTCTAAAATAAGTCTTACCTTTGTGCTATTGGAAAATTTGGCTATGTTGGATTTCGTACATCTGCACGTTCACTCGCAGTACTCGCTGCTCGATGGTCAGGCCGCTATCTCCCGTCTGGTGGATAAGGCAATGGCCGACGGACAGCCCGGTATTGCCATTACCGATCATGGCAACATGTTTGCCATCAAGGAGTTCTTTAACTACGTAAAGAAGCAGAACGGCAAGAAGCACGATAAGATCAAGGGGCTGAAAAAGCTCCTCGATAAGCTCATCAAACTCTTAGCCGAGGAGTCCGATCTGCCTGGCTATCTGAACTCGCTCAAGGAGCAGATAGCCCCCCTCAAGCCCCGCATCGACGAGGATGAGGCGAGCCCCGAGGAGGCCGAGCGCTACAACCGCCTCACGGCAACCCTGGCCGATGTGGAGCAGATGCAAAACGACTTTGCCTTCTCGCCCGAGGCCTTGCAACTCAAGATCGACAAACTGGAGGCAGTGCCCGACTTCAAACCCATCATCGGCTGTGAGGTCTATGTGGCACGTCGCCGTTTGCAGGATCGTGAGAAGGCACAGGGCGACCTGGGTGGCTACCACCTGATTCTGTTGGCCAAAAACGAAGTGGGTTATCACAACCTCATCAAGATTGTATCGAAGGCCTGGACCGAGGGCTTCTATGGCCATCCCCGTACCGACCGCGTGGAGCTGGAGCGCTACCACGAGGGGTTGATCTGCCTCTCGGCCTGCTTGGGAGGTGAGATCCCCAAGCGTATCACACAGGGGCAGATCGAGGAGGCCGAGGAGGCTGTGAGGTGGTATAAGGAGCTCTTCGGAGAGGACTATTTTCTGGAGTTACAGCTCCACAAGGCCACCGTCGAGCGGGCCAACCATGAGGCCTATGGCTTGCAGCTCAAGGTAAACGAGGAGCTCAGACGCCTGAGCCGGAAGTATGACGTGAAGCTCGTCTGCACGAATGATGTGCACTTTGTCGACGAGGAGAATGCCGAGGCGCACGACCGCCTGATCTGCCTGGCTACGGGGCGTGATCTGGATGATCCCGATCGTATGCTCTACTCAAAACAGGAGTGGATGAAGACGCGCCGGGAGATGGAGGCGATCTTTGGTAGCGAGCCCGAGGTGATGCTCAATACGGTGGATGTCTGCAACCGCGTGGAGCACTATTCGATTGACCATGCCCCCATCATGCCCAACTTTGCCATTCCCGAGGATTTTGGTACGGAGGAGGGCTATCGGGCCAAGTATAGCGAGCAGGATCTCTTCGATGAGTTCACGCGTGACGAGAACGGAAACGTGGTGATGGAGGAGGGGGCTGCCCGCAAGAAGATCGAAAAACTGGGTGGGTACGACAAACTCTACCGCATCAAGTTGGAGGCCGATTACCTGAAGAAACTTACCTACGAGGGGGCCCATCGCCGTTGGGGCGAAAAACTCACCGAGGAGCAGGACGAGCGACTAAACTTCGAACTCCACATCATGAAGACGATGGGTTTCCCGGGTTACTTCCTTATCGTGCAGGACTTTATCCGTGCTGCCCGCGAGGAGTTGGACGTATCGGTGGGCCCGGGTCGTGGCTCGGCGGCCGGATCGGCCGTGGCCTACTGTCTGGGGATTACGCAGATTGACCCGATCGCCTATGACCTGCTTTTTGAGCGCTTCTTGAATCCGGATCGTATCTCGTTGCCCGATATTGATGTCGATTTCGATGACGACGGTCGTGGCCGTGTGTTGAACTGGGTGACACAGAAGTATGGCAAGGAGAAGGTGGCTCATATCATCACCTATGGTACGATGGCAACGAAGATGGCCATCAAGGATGTTGCCCGTGTGCAGAAACTTCCCTTGGCCGAGTCGGATCGTCTCTGCAAGTTGGTGCCCGATAAGATTCCCGATAAAAAGCTCAACCTGCCCAATGCCATTGCCTATGTCCCCGAGCTGAAGGCGGCGGCCGAGAGTAGCGATCCCACCTTGCACGATACGATGCGCTATGCCCAGATGTTGGAGGGCAACGTGCGTGGTACGGGTGTGCATGCCTGCGGTACGATCATCTGCCGCGACGATATTACCGAGTGGGTGCCGGTCTCGACGGCCGATGACAAGGAGACGGGCGAAAAGATGCTTGTAACGCAGTATGAGGGGGCCGTGATTGAGGATACGGGACTTATCAAGATGGACTTCCTGGGCCTGAAGACCCTCTCGATCCTGCGCGATGCCGTGCAGAATATCCGCGATACGAAGCAGGTGGAGGTCGACATCGACGACTTTTCGATCATCACCGATAAGAAGACCTACGAGCTCTTCTGTGAAGGCCGCACGGTGGGTACTTTCCAGTTTGAGTCTCCGGGTATGCAGAAGTACCTGCGCGAGTT
>CAZRJU010000069.1:0-9001 GCA_964600455.1 uncultured Alistipes sp. | reverse complement strand
GGAGGGTGCCGAACTGATCCAGAAGATGATGGTGGATTTCCGCGAGAATCCTCCCAAGTCGATCCTCGGCTCGCCTGTTGTGAAGATCAACGACTACAAACTCCTGGAGACCACCGACCTGAAGAGTGGCGTAAAGAGCCCCATTCAGGAGGAGTCGAGCAACGTGCTGCAGTGGTTTACCGAGGATGGTACGAAGGTGTCGGTGCGCCCGTCGGGTACTGAGCCCAAGATCAAGTTCTATTTCGGTGTGAAGGCTCCGCTGCCCTCCATCGAGGAGTACGACCGCGTGTTGGCCGAACTCGATGGTAAGATCGAGGCCATCAAGCAGGAGCTTAAGTTGGTTTAAGCTCTCAAAAGCCACGATTGAAGATGGTTGGGGCGGGACACCAAAGTGCCCGCCCCGTTTTTTATTACCTAATCTCTACTTTTTCCCATGCATATAAAGGAGTTGCAAATGCGTGTTGATGCCTGGATCCGTACGGTCGGGGTGCGCTATTTTAACGAACTGACCAACACGGCAATCCTGATGGAGGAGGTGGGCGAATTGGCCCGCGTGATGGCCCGCACTTATGGCGAGCAATCCTTCAAGGAGGGCGAGAGATCCAACTTAGAGGAGGAGATGGCCGATGTGTTGTGGGTGTTGGTCTGCTTGGCCAACCAGACGGGGGTGGATCTGGAGGCCGCTATCGAGGCCTCGTTCCGCAAAAAGACGCAGCGTGATCGGGAACGCCACCGGCTCAACGAGAAACTCAAGTAAAAAGAAGGGGCCCGCCCTCTCGATCTTGTCGAGAAGCGGGCCCTTCTTTTGGGGCGTGAGTTTTGCGGCTTGGGCTACCCCCCCCCTATCGTGCGTAGCGATCCGTTACGGCGGCGCAAGCTGCATCGCCCGTGATATTGAGCACCGTGCGTACCATATCAAAGATGCGATCCAGGGCGTAGAGCAGCGGCAGACCCTCGATCGGAATCCCGGCAGCAACCAATACCGCTACCACCATCAGCGTCGGGCCCGGTACACCGGCCTGTCCGATCGAACCGAGTGTGGCTACAAGGGCGATGGCCGTATACTGGGCAATCGAGAGCTCCATGCCGTAGAGTTGGGCAAAGAAGAGGGCGACCAACGTGTAGTAGATCGCATTACCCGACATATTGATCGTGGCTCCCAACGGGAGAACAAAGCCTGTGGTCTGCTTCGAGAGTTTCAACTCATGCTCACACACCTCCATATTGACCGGCAGTGTGGCCATCGACGAGGCCGTTGAGAAGGCGATCAGCTGAGGCTTCAGCATGGCACGGAAGAAATCCTTGATGCGGATGCGCGAGAAGAGCAACAGCGTGAGCGGATAGATCCCCAGCCACATGAGCAGCACGGCCAGCAGATTGACCCAGAGCAGGTTGGCAATCTGCAAGAGAATATTGAATCCGAAGCTTCCCGTAGCATCGGCCATCAGACCGAAGACGCCGATCGGAGCCACGAACATCACCTTCTCAATACACCAGATCAATGCCTCCAGCAGGTAGTTCAGCCCGTTAACCACACGCAGACGCTTTTCGCTCTGAAGGGTCGAGATACCGAAGCCGAGGAAGAGACCAAAGACAATGATTTGCAGAATATCGCCTTTGGCAAGTGCCTGAATCGGGTTTTCGGGGATCATCCCGATAATGGTCTCCCAGAAGGAGAGCGAGGGAGCCGTGCCGGCATCTGCCGGATTGGCAATCAGGCCGGCCAGGCGGCTTGCATCGAGCCCTTCACCCGGGCGGAAGAGTTCACCTGCCCCAATGGCGATCAGCACGGCGATCAATGTGGTGAGCAGGATGTAGCTGATACTGATCAGACCGATGCGGCCGGCCGATTTCGAGTCGCCCAATGTGGCAGCTCCCGAGATGATCGAGACGGCCACCAAGGGGATCACAAGCATCTTGATGAGTTGGATAAAGAGGCTGCCGAGCGGGGCAAAGATGGAGGCCGAGGGGCCCATCAGCGCTCCGACGATCACGCCGATCACCATGGCGATCAGGATCCAGATACCCAGGTTCTTGAGTAGTTTTTTCATGCGAAGAGGTTATTTTATGCGAATAAGGTTCAGTCCGTCGCGTAAGGGGAGGATCACGTTCTCCAGGCGGGAATCCTCCACCACCATCCGATTGAAGACTTTGAGTGCTTCGGTGTGGTGGTCGCCGTGGTGGGTGGGTGCAGTAACCTTGCCATACCAGAGAATGTTGTCGGCAATGATCAGCGAACCCGATTTCACGAGCGGCACTCCCCCATCATCCCCTAAGAGCATCCGTAGATAGGCGGGGTATTCGCGTTTGTCGCCATCGACAAAGACCACGTCGTAGCACTCTCCCAGGCGGGGGACCAACTCTAAGGCCGAGCCGATGTGGAGGCGGATCTTGTGGCCGTGCTCCGAACGATCGAAAAAGTGCTGAATGAAGTCGCGCTGTTCGTCATCCACTTCAAAGGTATCGAGCCGTGCCCCCTCTCCCAACCCGGCGGCAATCGAGAGGGCCGAATAGCCGGTGAAGGTGCCGATCTCGAGCACACGTTGCGGCTTGAGAAGGGCCATCAATAGCTCCAGGAACTTTCCCTGGATATGGCCCGAGATCATGCGCGGAGCCACCATGCGGTGGTGGGTAGCCCGATCCAACTCCTCCAGCAGAGGGGCTTCGGGCGAGGTGTGGTCGTGGATGTATTTTTCGAGTTTGTCCATGCCTTGGGCGTTGTTTTTCAAAGGATTATCGGTAGATCAGGCGTGAGGTGCGGGCGAAACACTCCTCCATGGCCCGGGTCAGATCCGAGGCCTTCAGTGCCTCCACCTTCTTATAGACCTCCTCCATGGTATCCACCTCGCGGTGGCACAAGAGGCTCTTGCCAATGCCGAGCATATAGCCCTCGTTGCTCTCCATCGAGATTGCCAACTGGGCGATAAACTGCCGCTTGGCCATCGAGAGTTGCCTCTCGGTGAGGGGCTGGCGGCAGAGGCGCTCAATCTCGCCGTGGATCAGTTCCGAGCAGCGCTCGGCATTGTCGTGATCCGAACTGAAGTAGATGGTTACCATGCCCGTATCCCCATAGGGGGTGTAGTTGGCCTCCACCGTGTAGCTCAGGCCATACTTCTCGCGCAAGGTGAGGTTGAGGCGCGAATTGGCCGACGGGCCTCCCAGAATATTGACCGCCAACCCCAGGGGAAGTCGCCCCTTTTGGTCGATCGAGTAGGCCCGTGTGCCGATGATGCAGTGGGTCTGGTGGGTATGCTTGTTCAGGTTGAGGTCAAAGGGGGTGTAGGGCCCCGGACTTTGGCGCTCGAAGCCTCGCGTGGTGGCACTCTTCTGGCCGAAGTAGCGTAGTGCAGCCGCCTCTACCCGCTTGGGGTGCAGGTTGCCGATCGTCGAGAGTACCATCTGGTCGGTGGTGTGGGTGCGCTCGACAAAGCTCAGGCAGGCCGCCTGATCGAAGTGGCGGATACGCTCCTTTCGCCCCAGAATATTGTGGCCCAACTCCGACTCTGCGAAGAGCAGATCCTCGAAGTTGTCGTAGATCATCTCGGCGGGCGAGTCCTTGTAGGTGTTGATCTCGTCGAAGATCACCTCGCGCTCTTTTTGCAACTCATGGTTGGGAAAGGTGGAGTGAAAGGCGATGTCGGCCACCAGTTCGAGTGCCTTGCGAAAATCGCCCTTGAGGGTGGTGGCATGGATCGTCGTATCCTCCTTGGTGGTGAAGGCATTGAGCTCTCCACCGAGGTTCTCTAAGCGGCAATTCACCTGATAGGCCTTGCGGTGCTCGGTTCCCTTGAAGAGGCCGTGCTCGGTAAAGTGGGCCAGACCATACTCCTTAGGGGTTTCATCGCGGCTGCCGGCATTGATGCAGAGGGCACAGCGGGTGACGCCCCCTTTGACCACGCGATGGATGCCGCGAATACCGTTGGGCAGGGTGTAGGTGTAGAACTCCATGGCTATTGCTGCTTATCTCTTAATTTAAGGAAGGTGCCGGTGTGGCTTTCGGGACACTCGGCCAACTCCTCGGGAGTACCGGAAAAGAGTACCTCGCCACCGCGATCACCGGCCTCGGGGCCCAAGTCGATCACCCAGTCGGCCGAGCGTATCACCTCCAGATTGTGTTCCACGATGATGACCGAATGGCCCTTCTCCACCAATGCTCTGAGCGAGGAGAGGAGCTTCTTGATGTCGTGGAAGTGGAGGCCTGTGGTCGGCTCATCGAAGAGGAAGAGGATCGAGCCGCCGTCAGCCTCTTTGGCCAGGAACGAAGCCAACTTCACGCGCTGGCTCTCGCCGCCCGAGAGTGTTGAGGAGGATTGCCCCAAACGCACATACCCCAATCCCACATCCTGCAAGGGTTGCAACCGTTCGATGATGCGACGACAAGTAGCACTCTTCGTATCCTCACCAAAGAAACGGATCGCCTCATCGACACTCATCTCAAGCACATCGGCAATGTTCTTCCCGTGGTAGCGTACCTCCAAGATCTCATCCTTGAAACGTTTGCCGCCACACGCCTCGCAGACCAGCGTAACGTCGGCCATAAACTGCATACCGACCTTGATCGTACCCTCGCCTTGGCACTCCTCACAGCGACCTCCCGCCATGTTGAACGAGAAGTGAGCCGGCTGGATGGCCGAGTGGCGGGCATAGGGCTGCTCGGCAAAGAGTTTGCGGATCTCGTCGTAGGCCTTCAGGTAGGTGACGGGATTCGAGCGCGAGGATTTGCCGATCGGATTTTGATCCACCAACTCCACCGCCTTGAGGAGCGAAAGATCCCCCTCCAAGCGGTCGAAATCGCCGGGCTTGCTGCCGGCATCGTGTAACAGACGCCTCAGGGCCGGATAGAGAATCCCCTTCACCAGAGAGGATTTCCCCGAGCCACTGACCCCCGTCAGGCAGCAGATCACCCCGAGCGGAAGCTCCACGTCGATATTCTTCAGGTTGTTTTCTCGTGCCCCCACAATGCGGATCTTGTGGCTGAAGGTGTTGCGTATGGCGGGCACCTCCAGGGAGCGACGACCGCTCAGGTAGTCGGCCGTCAGCCCCTCGCCACGGGTGAAGAGCTCGTCGTAGGGGCCGCTAAAGACCACCTCGCCACCATGTTCGCCGGCCCGCGGGCCGATGTCGACCAGGTAGTCTGCCGCCCGGATCACCTCCTCCTCGTGTTCGACGACGATCACCGTATTGCCGATGTCGCGCAACCCTTTGAGCACCTTCACCAAGCGCTCCGTATCGCGCGGATGGAGGCCGATCGAGGGCTCGTCGAGGATGTAGAGCGAACCGACCAACGAACTGCCCAATGAGGTGGCTAAGTTGATGCGCTGGCTCTCGCCTCCCGAGAGGGTTGAGGCTAAGCGGTCGAGGGTCAGGTAACCCAACCCTACATCGCTTAGGTAGCTCAGACGTGTGCGAATCTCGGTGAGGATGCGCTCCCCACGCTTTAGGTCAAAAGAGTCGGGTTGCCAACTCTTGAAGAAGGTGATCAGTTCGTCAATGGGCATACGCACCAACTCGGTGATCCGTTTGCCGCCTACCCGTACATAGAGGGCCTCCTTGCGCAGGCGCTCACCCCCACACTCGGGGCAGAGGGTTTTGCCCGTATAGCGGGCCTTCATCACGCGGAACTGGATCTTGTGGCGCTCCTTGTCGATGTAGCGGAAGAAGTCGTCCAACCCGTGGAAGTATTCGTTACCCCGCCAGATAAGCCGGCGTTGGCTCTCGCTGAGTTCGTGCCAGGGGGTGTGAATCGGGAAATTGAAATAGGAGGCCGAGGCGACCAATGCATCCTTCCAACGGCGCATGGTCTCTCCGCGCCAGCAGGCGATGGCATCTTCGTAGATGGTCTTCGATTTGTCGGGAACCACCAGATCTTCGTCAATGCCCGTTACCTTGCCATAGCCCTCGCACAAGGGGCAGGCTCCCAGTGGGTTGTTGAAACTAAAGAGGTGTTCGGTGGGCTTCTCGAAGGTGATGCCGTCGGCCTCGAAGTGGAGCGAGAAGTGGCTCAACTGCTCTTCGAGGAGCAGGCTGCAATGGCCGTTGCTGAGGCTGTAGGCCCGTGCTACCGATCCTCGCAGACGGCTCAGTTGCTCCTCGTCGAAGGTGAGCTTCAGGCGGTCGACCACCCAGTAGAGCCCCTCAGCCCCTCGGCGGTCGGCCTCGGGAATAAACTCCTCGATAAGCTGCACGCGCTCTCCGTCGTAGAGGCGCAGAATACCCTCGCCCAAGCGGCGGGTGAGCACCTCGATCAGCGTCTCCCGCTCGTGCAGCCGGATCGGTGAGAGGATATGCAGGCGGCTACCGGCCTTGTAGCGAAGGATCTCTTCCACCACATCATCGGGCTCGTAGCAGCGTACCTCATCACCCGAAAGGGGGGAGTAGGTGCGGCCGATGCGGGCAAAGAGGAGCTTGAGGTAGTCGTAGATCTCGGTTGTGGTCCCCACGGTCGATCGGGGATTGCGTGTCGAGACCTTCTGCTCGATGGCAATGGCAGGGGCGATCCCCTCGATCAGATCCACATCGGGTTTGGTTACTCGACCTAAAAACTGGCGGGCATAGGCCGAGAGGCTCTCCACATAGCGGCGTTGCCCCTCGGCAAAGATGGTGTCGAAGGCCAAGGTTGACTTTCCCGATCCGGAGAGTCCCGTAATTACGGTGAGGGTATTGTGCGGGATGTGTAACTCGATATTTTTGAGGTTGTGTACCCGCGCCCCTTTAATATAGATCTCGCTCATCTTACTCTTTAGGCTTGTTCAAGGGTTGCCCCCTCCACCTTGCTTAGCCGTCCGATCAGCCGTTCGGAGAGCGAACGGCGAATCCTCAGGCGTATGGTGCAGAGGTTGTCGAAGAGCTGCTCCTCGATGCGGGGCTGCTCCTCCTTAACAATGCGCATGATGTCGTTCATGACCACATAGGGGAAGTAGACCGTGATCAGGTCGTCGACCGTGCGCTCGATGATCTCACTGGCGGCCAGTACCTCCTGCGTAGCCTCCTTATAGGCGGCAATCAGTCCCGGCACACCCAACTTCGTGCCACCAAAATAGCGTACCACAACCACTAAGCAGTTGGTTACCCCGGCCGAGAGCATCTGCCCCAAGATGGGACGGCCGGCTGTTCCCGAGGGCTCGCCGTCGTCGTTGGCACGGAAACTCTCGCCTTCGGGCCCCAAACGCCAGGCGTAGCAGTGATGGGTGGCATCGAAGTAGCGTTTGCGCAACGCCTCCAACGCCTCGCGGATCTCCTCCTCGCTCTCCACCGGATAGGCATAGGAGAGGAACTTGCTGCTGCGCTCGCGGTTATAGGCCTCGGCCGGTCGGGCAATGGTGAGATAGCTGTCGGTGGCCACGGTCTTTAGAGGTTTTTGACGCTGCGGAACATGCGATCCCAGCGGATATTTGACGGGAAAGAGCCTGCGGGGTCGAGCGAGAGCCACACAAAGGAGGCCTTGCCCACCACATGATCTTCCGGCACGAAGCCCCAGAAACGGCTGTCGGCCGAGTTGTGGCGGTTGTCGCCCATGGCCCAATAGTAGTCCATGCGGAAGGTGTAGTGGTTGGTCGGCTCGCCGTTGATTCGGATCGTGCCATCCGCCTCCACCTCCAAGGTGTTGCCCTCATAGGTGCGGATCACCCGCTCGTAGAGGGGCAGATTCTCGGGGGTGAGCTCCACGGTGGCCCCTCGCTTGGGGATCCAGATCGGGCCGTAGTTGTCGGCATTCCACCCCTCGCGTCCGTCGTGGGGATAGACCGCCACGGAACTACCCTGCTCCTCATAGCGCTCCACGGCGGCCACACTCTTTAGGGAAGCCAACTCTGCCGCAGCCTCATCGCTCAGAGCCATGTAGTAGAGGTTGAGCGAGGGGTTGTAGTCGTACTCGGTGATCCCTAAGCGGGCGAGGGCATAGTCGCTGAGTTTGCGGTCGCATTTGACCGTGTAGAAGAACTGGCGGTGCTGTGGAGCCTCCTGTTTTTGGCCGTTGATAAAGATCTCCTGACGGCGAATCTTGAGCGTATCGCCCGGCAGGGCAATGCAGCGTTTGATGTAGTGCTCTCGCTTATCCACCGGTCGGACGATGACCGTATAGTCGGCGTTGAGGCGGCGGCGCCCCTCCTGAGCACCGTAGCGCTCCTGGTAGTTGCGCAGGATGTCGTAGTAGGTTACGTTCTGCTGTTCGAGCAGTACCGTGTCGCCGGCCGGAAAGTTAAAGACAATGGCATCGCCTCGCTTCACCTGGCCCAGCCCCTTGAGGCGGTGGTAGGGCCAACGGATGCACTCCGAGTAGGACTTCTTGGTTGTGGAGAAGGGCATCGTGTGGTGAACAAAGGGGAAGGCTAAGGGGGTGTTGGGCATCTTGGGCCCGTAGGCTGCCTTGCTCACGTAGAGGTAGTCGCCCACCAGGAGCGATTTCTCCATCGAGGAGGTGGGGATCACATACATCTGGAAGAAGAAGATGTGGATCAGCGAGGCAACCACCGTGGCAAATACAATGGCATTGAGCCACTCGTAGATAAACTTCCAGGTGGGGCTCTTTTGGCACCACTCCTCGTTGCGGCGTCCGATGTAGCGGTAGATAAAGCGGGTGAAGTAGAGGTCGTAGATGACCACCACGCCCACAATCAACCAGAGGTTGCCTGTCCAGACAACAAACCAAAGCAGGTAGAGCAGGGTCCACAGGGTGAAGCCCACCCAACGGTTTTTCAAAAAGTTCTTCACGTCTTTTGGTGCTTTAGATCTTCAATAAATCCTCCATCGAGTAGATGCCCTTGCGGCCGCAGAGGAACTCGGCTGCAATGACGGCCCCTTCGGCCAGTGTGCGGCGGTGTTTGATCTCGTGGCGCAGGGTGAGGCAGTCATCCTCCGAGGTGTACTCCACGGTGTGGATGCCGGGTACCATCCCCTCGCGCAGAGAGCGAATGAAGATCGGTTGGGGATCCTTTGATGGCTCGTTGACCCATCCTGTTTTGCGCTCCACCTCCCGAAGGATTCCCTCGGCCAGCGTGATGGC
>CAZRJU010000068.1:0-9068 GCA_964600455.1 uncultured Alistipes sp. | reverse complement strand
TGCGGCGGCGATATGTCGTTCACCTCGGCCCTGACCTACGACTTTGAGGTCTACTCCGAGGCCCAGAAGCGTTGGTTGGAGGTATCCTCCGTCTCGAACTTCGAGAGCTTCCAGGCCAACCGCCTCAAGCTCCGCTACCGCGACGAGAAGAAAAAGACGCAGTTGGCACACACCTTGAACGGCTCTTCGTTGGCCCTGCCCCGCATCGTGGCGGCCCTGCTCGAGAACAATCAGACCGAAGAGGGAATTCGCATCCCCGATGCGTTAATTCCTTACACAGGTTTTGATTTTATCAAATAATGTTCTATCTTTGTACACACATTACTTACAAACTAAACTTTAAGATTATGGCTTACAAAATTTCCGATTCGTGCGTTGCATGCGGCAGCTGCATCAGCGAGTGCCCCGTAGAGGCTATCTCGGCCGGTGACATCTATGTTATCGACCCCGACAAGTGCATCGACTGCGGTACGTGCGCAGGCGTTTGCCCCAGCGAGGCTATTCAGCCCGAATAAACAACTTGGGAAGTTGAGTAAATGGGGCGCCCAACACCGATGTTGAGTAGCCCCATCTTTTTTTTGCAATTCAAACTACTGGTTTATTTCATGAATTTCTACCGTTTATTACTGCTCCCACTCTTGATGTTGGTGGTGGGATGCACCGACTCAAAGAAGAGCGACGACCCTACACCGCCCTCGAGTGAGCCGACCATCGCCCTCGAGCTGAGCGTTGTGGGCGAAGAGGAGGTCGAGGTGAGCGTTACAACCGCCCATGCCGTGCGGGCTGCCGTCTACTGCCTGCCGGCCGAGGAGAGGGCCCCCGATGCCGAGACGATCTTTGGCTTAGGCAAGCAGATCACCCCCTCCGAGGAGCCCCAACAGCTCCGCTTCGAGAACCTGATGCCCGAGCGCGAATACTGCCTCTATGGCTTGGCCGTGGATAACGCAGGAGAGCTCAGCCAGCCGGCCACCCTCACCTTCAAGACGCAGCCCTCGACTAAGATGTTGCGCCGCGGCGAGGCCACCAAACGCAGCTTCAGCTACCACGTAGTGCTGCCCGAGGAGCAGGCCGACGCCCACTACCTCCACGCCTACTTCCCTGCCGAACAGTTTGAGTATCAGTTGCGTTCGCAGCAGGCTGTGGATGGCGAGGAGTTCAACTACGACAGTTTCCTGAAGAACATCCTCATCAGCTACGGCTTTATCGACCAAGGCTCGAAGGAGATCACCTGGTCGGCCGGCGACAAGAACGAGTGGTATGCCCCCTACATCGCCACGATCGTGGGCGGCAAGCGCTACTACGCCATGATGGCCCTCACGAACAGCGAGGGTACGGAGTTCCTGAGCGAGGCGTGTGCCGTGGATATGACCACCGAACCGGCCGGAAGCTCCACCGAGCAGATCACCGTCAAGTGGGAGGATGTCTCTACCTCGAACATCCGCGTACGCATGGAGTGTCCCGAAAACGTGGTCTTCTTCTTCTACAACATGGTAACCAAGAGCTCCTGGGACGAGAAGCGCGAGAAGGATGGCCCCGAGGGGATGATGAACTACCTCTATGAGTATGGTTGGCCCGTGGCCAACACCTACACCGACGCCTGGAGTGTGAACCACGGCACGGAGTATATGCTCGGCATTCTGGGTGTGGACATCAACGGCGACCTCTTCCTCCAGGAGCATCCCGTGTGCTCGAAGGATGTTACGCCCGAGATCGCGGTTACGCTGAAGCCCTACGAGCGCGATCTCTTGGGTGTACATGCCTACGACACCTTCTACGTGGAGGTTGTCCCCTACTACTTCGATTCGCTCGAGGTGGAGATGTGGGCCATCTTCGATGAGATGGGCCGTGTGAATGAGGCGATGGCCGCTGCCGGTACCACCTTGGAGGAGTTCGCCCAAAACCCCACCCGGGAGGTGATCGAGAAGCTCGGCGACTTCATCGAGCCCCTCCCGCAGGAGGAGCATGAGTTGCTTGCCACCAATGGCTACCTCTCGGGCCTCTACAACAACTTCGAGCCCGAGACCGAATACTGCTACCTGCTGGTGATCCCCCACCGCGACAAGCTCTACTGCGGCTACCAACGGGCTACCACCGAAGCCCTCTATGGCGGAGGTGAGCCGACGGCAGCCTACTCGGCCTTCTTGGGCGAGTGGGTCGTTACGGGACAGTCGACCGAGGACTACTACACGCGCAAGAGCTACACGCTGCGCATCGAGCCCCTCACCGTCAACCGCAGCTACAAGATCTACGGTTGGTCGATGAGCGACATCTCCGAGGAGTTCCCCTTCGAGGCACGCTTCATCCCCGAGACGGGCCGTATCTCGATCCAGGGTGCCCAGATGCTGGGTGTGAAGGAGATCCAGGGCGAGGAGCACATCATCGTCTTGAACGGCTACTTCTTCTACGCTGGTGAGTTAGGCATGCTGGGCGGCTACGACGGTACCTTCTACGAGGGTCGCTGCAGCGGCACCCACCTGAGCATGTTTGCCCAGATCTTCGAGTATGGAGGCGCCACCTACGACTTCCAGGCGATGGGCTATACGAGCCTGATCAACGGCAACTACTTTACCCTTGAGGGCGAGGAGTACAACTTGGTGAAGTTTACGATTGACCGTCCGAGTAGCAGCTATTCGGCCCCCACGGTGCTCCACACCCCGCTGCACCGTGGCCCGGCTGCACGCGTGCACGACCTCAAGGCCGTCGGTAACCCCGAAGCTCCCCGCCGTCAACTTCCGATGGCCCCGATCCGCTCCTATAAGCGGTAGTCGCACGGCCCTCCGACAGAGACAACAAGAGAGGCTCACCCCGAAAAAGGTGAGCCTCTTTTCTGCTGCAAAATCCGATCGGCCTACCGCGCGATCAGAAAGCCGCGACGATCCACCTGCGGCTTTTCATACTGCAGCCGCGCGGAGAGATTCTCGGGAACGGGCGTAGCCGTCTCCTTCGAGAGCTCCACCACCTCAGTAAAGGTCTCACCATAGTGGCCCTCAGCATCCAAAGCCATGCCCCAGATCGTGTTGACACCCCAGTAGCAGACAATCCACTGCTCGGTGAGATTCTTCTCGGTGGGGGCAATCAAGAGGTTGTTGATCAAGGTCTTGCGGCTGTAGCCCGAGAGGTCGCCATAGGCGGCATAGTAGTACCATTCGGCAGCACTCTCGGAGGGCTCCACCTCGGCATAGAGCACCGCAAAGCCCTTGGCACCGGCAAAGGCCTCCTTATCCACCTTGTAGAGTTCGTCGCCATCGTAGCAAGTCCACCCCTTGAGCGTGAGATGAGCATCGGCAATCTGCTCCTCGGGAGTACGGAACTTCTCACCCACACAGACCGGAGCCCGCAGCTCGCCATGCTGATCCACCACAGCGGCCCAGATGCGGTATTCACACTCGGGCTTGTGGGTCATGTTGTAGGCCACTCTTCCCGTAGTGGTGATCAGGTCGACCGAGGCGGCACGGCTCCCCAACTCGCCGGCATAGAAATCGATCATCGCCGCTACGTTCTCGGCCATGGCCCGCTCCTCGGAGCCAAACTCCGCAATGAGGGCTTGCAGATACTCCTCCTCGATCACATCGGCAATATAGACCACCGTACGATCCGACGGGGTGATGGTGATGTGGGTATCGAAGGGGGAAAACTCGGCCGTCATCTCGAAGGTGCAGGCCGCGGCATCACCGGCCTCCAGGGTGGAGAAGGGGATGCGCAGAACGGGCGTGGTCGGCAGACCGCTCTCGTAGCCGAAGATCACCACCTCATAGTCCCAGCCGGGCTTGCACTCCTGCTCCTCCCAGGCATAGGGGCCCGTGTGGAGCAGATCCTCGATTCCGCCCCAGGCCAAGCCGCCGCTGATGATCTCCGAAGCGATCTCCTCGTCGCTCTTGCCCTCAAGCATGATGGCCGGCTCGACGCTTACCAGGTAGCTGTCGTCGTTCGAGGGGGTAACCGTAATGGCAGCCCCGAAGTGGCTTTCTTGGGCGATCTGCACCTCAAAGCGATTCTCCGAAACGACCGCCTTATCGGTCGTGAAGGCCTTGCTCACCACCTCGGTCGTCACATAGCCGTCGGCATCAATGCCCACAGCCACGGCATGATAGAGGCTCTCGGGCTGGAGCGTCGTGAGCGTATAATCCTCATGTCCCAGCGAGGTAATCATCTCAATCACCGCGTTATAGGAGAGGCTGTAGTCGGTCATCAGTTTGGCGATGTACCACTGCAAATAGTCGTCAAAACCGCGCTCCATGGCCTGCTGAAAGTCGGCATCGTTCAGCACGTCGGTGTAGTAGGTCATCTTGGGGTTCTTCGGATCGACCGACACCTCGGCCATCACCGCCTTGATATTCTGCACGGTGATCGTAAAGAGCTCATCGGGCGTGGGTTCGGGAGGTGTTGTATTTCCCGTTTCGCTGTCGCTGCACCCTGCAAAAAGGGCAGCAAACAGCATGGCAAAAGCAAAAAGATAGCGTTTCATTATGGAACGATTTTTTGGTTATCGCCCCAAAGGTAACGAAAAAAATCGTTTTTCCAAAAGATGTAAACTATTCGGCATAAAGCAGGTAGCCGGCCCGCAGCTGTTTGAAGGCCTCCACCTCCGGCTGCCACGAGGCCTCGATCTCGGCAGCCGAACGGCCCTCGAGAATCATCCGCCGCACGCGATCCGTACCGATCAGCTTCTCGAAGAAGGGGTTGAAGAAGGCCTCGCCCAAGCCCAAAGCGTGGTAGGCTTGCACCACGTAGTCGAGATGCAGCCCCCGAAGCGGCTCTCTGTTGCGCAGATCAACGCCATAGCACACCTCACCCTCGTAGAGGGGGTTGTTGGCCCCCGGCCGGTCGATCGGGGTAAAGGCGAAATCAAACCCCTCGATCCCCTTCAGGGCCGGATGGCCAAAGCACTCGAAGGGGTGCTCCGTGCCACGTCCCATGCTCAAAACCGTCCCTTCAAAGAGGCAGAGCGAGGGATAGTGCCCCACAGCCCGATCCCGCTTAAGGTTGGGCGAAGGGGCCACCCCAAGCGACCAAGGGGTGGAGTGGGTATAGTGAAGGCACGAAACAACCCGCAGGCGGCAGGGCGGCGTCCACCCCTCACCCACGGCCATAAGGGCCATCTCGCCCAATGTGAGGCCGTGCAACACGGGGATTGGCAGCGCCCCCACTCCCGACTTATAGCGCTCCATGTCGAGGATCGGGCCATCCACCTCCCCACCATGGGGGTTGGGACGATCCAAGATGATCACCTCCCGATCGCAATCGGCCGCAGCCTCCATCATGCGGAGCATGGCTATATAATAGGTATAGAAACGCACGCCCACATCCTGCATATCGACCAGCAGGAGGTCGAAACTATGCATCGCCTCGTTGGAGGGACGGCGCGTAGTACCATCATAGAGCGAGCGGATCGGAATACCGGTTTTAGGATCCACCCCACCGGCCACCTCCGCTCCGGCATCGGCCTCTCCACGGAAGCCGTGTTCGGGCGAGAAGATCACCACGGGACGAATCCCCCGCTCGACCAAGAGATCGACCAGGTGACACTCCCCCACACGGGCCGTATGGTTGGCCAAAAGGGCCACTCGCTTTCCCCGAATCAGGGGGAAGTAGGCCGCCGTATCGGCCGCTCCCACCACAACCTGCGGCTGCGGCTCCGGGGCCTCTGTTTGCGGCTCTTTCGCCACACCCCGGCACGCGAAGAGCAGGGCCAGAAGCCCTACGACAAGGGCCACATGGCCCGAAAAGGCGGGTTTACGACGGCGTTTCATCCTGCTCTCGGGTTCTCAAAGGGGATTAAAGATCGCCAAAATTATAGAGCTCCTCATCCAAGTAGCCCAACGAACGGTAGTAGACATTCAGATCGCGGCCCACCTCCCGACGGTCGGCATAGGCCGCCAGGCTGTAGAGCATATCGAGCGACTGCAACTTGTCGATCAGCACCTCCTCCACCATCGTTGCCTGCATCCCCTCGAAGCCGAGGTAGTAGTCGATATACTCCATCAGGCACTGGGCATACTCCCGCAAGAGAGCATCGCCGCGCTCCATCTCACCCAGCGCGTAGTAGCTCTCGATGAAGGGATAGGTGTTGGCCTCCGAGAAGCGGATCTTATGGGTAGGCAGCCGTTTGAGGCCCTCGTCGAGCAGTTCAAGGGCACGCTCCGTCTCCCCGCGGCGGATATACTCCTTGGCCACACGGGCAAAGGCTTCGCGCGACTTCGAGGCCGAGAGGTTATACTGGATAAAGTGGTCGACATAGACCCCCTCATCGGAGAGGTTGCCATAGCGGAAGGTCTCCATCAAGAGGGGATAGACGTAGTCGGGGTCGATGCGGCCGATCTCACGCGAAGAGGTATAGGGCGTGAGGATCGGGACAAAGCGGTAGCCATAGCCATCGAACTGGAGGTAGTCCATGAGCGAGGGGGTCGAGGTACCATCCTCATACTGCTCCTTGGGGCTCAGTCCCTGCAGGATGTAGGGCTGGGTGAAGTAGAGCGGACGCTCCCAGTTAAAGTTGGCCAAGAGATCCAAAAGCATCAACTCGCTCTTGTTGATCGAGCGTTTGTTGATCGAGAAGTAGACCGTGTCGACAATCAGATCGGCCTCCTCGGGCTTCACGATTCCCGCCTTCAGGACATTCTCCTTGTTGACCGGCAGGGCATAGAGCTGGGCCGGCAGGAAGTTGGCCTCCGAGCCGTCGATCAGGGGGATCTTCGTGCGCGGATCGTCGTTTCGCACAAAGTCAATCGCCTGCTGAAGCTCCACCGGTCGGTCGATCAGCGGGTCGACAAAGAGCATATCGTTGGCATAGGTGTAGTGCTCTCTTTCGAGCGAGAAGGGGACACCGGCAGCCTCGTTGGCTCGAGTCTTCATCTCGTCGATATACCACTCTCCACCCAAGTAGGAGGTGTTCATGATGCGCACATCGCAACGCACGCCATCCACCTCCTGATTGAACCAAAGGGGGAAGGTGTCGTTGTCGCCATAGTTCATGATGATCGAGTTGGGGAGGGTGGCCTGCAGGTAGTTCCACCCCACATCGCGGGCAAAGGTACGGCCCGAACGGTCGTGGTCGTCCCAGTTCTCGGCACAGAGGATTCCCGGCACAAGGACCCCGATCAGGGTGGCCAGAAGGGCTACCGCACGGTTCTCCTTGCGCAGCAGACGGGCAAGGCCCTCCATCAGGGCCAAGACACCCAGACCGATCCAGATGGCAAAGGCATAGAAGGAGCCGGCATAGATGTAGTCGCGCTCACGCGGCTCCGAGGGCGAGGTGTTGAAGTAGAAGACCAACGCGATACCCATCATGATAAAGAGCCACATGACCACCGTGAAGTTACGCCAGTCGCGGTTGAGCTGATAGACCAGGCCCACCAGACCTAAGATGAAGGGGAGGAAGTAGTAGGCGTTGCGGCCGGGATTCTCGCGCACCTCACGCGGCAGGATCTCCTCCTGCTGCGGGCCGATATAGAGGCCGTCAAGGGCATCAAAACCCGAACGCCAGTTGCCCTCGAGGATCGTCTCGTGGGTAGCCTGCACATCGCTCTGGCGCCCCACAAAGTTCCAGAGGAAGTAGCGCCAGTACATGTAGTTGAGCTGGTAGGTGAAGAAGTAGTTGAGGTTCTCGCGGAAGGTGGGCTCTACGACCGAACGCATCCGCTCGCCGTCGTTATAGCGCACCGTGCGGCCATAGTCGAGTACCGTCTCATAGAGCGGACGACCATCCTCGCCGCGCATCACGTTGCCCGCCTCATCACGGGCCAACTCCTCGCGCGTGCGATGGGCTGCCCAGGGCTTATAGTCCCGATCCGTGTAGCGCGAATCCCACATACGGGGGAAGAGGTGCATGAACTGCGGATCGTGCACCGTGGAGACCACCACCTCGCCGGGCTTATATTTTCCATCTTCGCCGATGTAGTAGACCGTCTTGGTGTTGTAGTCGATGGGAGGTGCCGAGTAGTAGGCCCCATAGAAGAGGGGCTTTTGGCCATACTGGTCACGGCCGATCAAACTCAGCAACGCATAGGGGTTATCCGGGTTGTTGCTGTTCATCGGCGGATTGGCCGCAGCACGGATCGTAACGGTAGCGTAGGAGGAGAAGCCGATCAAAACCACGGTCAGGGCCAACAGGGCCGTATTCAGCCATACATGCCCCTTGCGGTGGGTATACCACACGCCCCAGGCCAAGCCCCCGAAGAGGGCCAGCGAGAAGAAGACCATGCCGCTATTGACCGGCAGCGAGAGGGTATTGACAAAGAAGAGGTCGACCATCGCCCCCAAGTAGACCGTATAGGGGATCACCAAGTTGTTCAGGAAGATCAAAATGGCGCACGAGAGGAGCGTGGCATAGCCCAGCCCGCGCCACGAGGGCTCCTCCACCTTGCGGAAGTAGTAGATGAAGACCAAGGCGGGGATGGTGAGCAGGTTCAAGAGGTGAACACCGATCGAGAGTCCCATCAGGTAGGCGATCAGAATCAGCCAACGGTTGGCATGCGGCTCATCGGCCTCGCGCTCCCAACGCAGCATGAGCCACACCACCAAGGCCGTAAACATCGACGAGAGGGCATAGACCTCGCCCTCCACGGCCGAGAACCAGAACGTATCGGTGAAAGTGTAGGCCAAAGCACCCACCGCACCGGCCCCCAGAACAGCCCATTTCACCCCTACGGAGGGTTCTCCCATACGGGAGGCGAGGCGGTAGCCGATGTGGGTGATCGTCCAGAAGAGGAAGAGGATGGTGAAGGCCGAGGCAATGCAGTTCAAGGCATTGACCATGTGGGGCACATAGTGGGTCGAGGGGGCCAGAAGCGTTGCCAAGCGGGCCAACAACATAAAGAGCGGGGCCCCGGGCGGATGCCCCACCTCCAGTTTGTAGGAGGTGGCGATAAACTCCGAGCAGTCCCACAGGCTCGTCGAGGGCTCCATCGTCAACAGATAGACCAAGGCCGAGAGGGCAAAGACCACCCAACCCAGGAGCGTATTACACTTTCTAAAGTTCATAGCGTTTCGTTATTATGTAGCGCGCAAAGATACAAAGAACTTGCGTAATAATGGCAGGATGAGGGCGAAATTTGATAAGTGGTTGGTAC
>CAZRJU010000067.1:0-9292 GCA_964600455.1 uncultured Alistipes sp. | reverse complement strand
CACCACCTGCACGGAGGTTCAAACGGATTGGCCAATGCCCTTTGGGAGAGCCGCGTGGAGGAGAATCGAGTGGTGATGTGTCACCTCTCGCCCGATGGGGATCAACACTATCCGGGCAATTTGGAGGTGGAGGCGATCTTCGATTTCGACGATGAAAACTCGCTTGAGATCACCTATCACGCCGCTACCGACCGCACGACGGTTGTCAACCTGACCAACCACCTCTACGTCAACCTCGAGGGCGAGAGTGCCGGCTCGGTACTCGACCACGAGTTGCAGCTTCATGCCACCCACGCCCTGGAGATGAACGATCGGCAGTTGCCCTCGGGCCGCCTTCTGGATGTGGCCGATACGGCCATGGATTTCCGCTTACCGCGCACCCTGCGCGAGGGGATCAACGCCCCCTTCAACCACATTGCCGACTACGGCGGCTACGACCACGTATGGGCCGTTGCCGGGTGGGAGAAGCATATCCTGAAGCCCGTAGGTCTGCTGCGCAGCCCCAAGACGGGGCGCACGATGGAGATCCTCTCTTCGCAGCCCGGTGTCGTGATCTACACGGCCAACGGCCTGGCAGGAGGGTGTCCCCGCTCGAAATCGGGAGGCCGCTATGAGGATTATGGCGGAGTGGCCATCGAGTGCCAAAACTTCCCCGATGCCCCCAACCGTCCCGAGTTCCCCTCGGCGGATCTTCACCCGGGCGAGATCTACTGCGAGAAGATCGTCTACCGCTTCTCGACCTATTAAAATTCGGAAGATAGAGCTATATGCAGCCTGGCCGACAAGCGTTTTCGGTCAGGCTGTTTTTTTGTTGCGCGCCCCGGTCAGAAGGGCCAAAAGCGAAGGAGTCAGGCAGCGCAAAAGCCGATAAATTGCCGTAAGCAAGAGGGCTGTAGTGATGGGAAGAGCCAAATAGAGGAGCGTGATGGCCCAATCGTCCTCGGGATGCAGCAGGCGCAACGAGAGGCGCAGGAGAAGCAACAACAGGTAGTAGTGGGCCGCATAGATAAAGAAACTCAAAGCTGCCCACGAGGTCGGTGCAGAGTGCTTGCTCCGCTCCAAGAGGCGGGCTGCCCAACCACCCAGGGCTACAACGCCGAAAATCACCGACAAATTAAAGAGCGATCCCACCCAATCGCCATACCCGCCGAAGAAAAAGAGCAGTGCCAGCAGGAGCAAATAGCCCACCGTGGCCGGCCACCGCAGCGATGCAAAGAGAGGGGCAAAACTCACCCTTCGGATGGCAAAAGATGCACCAAGCATAAAGAAGAAGAGGGCGATCAGGCTGAAGCCGTTGATCGGGGCATAGTTGTAGGAGGTGGCCACCCAGGCTGCTCCAAAAAGGGCCGGGAGCAGAAATCCCGTCCGCTTCAGAAGCGGATAGAGCGGCACGGAGAGAAGCATGACCAACATCAAATCGCGCATATACCAAAGCGGCGGACAGATGGGCGAGTAGCTGCTCTTCGCCGTGATCCAGAAGGCCGAGAGCCAATCCTCGAAAGAGTACTCCGACACCGCAAGATGATGGCCGTTCTGAAGCCCGCCAAAGAGGTGCTCTCCAAAAGCCAATGCGATCAACGTGAGCAGATTCCACAACAGGTAAGGCAGCAACAACGTACGACCGCGGCGTCCGAGTTTCTCGCGCCACAACCCCTCCCGCATCGGTTCGGCGTCCCGAAAGAAGAGGTAGCCCGAGAAGAGGAAGAAGAGCGGAACGGTCAGGTAGGAAAGATGAAGCGAGAAGAGATGGTAGAGCGTATGAAAGATCGGAGTATGAGCCAACGTGATTCCCACACTCTTCGCCTCCGGGAACAGATGCGTGTGGTTAAAGAGCACCAGCAGAGTGAGCGGAAGGCGCAGCCAATCGATCAGACGGCTATCCGAGAGCGGGGCGTATGCAATTTCGGGCTTCATCGGGGGACAAAGATAGGGATTTTCCCCCATTCGCGCAACTCCCGACCGGAGCCCGGGTTGCGGATTTGACAAAAAGTTTGTATCTTTGTTCGGTTATTGAAATATCCCTTTTTTGCAGCAACACATGGCAGCACCTTTAGCAGAGAGATTGCGCCCTCAGCGCCTTGAAGAGTACATCGGTCAGCAACACCTGATCGGAGAGCAGGGTGTGTTCCGTAAGTTTTTGGAGACGGGCAACATCCCCTCGTTTATTCTCTGGGGGCCTCCGGGAGTAGGAAAAACCACGTTGGCCCGTCTGGTGGCCGCACAACTCGAACGCCCGCTCTTTACCCTCTCGGCCGTAACCTCCGGTGTGAAGGAGGTGCGGGAGGTGATCGAGCAGGCCAAACGCCGCCAGTTCTTCAACTCCCAACCGCCCTTTCTCTTTATCGACGAGATCCACCGTTTCAACAAGAGCCAGCAGGATTCACTCTTAGGGGCCGTGGAACAAGGGGTGGTTACGCTGATCGGCGCCACCACCGAGAACCCCTCCTTCGAGGTGATCTCCCCGCTCTTGAGTCGCTGCCAGGTCTACACCCTCAAGCCGATGGAGCCGAGCGAATTGAACGAACTCTTGGAGCGTGCTCTGAAGAGCCCCCAGGGGTTGGCCGACCGCGAAGTGGAGGTGGTGGAGCGCGAAGCCCTCTTCACCTTCTCGGGTGGGGATGCCCGTAAGTTGCTCAATATTCTGGACATCATTGCCGGAGCATCGCCCGGCAAGATCACCATCACGGATGACTACGTTACCGCCTGTCTGCAACAGAACATCGCCCTCTACGACAAGAATGGCGAACAACACTACGACGTAATCTCGGCCTTCATCAAGTCGGTGCGAGGCAGCGACCCCAACGCCGCGATCTACTACTTGGCCCGCATGTTGGCCGGAGGGGAGGAGCCGCGCTTCATCGCCCGCCGCCTGATGATCTTAGCCAGCGAGGATATTGGGTTAGCCAACCCCAATGCCCTGCTTTTGGCCAATGCCTGTTTCGATACGGTGCATAAGATCGGCATGCCCGAGGCGCGGATACCGCTGGCCGAGACTACGATCTATTTAGCCACCTCCCCCAAGAGCAATACGGCCTACATGGCGATCAACCGTGCCCTCCAACAGATGGAGCACGACACAACCAACCGCCCCGTACCGCTCCACCTGCGCAACGCCCCCACCCGATTGATGGAGGAGGCGGGCTATGGCCGCGACTACAAGTATGCCCACGACTTTGCCGGCCATTTTGTCGAGCAGGAGTTCCTACCCGAGGGGCTCTCGGGCACCCGTTTCTACGAACCCGAAACGGGCAATGCAGCCGAAGCCAAGATTGCCCAACGCATCCAAGAACTCTGGCAGGGGAAATACTAAAACCGACAAGAAACGCATGAAACGCATCGGGGTTATTTCCGACACACACGGCACGTTCGATGAGCTGTTGCGCAACTTCCTGCAAGGGGTCGACGAGATCTGGCATGCAGGCGACATCGGCTCTCCGGAGTTGGCCCGCGAGATCGCCGTATTCAAGCCCCTCAAGGCGGTCTACGGCAATATCGACGGAGGAGCGACACGCTACACCTACCCACCCCTCCTCACGTTTCGTTGCGAGGAGGTGGAGGTGATGATGACCCACATCGGAGGCTACCCGCGCCACTACGCCCCGGGCATTGCCGCCCGTCTGGCCGAGCGGCGCCCCAAGCTCTTTATCGCAGGCCACAGCCACATCCTGAAGGTGATCTACGATCCGATCTACGAACTCCTGCACCTCAATCCCGGAGCTGCGGGGCGCTATGGTTTCCACAAGGTGCGTACTGCTTTGCGCTTTGTGATCGACGGGAGCGACATCCGCGACATGGAGATTGGCGAGTGGCCGAAGTAGTCCGCCAAAAGTGGGGCACCGGAGGTCGTATCTCGCACTTTTTTTGTATCTTTGTCGCCCTATGTACGATTTCAAACTATACAAACAACAATATGCCGCCACTCTCGGTCTGGCCATCCCGGTAGTCTTGAGCCAACTGGGGCAGATCATGGTGCAGTTTGCCGACAACGTCATGGTAGGGCGCTACGGGGGAGAGGATCCCCTCCCCTTGGCGGCCGTATCGTTCGGCAACTCGGTATTCTTTTTGGTCTTTATTGCCGCCATCGGCCTGAGTTTCGGTCTGACACCCCTCATTGGAGAGCTCTACGCCCAACGCAAGATTCGCCGCTCGGCCGAGCTCTTTCAGTCGGGCATCTCGCTCTATCTGCTTATCGGATTGGCATCGGCCCTGCTGCTCTACGTGGCCGAGCCGCTCCTCTACTACATGGGGCAACCCGTCGAGGTGGTCGACATGGCGATCCCCTACTACCGTTACCTGACCCTGAGCATGCCCTTCACGATGCTCTTCTTCGCCTCCAAGCAGTTCTTGGAGGGGTTGGGCAATACGCAGGCCCAGATGATCGCCACCATCCTCTGCAACCTGCTGAACATCCTCCTAAACTGGTTCTTTATCTTTGGTGTGTGGGGCTTTCGGGAGATGGGTGCCGAGGGTGCCGGTCTGGCCACCTTCCTCTCGCGCGTGCTGATGCCCCTTATGATGTTTGGTTACATGTTCCTGCACCGCCGCTACCGCATCTACTTCGAGCACTTCCGCCTTTTGCGTCGCCGGTGGGAGGACTTCAAAACCCTGCTGCGGATCGGTTTCCCGATCTCGATTCAGGTATTCTTGGAGTCCTCGGCCTTTGTCATTACGGGAATCATGATGGGATGGTTCTCCACGGTGGCTATCTCGGCCAATCAGATCACCCTGACGATGGCCAACACCGCCTTCAATATCGTGATGGCCGTAGGAGCTGCCGTTACGATCCGTATCTCCCACAGCTACGGCCGCCGCGACCTTAACGAGATCACCCTGGCAGCCAAGAGCTCCTACCACCTGGCCATCGCCTGGAATGCCCTGGCCGCCCTGCTCTTTATCCTGTTGCGCTACCCCATTGCCCACCTCTTCACCGAGAACCGGGAGGTGATCGAACTGACGGCCCAAATGATGCTTTTTATCGCCCTCTTCCAGCTTTCGGACGGTATTCAGAATATCTCGGTGGGGGTATTGCGCGGTCTGCAGGATGTGAAGGTGATCATGCCCATCGCCTTTTTGGCCTACATTGTACTGAACCTGCCCGTGGGCTATCTCTTCGGCTTTACACTCGGCATGGGCCCCTCGGGATTGATTCTGGGCTATACGGTCGGGCTCACCACAGCCGGTGTGTTGATGATCTGGCGTATCTTCAGGCGCATGCGGCTCCTGAAAAAAACGATGAGTTAAAGGGGCTGTGAATTTTCTTTTTAAGAAAAAAAGCCTTATCTTTACGAAAATTTTTTACAATGGATTTCTTTACCAACGACAAGAGTTGCCGTCATAAGCCCGAGATCGGGCGTGGTTGCTCCTTCTGCGACTGCGGTACGGAGCTCGAGGCGATCCCCAGCGAAGGGTGCTTCAAGCTCCACGAAACGCAGTGGACAGCGGGTTATCCCGACCATGCCGAAAACGATATTTTCGAGGTACGGTTCAAGAATACGCGTCGCTCCTACTACCAGAATGTCAATGGCCTCGACCTCAAGCGGGGCGATATTGTGGCGGTGGAGGCTTCGCCCGGCCACGATGTGGGCATTATCTCGCTGACGGGCGATATGGTGGTCCGTCAGATGCGCCGCGTGGGTTTCTCACCCCAGAACGGCGAATTCAAGAAGATCTACCGCAAGGCCAAGCCCTATGATATCGAGCGTTGGCAGGAGGCAATTGCTTTAGAGCACGAGACGATGATTGCGGCTCGCCAGATTGCGGCCGACATGGGACTCGATATGAAGATTGGCGATGTGGAGTACCAGGGCGACAAGATCAAGGCGATCTTCTACTACATTGCTGACGAGCGTGTCGATTTCCGCGAACTGATCAAGGTGTTTGCCGAGCGCTTCCATATCCGTATCGAGATGAAGCAGATCGGAGCCCGCCAGGAGGCCGGCCGCATCGGTGGTCTCGGGGCTTGCGGCCGCGAACTCTGCTGTGCCTCGTGGATCTCAAGCTTTACGAGCGTTACCACACAGGCCGCACGTGCCCAGGAGCTCTCGCTCAACCCGTTGAAGTTGGCCGGACAGTGCTCGAAGCTCAAGTGCTGCCTGATGTATGAGTACGATACCTACAGCGATGCCCGCAAGGTCTTCCCGCGCGTGAAGGAGTTGCAGGCCCTCGATGGCGACTACTACTTCATCAAGAACGACATTATGGCCGGCACGATGACCTTCTCAAGCAGCAAAGATTCCCTCTCGAACCTGGTCACGCTACCCGTTGAGCGCGTGAAGGAGATCATGGCCATCAACAAGGCGGGCGAAAAGGTCAATCAGCTTATCGACGAGGCAATGCAGGAGAACCTGCCCGAGGAGCCCGACTACCGAGCCGAGGAGGACAGCATCACCCGTTTCGACCAGAAGCGCAAGAAGCGCAAGAACCGCTCGAAGGGTCGTCAAAACCGCCCCGAGCGAGGCGAAAAGGGAGAGCACCGAGGAGAGCAAAAGGAGCCTCGACAGGAGCCCTCCGGTGAAAAGCGCGAGCCCAAAGCGGAGAATAAGCCCGAGCAAAAAGCCAACGAAGGGGGTGGCGAGTCCCAAAATCGCAACCGCGGTGAGGGGCGCCAAAACCGTGGCCGTCAGCACCGAGGTCGTCGTCAGCGGCCTGCGGGCGAGGGGCAGCGCGAGGCCAAGAACAACACCCCAAAGGAGTAACCGCACCCGACCTAAGCTAAAAGGCTGAGATGAGACGATTGGGGTGGTGTTTGCTCGTGATCCTGCTGGGCAGTTGTATGCGTCCCACGCAGGCCGTGATGGAGGATGTGGATCCCTATGGGTGGCAGTCGGATGTTGCACTCGAGATTGAGAATGGCGATACGGCGACCCTGCGTGATCTCTACCTTGTCGTACGCACCAACCGCCTCTTTCGGGCCGACTCGCTGCGGGTGAGAGTTACGCTGCTGACCCCGGATTCGTGCCATTACAGCGAAGAGGTAGGCTTTGCCATGCAGCACCACCACTCGCCGGCTGCCCTGCGCACCATCCGCGAACTACCCTACCGTCGTCGATCCATCCTCGACCACATAGGTACCTACACCCTGCACATCACCCCCCTGAAGGCCCTGCAAGGAATAGAAGCCGTGGGGGTCAATATCATCAAGAGTGAAGAGCCGACCCATGAGGAGAACCCCCACGCCGGGAGCGAATCCCGTAAGTAGGCCCAACGAAAAGAAGTGAAAGAAAATGGGAAAAGATAAGTTGCGGCGTTTCGCCGAAAACCTCACCTTCAGCTGCTTTGTACAGCCCGAGTTTGAGGAGATATTTCAGCAGGAACACCCCTTAAAGGGGCGTTGGAAGAGCGACTTCTTCCACAACGACAACCCGATCGTTTTGGAGTTGGGGTGCGGCAAGGGTGAGTACACCGTGGCCTTAGCCAAACGCCACCCCGAGAAGAACTTTATCGGTATCGACATCAAGGGGGCCCGCATGTGGCGTGGAGCCAAGACGGCCACCGAGGAGAAGATGACCAACGTGGGATTCCTGCGCACACGCATTGAGTTTATCCGCTCCTTCTTTGCCGAGGGTGAGATCTCGGAGATCTGGATCACCTTCCCCGATCCGCAGCTCAAGACCCGCCGCGCCAAGAAGCGCCTCACCTCCCCGCTCTTTTTGGAACACTACGCCACCATGCTCACACCCGAGGGGGTGATCCACCTCAAGACCGACTCAAAGCACCTCTATCGCTACACGGAGGCGGTGATCAACCACTTTGAGCTCAAGCGTATTGCCGCCAACGAGGACATCTACGGCACGGGCTATGCCGATGAGCGCCTCTCGGTCAAGACGGCCTATGAGACGATGTTCCTAAATCGTGGCCTGCCGATCACCTACACCCAATTCTCGCTCAACGGAAAGCTGCACTTCCCCTGGTTTGATTGGGAGGGAGATGATGTCTTAGAGAAGGACAACGAAGCAGAACGCCAATAATGAAAAAGCCAAGCATTTACAGCTTGGCTTTTTCATTATTATAAGGGTGAGACTACAACCCGAACTCCTTCTGAATCAACTCCACAGCATCGAGTTTCTCCCAGGCGAAGTACTCGATCTCACGCTCCACCTCGCGGCCCTGCTCCCAGAGCTTCTCCACGCGCGAATAGGGACGCGAACCGAAGTGACCATAGGAGGCCGTTGCCTCGAAGATGGGGTTCTTCAGACCGTAACGCTTCACGATGGCTGCGGGACGCAGATCGAAAAGACGGCCAATCAACTCGGCAATCTGAGCATCCTTCATCGCCACCTTGCTCGTGCCATAGGTATCAACGAAGATCGAGAGCGGCTCGGCAATACCAATCGCATAGGAGAGCTGCACCAGGATATTCTCGGCCACACCGGCAGCCACAAGGTTCTTGGCAATATGGCGGGCTGCATAGGCAGCCGAACGATCCACCTTCGAGGAGTCCTTACCGGAGAAGGCGCCGCCACCATGGGCACCGCGGCCGCCATAGGTATCCACAATGATCTTGCGGCCGGTCAGACCGGTATCGCCGTGCGGGCCACCGATCACAAACTTGCCGGTGGGGTTGACGTGCAGGATATAATCCTCTCCGATGAGTTCGGCAAGCTGATCGTGAGCACGCTCCAGACGGGCCTTGACACGCGGAATCAGGATCGTACGAACATCCTCCTTGATCTGCTCCTGCATACGAATCTCGGCCTCCTTCTCGCTAAGCCCCTCGTGGGCACGAATAAACTCGTCATGCTGGGTCGAAACCACAATCGTATGGATGCGCAACGGCTTATTGGTCTTGTCGTCATACTCGATCGTCACCTGCGACTTGGAATCCGGACGCAGGTAGGTCATCTGCTTACCCTCGCGGCGAATAACGGCCAACTCCTTGAGGATCACATGAGAAAGGATCAACGTAGCAGGCATAAACTCACGGGTCTCGTTGCAGGCATAGCCAAACATGATGCCCTGATCACCGGCACCCTGCTGCTCCTCCTCATCGCGTACAACACCCTGATTGATATCGGCCGACTGCTCGTGGATGGCCGAAAGAATACCGCACGAGGCAGCATCGAACTGATACTCGCTCTTGTTGTAGCCGATACGGTCGATCACACGACGGGCTACCCCCTGCACATCAACATAGGCCTCCGAACGCACCTCTCCCGAAACGACTACCAGACCGGTCGTACAGAGGGTCTCGCAAGCCACCTTGGCATTGGCATCGTGGCGCAGAAACTCATCAAGGATGGCATCCGAAATCTGATCGGCTACCTTGTCGGGATGTCCTTCCGATACGGACTCC
>CAZRJU010000066.1:0-9433 GCA_964600455.1 uncultured Alistipes sp. | reverse complement strand
ATAAGAAAAAAATCTATCATTCAACCACCGATCCCCGTTTTTTATCAATAAATAGCCAACTCTATCGCCGAGGAGAGCTTGTTTCCTGAAGTTTTTTATTACCTTTGCCCATCGAATCATTCAACGCAAGCGTACCATGAAAAAGCTCACACTTCTGTTTCTCGGCCTTGTACTCCTGCTGGGTTGCCAAACCACTCAAAAGAGTAGGCCCGAAGAGACCATCTATGTAACCATCGCACCGCTCAAAGGGTTGGTGGAGAAGATCGTAGGCCCCAACTACCCGATCGAGGTATTGGTGCCGGCCGGCTCCTCCCCCGAGAGCTATGAGCCCACAGCCCGTCAAATTGCCGATCTGAAGCGTGCCCCGCTTATCCTTACGATCGGTTGGCTCGACTTTGAGAAGAACCTGTTGCGCGACTTCAAGGGGAGTGATCAAGTGGTGAAACTCTGCCGCGGCATTCGCCCCATTGTGGGCAGTTGCTCCCACCACGCTTCACAGGGCGTGCATCGCCACGTTGGTGGCTATGATCCCCACATCTGGACTTCGCCCAGGGAGTTGCAGAAGATCTCCGAACGCACCTTCAAGGCCATCCAGAAGCTCCATCCCGACTCTTCGCGTTACACGATCGGCTATATGAAGCTGCGCAGCCAGATTACGGCTCTGGATCAACTTGCCGAGCAGAAGATTGCCCGAAGCGGTGTGAAGTCGTTTTTGATCTACCACCCCGCCTTCACCTACTATGCCCGAGCCTATGGGATCGAGCAGGTGGCCATCGAGCACGAGGGTAAGGAGCCTTCGGCACGCCGCCTGAGCGAGATTATCGAGGCGGGACGGGCCGAAGGAGTGCGCCACATCTTCTACCAGAGCCAGTATCCTGCCTCGACCGTGGAGACCATTGCCTCCGACTTAGGGGCTGAAGCGGTGGCCGTCAACCCCCTGAATGAGGATATTATAAGCGAGATACTGCGCTTTACGAACCTCTTGTGTGAGACCGAAAACCCCAACAACTAAGTCATGTCGTTAGTCTCGATACGCAACCTCTCGGTTCGCTATGACGACTATCTGGCCTTGGAGGGGGTCAATTTAGAGATTGGCGAGCAGGATTTTCTGGGGATCATCGGCCCGAATGGCGGTGGCAAGACGACCCTGATCAAGGCGATGTTGGGCACGATTCCCTACACCGGCGAGGTGATCTACGCCCCCGAGCTCTACACAAAAGGGGGCCGTCCACTGATCGGCTACCTTCCCCAACAGAGCCTCTTCGATAAGAGTTTCCCGATCTCGATCCGCGAGGTGGTACTCTCGGGCTTCCAAGCCCTGAAGGGCTTCGGCTCACGCTATACGCTCGAGGAGCGCATCAAGGCCGACCTCTATCTTGAGATGGCCGACATCGGCGAAGTAGCCGACCGTCCCATTGGCGAGGTCTCGGGCGGGCAGTTGCAGCGCGCCCTTTTGTGCCGTTCGATCATTGCCAAACCCCGTCTGCTGGTACTCGATGAGCCCACCAACTTTGTGGATAACCGCTTCGAGAACGAGCTCTACACCCTCTTGCAGGATATTAACCAGCAGATGGCAATCGTAATGGTTTCCCACGACTTGGGAACCATCTCGAGCGTTGTCAAGGAGATCGTCTGTGTCAACCACACGGTGCATCGCCACCACTCCAACCAAATCACCGAGGAGCAGCTGCTCAACTACGGCTGCCCGATCCAGATCATCTCCCACGGCCATATTCCCCACACCGTGTTGGGTCACCACTCGGCCGAAGAGTGCCACTGCCACGAAAACAAAGAGATATAACCCACTCATCAACAAGCAATTCCGCATGAAAACCGAACTCTGCGCCTACTCTTTAGAGGCTTGCCACATCGCCCGACGCTGTGGGGTGGATCGCGTGGAGCTCTGTGCCTCGCCTAAAGAGGGGGGCACTACCCCATCCATGGCCCTGATCGAGGCAGCCCGACGGATTGAGGGGGTGAGCCTTCAAGTGATGATTCGCCCGCGTGGGGGCGATTTTCTCTACTCCGACGCGGAGTTTCACATCATGCTGCGCGATATTGCCCTCGCCCGCGAGGCGGGAGCCGACGGGGTGGTCTTCGGGGTACTCACGGCGGATGGCGAGGTGGATCGTTCACGCACCGAACGCCTTGTGGCCGAGGCCCGAGGCATGGAGACGACCTTCCATCGGGCGGTGGATATGACCCGCGACTACCTATCTGCCGTGGAGGCGGTGATTCAAAGCGGCTGTCGCCGACTACTCACCTCGGCGGGCTGCGACCGTGCCGAGGAGGGGGTCGACACCCTGCGCCGCATCGTCGAGGTGGCCAACCACCGTATCGAGATCATGGCAGGGAGCGGAGTGAATCCCGACAATGCCGCCCTGTTGGCCTCGACCGGCGTGGATGCGCTTCATTTTGGAGCACGCGCCATGCGGCCGAGCGCCATGCGCTACCGCAACCCACGAATCTCGATGGGGGGCAGTGGCGAGGATGAGTATACCCTGCGCACGGTCGATGAGAGGGCCGTGCGGGCCATTCTGCAAGTAATCAAACGCTAACCGATAACCCAACCCGACCATGAAAAAGAGCCTCTACGCCCTGCTGCTCATCTGTGGAGTTCTCCTCTCTCCCGCCTGCACACAAAAGCCCTACCCCAATGGTGTGCCCTCCGACTACTATCCGCTTTTAGATAAGGCCTTAGAGGGGGCCCAACGCCGCGAGGCGATCACCGCCCTTTTGGAGGAGTGCCCCCGTGGCGAACGCAAGGCATTGGCCCATCTGCTCGCCTGGATGCCGAGAGCCGATCTCGACACGATGTCGTTGGAACTGCTCATGCAGAACCTGCATTTGGCCTGCCGGGCCCGCACGGAGTTTGTGTGGTGCCGAGAGCTGCCCGAGGAGATCTTCTTGGGCGAGGTACTCCCCTACTATGTGGTTGATGAGGTGCGCGACGAGTGGCGCGAGACGCTCTATCGCTTGGTGAGTCCCACCGTGGAGGGGGCCACCACGCTGCGGGAGGCGGCCGAGGCGGTCAATCGCGCCATCACCTCGCTGACGGGGGTTAGCTATAACACCCTGCGCGAAAAGACCAATCAGTCGCCCCGTGAGTCGATGCGCCAAGGGATGGCCTCCTGTACGGGGCTCTCGATCCTCTTGGTCGATGCGTTGCGTGCAGTCGGCATTCCGGCCCGTTTTGTAGGGACTGCCTCCTGGCACGACAACCGCGGTAACCACAGTTGGACTGAGGTCTGGATGGAGGGCCGCTGGTGGGTGACGGAGTATGTATTCCCCGGCGAGTTTGGGGACGCCTGGTTCATGGCGGATGCCGGCAAAGCGGTAACCCGGGAGCGCAACTACGCCATCTATGCCACCCATTTTGGCGAGGCTGACGACTGGTTCCCGATGGTCTGGGCCTTGGAGGAGGAGAGCCCCAACCCTGATTGGAGCCGGGCACCGCAGCACATCTCGGCCATCAACGTCACCGAGAGCTACCGGCAGGCGGCAGCCCAGAACGAGGAGGAGCGTCTGCAGCAAGGCACACACCTCTGGCTTGGGTTGGAGATGTGGCGTGATCGCCATTGCGGCTTCCAGTCGGGCGATCGCGTGGAGGCCAATGTCGACCTCTTTACCGACAAAGGAGTACAGGTGGGCGGTGGCCGTACGGCCGGAGCCCTGCGCGATATGAACGACCGGCTGCGAATCTTAGTCGAGAAGGGCAAAAATTACGAGGTACGCTACACGGACGGCTCAGGTCGAGCTGTAGTGGTACCCGTCGAAGTGGGCCACGAGGCGCAAGATGTACGCCTCTTCTGGCGCTAACCCATGTTAAAATCAGGATCGGGATTTGATTTTATAAAAACTATTTTCTATCTTTGTACATTGGTTGCAGACCACAAACAAGCATTTTAACCTAAAAAACATAAGAGAGATATGGCAAATTTAAGAGAGCTGAAAAAGGCTATTGATTACTGCTTGGAGGAGTTTGTATTCGATTGCGACATGGCTATCTGCTTCCAGCCTTCAAAGGAGCAGGAGATCTTCGACCTGATGAAGAAGGCCGTTGAGATGCGCAACGCCTTCATGAAGAAGGTAAACAACCCGGCTGAGCCCCACAACCGTTCGCTCGTGCGCAAGCACTATGCAGCCCTTCGCGTGGAGATGGATGCCGAGTTCGGCAAGCTCTTCGAGGAGCTCAGCGAGGTGAACAACAAGTAAGCCTTTTGCGCTACAACCCACAAAGAGAGGGGAGCCCAATCAAACAGGCTCCTCTCTCTTCAGTTTATGTCGGCTCGTATTACCGCCGAATCTTGAGCGGCTGAATGATCACGCGCTCCTCGCCATTGCCCGTAGCAGTGGCCTCCAAGCGCAGGGCCCGCACCGGAGCCTCGGGGCGAATAGTCAGCTGTCCGGCCTGCAAGGGGCCCAACTCCTCACAACGGCCATCGGCATAGTGCAGCTCTACCCTGCTTCCTCGCACGATGCAGCGCGGCAGGTGGAGATAACCCGTCTGCAAAAGGATTTCGCGGCAGCTGAGGGGCTCGGCAAAGGTAAACTGCATCCAGTCGCCGCTTTGGTGGGTAGCCACCGTCCAGGCGGTCCCTTTATAGCTCTCTAAGCGGCTGAAAGGGGCACGTTGGCTCGAGGTCATCGAGCTGGTAAACGAAAGGGCGGGCGTGATTGTGCGGTAGTAAGCGGGGTGGGCCACACGCGGGGAGCGGGCTCCTCCGAGGCGGCTTACGAAGCGGTAATGCGCGGGATGTTGCGTGGTGATAGGGCCCGTGTAGCGCTGCTCCTCAGTGGAGGGATCAACCATGTAGTAGAGCGTGGATGAATCCTCGACCGAAGCCGAAAGCTGCCCATCGCTCCACCTCACACGGGGCGGGAAGAGGCGGTAGCGAATCCCCATGGCCTCTAAGCGGGCATAGTGCTGCGCCACAAGCCGCTGCTTGAAGGCGGGCCAATCCTTCGGCCCATAGTGCCACGTAAGCTCGGCCAGAGCCACTGTGCGGGGCCAGAGCATGAAGTCGAGGTAGTCAGGCTTGTCGGCATCGTGACCCAAGTAGGCCTCACTAAAGAAGGTGCCCTCGAAGCCCGCCACCAAGCGCTGCTCATTCGGAGTAAAGCCCAAACGATCGAGATCAAAATTGTAGACCTTCTCGGCATCGAAGATGGCGGCCCAGACGTGGCCCTCCTCGTGTTCCGACTGGCGCATATCGAAGTAGAAGTACTGACCGGGCATTACCACCGTCGGATAGCCCGCTGCCAGCGCCTCGCGGCACGCCTTCACACTCTCCCAGCCATGCACCAAAAGCTCCCTGTCGAGGCGGCCCTCTGCCACAGCCTCGTTCCAAACCACCGGCTTACGTCCCTCATGACGCAGCATTGCAACCAGGCGATCCATGAAGTAGGCCTGCAACTCACGCTCCGACTTTAACCCTCGACGCTGCATCAGAGCCTGACATTCGGGGCAGTGCTCCCACTGGGTGAAATCCACCTCATCCCCGCCGATATGGATGTAGGGGGCCGGAAAGAGGTTGCAGACTTCGTGCAGGATATCCTCCAAGAGGCGGTAGTTCTCCTCGCGGGCAACACACCACACATTGCGCAGATCGTAGCCTGCCGAACGGTGGGTGGAGTGGTCGTAGGGACAAAGAATCTCGGGATGAACGCGGGCCATGGTACGGCTGTGGCCCGGGAGGTCGACCTCGGGGATGATCATAATGTGGCGCTCGGCCGCATAGGCCACTACCTCACGGATCTCCTCCTGCGTATAGTAGCCTCCATAGCGCTCCTCCCAGCGGCCGTAGACCGGCTCAATGGGGGAATCCCCACCGCGAAAGCCCCCCACCAGGGCCAACTCGGGGTGAGAGAGGATCTCGATACGCCACCCCTCGTCATCGGTCAGGTGCCAGTGCAGCGTATTGAGTTTGTGGTAGGCCATACGGTCGATGTGTTGCTTGACACGCTCCTTGTCGATCCAGGTGCGGGCCACGTCGAGGTGCGAGGCGCGGTAGGCAAAGCGCGGAGCATCCTCCACCGTGCAGCAGGGCACCCAAAGCGGAAGCCTCGATGAGCGGCGGTAGACCTCGGGCGGCAACAGCTGCAAGAGGCTCTGCACCCCATAGAAGAGGCCGGCACGGCTACCCCCTACGATCTCGATGCGGTCGGGGCTCACCCGCAGGCGGTAGCCCTCCTCGGGGAGCGTGGGGTCGAGTTGCAACGAGACCCCGGCACCCAGGCGCGAGCACTGCTCCTCGGCCACAAGCGGAAGGTGGCGCATGAGGTAGCAGGCCTCACCGCGCAACTCGGAGGAGAAGTTCAGGGGCGTGGCAGGATCCAGGCGAAACGAGCCCTCCTCTACGCGGTAGTGGCGCGGTGTGGGGATAATGGTTTGGGCCACAAGGAGTAGCGGCATGAATTGCAAGAAAAGCAGCAGTAAAAAGCGAAGCATCGTGGCGGCTATTTTAGTGTTAGCAAGACAAAGATAGCCATTTTTTTGTATCTTTGCCCTTGCCTACAAAATATTTCAAACGAGAAGATTATGGAGAGAGACGAACGCTTGGTGGCCACCCTTAGGCTGCTGGATGTGATGGATACCCTGCGCGAGAAGTGCCCCTGGGATCGGGAGCAAACCTTTGCCTCGCTGCGCAACAACACGATCGAGGAGTGCTACGAGTTGGTGGATGCCATTCTGGATCAGAATATGGTGGGAATCAAGGAGGAGATTGGCGACCTGCTGCTGCATGTGGTCTTCTATGCCAAGATGGGCGATGAGCAGGGGGCCTTCACCTATACCGAGATGGTCAACGCCCTCTGCGACAAACTCATCTACCGTCACCCGCACGTCTACGGCGACATCCACGCCTCGACCCCGAAGGAGGTACTCGAGAACTGGGAGGCGCTCAAGTTGCGCAAGAAAAAGCGCAAGAGCGGCACTTTAGGAGGTGTCCCCCGTTCGCTGCCGGCCATGGTCAAGGCCTTCCGCGTGGGAGAAAAGGCAGCCTCGGTAGGCTTCGACTGGGAGCAAAAGGAGGATGTGTGGGCCAAGGTGCAGGAGGAGATCCGCGAGGTGAACGAAGAGATCAAGGCGAAGGATCACGACCGTCTGGAGGGGGAGTTTGGCGACCTTTTCTTTGCGCTGATCAACGCCTGTCGCCTCTATGGAATCGACCCCGAGGCGGCCTTGGAGCGCACGAACAAGAAGTTTATTCGCCGCTTCAACTCGATGGAGGAGGAGGCCTCGGCCCAAGGCAAGATGCTCCACGACCTCTCGCTCGATGAGATGGAGGCCCTTTGGCAAGCCGCAAAAAAGGAGGAGTAGGAGCTGCTGTTCCCACCCATACAAAAAGAAAAAGTCAAGCCTCAAAAACTTGACTTTTTCTTTTTGTATTAGGTGGGGCAACTACTTAAGCAATACCCGCAAAGCGGCAAGGTTCTCCGCACTATCCGAACGCTTACCCTCGGGGGTATAGAGGGCATCCAAGCGCTCCTTATAGCGCTCTTCGACCTTCGAGCGAACCACCTTCATCGTACTGTTAACCAAGCCATTCTGTTCGGTAAAGGGCTCCTCCACAATGGCAATGGCCGAGGGAAGCCAGCGATCGGGGAACTCACCGCCCTTCGAGATGCGGAAGTTGTCGATGGCGGCTTGCAGGGCCTTGGCAGCCTGACGCAACTGCTCCTCGTTGGTCGGATCGGGGCAGAGGGCCTTCAGGGCCTCCTTATTGGGCACCACAATCGCAGTGGTATAGGGGCACTGGTTGTTGTAGATGTCGATCTGGGCAACAAGCGGCGAGGTTACGATCGCCTCCTCCATCCCCTCGGGGCTGTACTTCTCGCCATCGGCCGATATCAGGAGGCTCTTAAAGCGACCCAACACATAGAGGAAGTTGTCCTCGGTCATATAGCCCATATCGCCCGTATGGAGCCAGCCGTCACGCACGGTATCGGCCGTCGAGGCAGGGTTTTTCCAGTAGCCGGCCATCACATTCTCGCCCTTGATCACGATCTCGCCCTTCTGACCCGTGGGCAGTTCGCGCCCCTCGTCATCGAGGATACGAATCTGGAGCGGCTGCACAAGCATACCCGACGAGCCGAAGCGGTGCTCACCCGGGCGGTTGGCATTGGTCGAGATCACGGGGGTAGCCTCCGAGAGGCCGTAGCCCTGGAACATGGGGATACCGATGGCGTAAAAGAAGCGCTGCAACTCGCTGTCCAAGAGGGCACCACCGCCCACAAAGAACTGCAAATCGCCACCAAAGGCCTGGCGTACCTTGCTAAAGAGGATCTTATCGAAGAGGGCCACGGCAGGCTTGAGCAGGATGCGCCACCCCTTGCCCTTCGAGAAGCCGTCGAGGTTGTAGGCATAGGCCGTCTTGAGGGCGAGGCGGAAGAGGCGCTCAGTCATCTTGCCCTTCTGGTGGATCGAGGTCTCGATCGACTTACGGAAGTTCTTGGCCAAGGCCGGCACCGAGAGCAGGAAGTGGGGCTTCACCTCGCGGATGTTGAGCGGGATGTTCTTCAGGGTCTCCATCGGCGTACGGCCCACCTGGGTCGTGGCCACCGTGGCTCCGCACTCGATCATGATGTAGAAGCCCACGACATGGGCAAAGCAGTGGTCGAGGGGCAGGATGATCAGCGTGCGCCAATCCGAGGGGATCTGCATGCGCGTAAGCGACTGCTCGACATTGGCCGTGTAGTTGCGGTGGGTGAGGATCACGCCCTTGGGATCAGCCGTCGTACCGGAGGTGTAGGTGATCGTGGCGTAGTCGTCGTTTTGAATCGCACGACCGATCTCGAGAAACTCCTCCTTATGCTCCTTAAGATACTCTTCGCCCAACTTTTCGAGGGCCGTAAGGTGCATCTCACCCGCCTCGAGGGGTACCTCCTCGTCGTAGATGATCACCTGCTCAACAAGAGGCAGCTTCTCGCGGATGCGACGGATCTTGGGCAGCTGCTGCTTCGAGGTGAAGATCAACTTCACGTCGGCATGTGTGAGGCGGAACAACAAGTCGTAATCCTCCTCCAACTTGATCGAGAGGGGGACACTGATGGCTCCGGCATAGAGGAGGCCCAACTCCGAGAGGATCCAGGCATTACGACCCTCCGAGAGGATCGAGATACAATCTTTGGGGCGGATGCCTAAGGCCACCAGACCGGCACCGATCTTGAGTACCTCCTCGTGGGTTTGCGCATAGGTTGTCGGCTCAAACTTCGTGGTTCGTTTCTCCAAGAGGAAGGTCTTGGAGCCATACTTCTTCACCGAGCCCTCGAAGAGGTCGATCAGGGTTTTCTTCATCATTTCGGGGTATCGTCTTTTAAGGTTAATCCATTTTCAATACGGCAAGGAAGGCCGACTGGGGCACCTGTACCGAGCCGATCTGGCGCATACGCTTCTTACCGGCCTTCTGCTTCTCCAGCAGCTTGCGCTTAC
>CAZRJU010000065.1:0-9563 GCA_964600455.1 uncultured Alistipes sp. | reverse complement strand
AGCTGGAGCGCAGCAAGATCTTCACCTTCAACATCACGGTTAAGGAGGAGGATGTAACGGGTTCGACCGAGGATTATGTAGAGGTACAGCAGATCGACACCAACGAGAAGTTGGAGGCTGCTCTGCATAGCGAGGAGGAAGAGATCAGCATTGTATTGGCCGCCGACAACCTCCAGGTTGATGTAACGGCTTGGGATACGAAGGCTTTTGGTGGCGCTTCGACCAAGACCATCACCATTGACGGCGCAGGTAATACCCTGGTATTCAATCAGCTCAACAGCGATTGGAACAATATCAATACGCATGGCGCAACGCTCATTATCAAGAATGCCACGCTGACCAGCACGGGCTACAACAACGGGCCTTGGAATCGTTATGATTTGAATTTTTCCTGCCCCGTAGTGCTTGAGAATGTTAAGACGACGCGCGCTATTGCCCTGAAGGGTGAGGCAACGCTTGAGGGTGTTGAGATCAACGAGACGAAGGATGCCTATGCCATCTGGATTCAGCCCAACGGCCAGCAGGTTGAGATCAACGACCTTACGGTGGTAAGTGCCGGTCGTGGTATCAAGATTGATGATCAGTATGTAGATGCTCCTGCCTTGGTAAACCTTTCCGTTGCCAACTCGACCTTCACGACGGTTAAGAAAGCTGCCGTTTTGGTAAAGTCGGCTGCCGGTGCAGAGATCACGATCGACAATGTCGATATTGCAAACGTGGCTGCCGATCAGGTGAACCACGTTTGGGTGGATGCTGATGCCGTGGATACCAATGATCTGGTTACGGTAAACGGAGCAACGAAGATCATTGAGGGAAGTACCGCCGTAGAGGATCCCGCAGATCTGGCCACCTTGGTAAAGAGCGCCGGTGTCTATGTCTTGGATGACGATACGACCTATCAACTTCCTGCAACCTTTGCCGAGGGCGTAACCCTTATTGGTGGCGAAAATACGGTATTGAACTTCGCCGACAAGACGGTATCGGGCCTCAATAAGGTAACTTTCATGAATCTTACCATCAAGGAGGATACGGGTTACTACAACGGCATCCAGTCGTCGAACGAGGTGAATTACGAGAATTGCCGTATCGAGGGTGTGCTTTGGGTATATTCGACCAATACGACCTTCACGAACTGCGTTTTTGCCAACACGAGCAATGTCTACAATGCTAGGCTCTATGGCGGAGGTAAGGCCACCTTCACCAACTGCCGTTTTGAGAATGAGCACAATCGTTCGCTTTTGGTTTACAATGAGGGCGCCATGGTGTATGATATTACGGTAGAGGGTTGTACGTTCACGGCCAACCAGACCTCTTCGAACAAGGCTGCCATTCAGATTCACACGGAGCTGGGTATCTCGGGTAAACTCACGATCAACAACTCCACTGCCACGGGTTATAACAACCAGAGTGGCCGTGGTCAGCTTTGGAGCGAGGTGAACAACTCGACCAACCCCGAGACTCCGACCAATGTCTTCGAGGTAACGGTAGACGGTGTGAGTGCCGATCTCTGGATCGGTTCGGCCGAGGAGCTTATAGCTTTTGCTAACGATGTCAACGTAAACAAGAATAGCTATTCGGGCAAGACTGTGGCTCTGACTGCAGATATTGATCTCCAGGGTATTGATTGGGATCCCATTGGTCAGACGGGCGTTTGCGGTTTCTTGGGCGTTTTCGATGGCTGCAACCACACGATCTACAACCTTTCGGTGGACTCGGCTGCCGAGACCGATTTCTGGTCGTCGGGCCTTTTTGGCTGGGTTGAGTCTCACTCGGTCGGTGCCTGTGTCATCAAGAATCTTACGGTTGATGGCGCCACGATCAAGGGCCACCATAACTGCGCTGTGATCGCCGGCTATCTTATCGCAACGATTGAGAACTGCCACGTAAAGAACGCTACGGTAAGTTGCACCTATAACGACGAGGAGCAGAGTGGTGATAAGGCCGGTGCTATTGCCGGTATCTTAGCCGAGCATAACGCCTATATTACGAACTGCACCGCCGAGAATGTTCAGATTGATGCGGCTCGTGATGCCGGCCAGATCGTAGGTGCTGCTACCGATGGCCGTGATAGCCATGTGACGGGTTGCTCGGTAGTGAATGTTACCGTAACGGACAATGCTACGGGAACCGGTGCCTACATCCGCAACGAACTTGTTGGCCGAATCTAATTTAATCGACAAACCCAAAACGTAGGGGATAGCCAAACAATCCTCTCGAAGTAGAACTCCCCGTCGGAACCCTTTCCGACGGGGAGTATTCGTTAAAACAGCCGAAAACCGACACCAGCCGTCGCTTTATTTGTACATGCCATTCTAAATCAATCACCCGGCTTTTGGCGATTCTCAAAAAATGTGTTAACTTTGCATTGCTGTCCGTTTGTTGTCGGCAGCGACATAGTATTGATGAAAGTGTATTGGCTTTTATCCTTGAATGGAAATCTGGAAAATTTCAATGCTACAAGGAGAGCGCACGCACATCACGCTGTATTGGCCCGATATTGGGACTCTTCCCCATATCTGCAATACGAGTGTGGGGTAGTGTTTATTTGTAGCATAGGTATTCCAGAACCTCCATTCAGATAGACCAATCGGCCTCACACTTTCTGTTTGAATAAACCGGATCGAGGCCGGCCGACTAAAAACAAATTTCATCATGAAAAAACACTTTTAATCCTGTTGGTATTGCTTGTTCCGTTTGGGATTCAAGCTCAATCGCTTAAGGAGAAAACCGACACGGATGGGGTAGTGCTCGGAGGCTCTTTGAATCAGTCGGGCGGATCCGAAATCCGTTTCCAGGGGCAGGTGAATCTGGGTGCGATCTTTATGTCCGATGCAGGAGGCCCGGCCTTTGACCTCAATCTTGGTGCCCGCTTTGGAAGCCACTTCTACATGGGTGTTGAGACGGGTTTTCATTCGTTAGTTTCAACACTCTATGTAACAGATGGTTATGATATTTATGAAACCGATGAATCGGTCTTTGAGGGCTATATTCCCCTGGGACTTAACCTGAAGGCCTATTTTGCGAAGAATAAGCCCTTTAATCCCTACTTGACGGCTTCGGTAGGCGGTTTCTTTGGTGTGGCCGATCTTGGGAACTTTAATGGGCTGAATTTTAGAGTGGGCTTAGGCTTTGATTACAAGCGCTTTAATTTTGCGATCGGCTACAACGGCCTTCATAAATACGGTACAGCTAATTCGGGATTTGTACAGCTCGGTTGGCGATTTGGAGGCAAATAAGGAGTGGGATAGGGGAGGGGTAGTCACTACTCCCGCCACCTCTTAAGATTGCTATAAATAATTAAAAAGCAGGTACTTATGGTGCTTGCTTTTTCCTTCTCGTAGTCACTCGTCGGGAGCGTAGAGGGAAAGGGTAGAGCAGGGCTTCTGATGGGACAGAATCCCCACGTTGTATTGGACTTAGGAATGGTTGCAAACCTTTTCTCGGTAGCGGTTTGTGCAGATTCTGCACTTTCCTCGTGCAATTTCGGATCGGCTGTCGTATCATTATCGTTGGAAACGTCAGCGCTTTGCAAGAGAGCTGTGCCACCTCGCAAGTTCGTAAGATTTTCGTCAGTGTCCGTCCTCTTGATGATTGGCGCTGACTTTTCTTTTTCTCCTACAAAAAACTGCGAGTAACCAATTCTCCTTTTCTTCATCCCAAGTCCGCCGAACAGCCGCCTTCCTGAACTCTCGATCTGATTCCTTGATAAGAGAGCGCCTCTGCGCCGCCTGTGATCTCTCGGGCTGAAGCAACAAAGAATCAGAGCGATAAGTATGCTTGATAGGGCAAAGATATAGCAAGAAATAAATGATACAATATGTACATTATGTTAAAAAAAACAACAAAAAGACTATGGGGTAGTGGTTGGAGAATAAAATGTAATGGTGAGATTCTGCTGAGAAACTATTTGCTTTATTTTTATCGCTCCTGTTCTTAATAAAAACATCTATTTCCCCTAAATAACCGATCTCTTTAGGGAGGATGAACATATTGTTGGGATTTACATATTTTCTAAAATGGTCTTCAATGGCAGATATTTCCAGATCTTCAATGCTTGTATTTGTATTGAATCCCACGGGTTGGATATGACATAACTTCCAGTTAGGCAGAGCATAACGACCTAATGGCTTGGTGTATTTAGTTTTTGCTTTAATCTCTTTTGTTGCCATAAACACTACCGGTAACTCTTTTTGTTCCAATAGTTCTTTGATTTGAGATAAGGTAAATACTGTTTTCGTCTCCGACCAAGCATAGCTTGGTAAGTTCGGCTGAAAGTTTCTATATTTGCAGTTGTAAAAGAGCTATTTGGGATGGCGAAGATCAACAAAACCAATGCGGCACGGCTGTTGGATCGTGCGCGGATAGCCTATCGGCTCGTCCCCTATGAAGTCGATGAGGAGCATCTGGATGCCGGTCATGTGGCCGAGCAGTTGGGTGAACCCATCGAGCAGGTATTTAAGACGTTGGTATTGCGTGGAGATCGTACGGGAATCTTCGTGTGTGTCATTGCGGGCAATTGCGAGGTTGACCTAAAGGCGGCAGCACGCGTGTCGGGAAACAAGAGTGCGGAGATGATTCATGTGCGCGAGTTGCTCGCGACGACGGGTTATATTCGCGGCGGATGTTCGCCTATCGGGATGAAGCGCCCCTTTCCAACCTATGTGGATTGCAGTTGTGAGGCACACGAGCAGATCTACATCAGTGCCGGAGTGCGAGGCCTGCAGATTGCCATTGCACCGCACGACCTGATCGGGTTTGTGGGGGCTACGGTTGCCGCCTTGACGGCATAGGGCTGCAACGAAGAGAAAATAGAGCACGGGTATCGTTGGTATACCCGTGCTTTTTCGTTTTGAAAGGAACTTTTCTTTGTCGCTGAGAATGGCGTATTCCCGGCAAGTGGCCGAGAAGAAATCTTCGCGCGATTCTCGGGAAGATAAATTTGGCGCCCGCGCTTTCCTCCATATAATATAAGGTATCTCCTTTTAGGCTTTGGGCTCGAAGCTCTCGAAGGTGTGGTCGGCATAGAAGACGACGACACGGGCGACGGGGGCTGATACACCTAATGGACGAGGCAAGGGAAGCACTGCCTCTTGCTCCTCGTTTTGGTTGGCGGAGGGGTGTGCTGTTTCGGTCGACGCAAAGAGCGAATCGAAGTTAGGGACGGGGCGCTCGTTGCTCGGGAGCGGAGTGCTCGATGCGGTGAGCTGCTGATCATCCTCTGCACGATACATCTCGCCCTGACCGAGTAAGAGCCAGTCGGGAGAGAGGCGGGGGAAGCGGCGCAGAATCTTTTGCAGCAGCTCGAATCCCGGCTTGCTTCGGCCCGATAGGATGTGCGAGATATTGGCCGGTTGGATCTCCAAGATCTCGGCTAATCGACTTTGTGTAAGCCCCTCGTTTTTGATCAAAAGCTGTATTTTCTCCTCCATGGTGCAAAAATCGGTAATTTTTTACAAATATAAAAACTTTTCTTTTGTAAAACAAGAAAAGTCTACATTTGTAAAATGTTAACAACAGCAAAGAATGTTTACAACTGTTAATATCCGATTTTTGTTAAATCAGCCCCATGTAAATAACCTTAATCAAAAATATAGATAATATGCGTAAGTTAACGAAAATATGTTGGTTATAGCGATATTTAACACGTCATTATGTAGAATACATCAAAACACGGTGCAGTGCGCCCCATTCGCTCAATCTTTATTTATATAAACGTTGTAACTATACGAAATTACGAAAGATATGTGTTTTTAGTTCAATTATAAAACCGGGTAATTGTTCGTGTTTTTTGGGTGTTGTTACCCGGGCTGCACGATATTTACAAAAGTTATAAATTAACAATTATTAACAACGATCATTGGTTTACAAAAATAAAAATCAACAAAAGTAAAACCAACTTTGTGATTTACATTTGTAAACCACCCCACAATTTTGGGTGTTTTTTCAAGATTTTTTTCGTTTTTCGCCCCCTCTTCTATGAACTTTTGTCAACAGTCGGAATTTTGGTTATATTATGTTAAATTGCAGAAATGAAAATAGCCGCATAAAGCGGCTAACCTATTGATTGATTGTGTATTATAGAATTGTTAACACATTTCTAAAGAGCGATCTTCTCGGCCGTATTTTTGAACTCATCGGGAGAAAATTTTAGCTTCTCACGGTGGAAATCGACGTCATTTTCGTTCTCGATGGGGATCAAATGGATGTGTGCATGGGGCACTTCGAGCCCCAAAACGACCACTGCTACCCGCTTGCAAGCGATATTCTCCTTTATTTTGCGGGCGATCTGCTTGGCAAAGATTATCATCTCGCCCAAAAGTTCGTCGTCGAGGTCGAACAGGTAGTCGGTCTCCTGCTTCGGAACTACTAACGTGTGTCCCTCCTTGAGGGGGTTGATGTCTAAGAAGGCGAAGAAACGATCGTTCTCGGCCACCTTGTAGCAGGGGATCTCCCCTGCGATGATGCGTGAAAAAATGGTTGCCATATCTCTTGGTCTTTATTGTTTTGTGTGTTTTTCTCTTTTTAGGAGGGTGGGACTACCCTTCCGCTGTCTCAATCTTTTCTTGTCTTCTTGGAGGCTTTGGCGGGGCTTAAAGGGTTGTTTCTTGCTCTTTTCGGGGCGACTACTGCTCCTCTTCAAACTTGGGGCGCATGATCTCGGCCCATACCACGGCCTTGCGGGCGTCGAAATCCTCCATAATGGGCGATTTGGGGACTTCGGTGGCCGTTTGGGGCGTCTGGTTGGTGTGTGGTTTTGCGCTCTTTTTAAGCGGCTGTTTCGACCTGTTGCTCTCGGAGGGATAGATTACCTCCTGACTGTCGGGGTGCAGCTCGCTCTGCCAGGTGTTTGTCGGATGTGTAAAGTTTGGTCTGGTGGGGGTTGGACGGGGATTGCGTCTCATCGGCCCGGGGATCTCGCTTTGCGGCAGAGGAAACTCTACCTCCGCAGGGGTGGTCTCCTCCTTTTTAACCCCCTTGCGGCGATTGGAAAGCAGGAGAAAACCGAAGAATATGATCGAAAACAGGATCTGTAACAGCTCTTCCATGGTTTATCCGTTGAGTTGACGTTTGACACTCTCTATTCCCTTGATTTTGCGTATTTTGTCCATTACGCTGTGTAGGCTCTCGGTATCCTTTACGTAGAGGCTGAGCGACCCCTCGAAGATGCCGTCGTGGCTCTGGATCGAGATTTCGCGCATGTTGATCGAGAAGTCGCCGCTGATCACGGTGGCCAGGTCGAGTAGGATGCCCAGGCGGTCGATACCGCGCAATTGCAAGGTGGAGAGGTAGTGTACGGCCTTATGTTGCGACCACTTAATCTCCTCTTTTACAATATGTTTCCCGAATTGTGCCCCCAGACGTGTCAGCTCGTCGCAGTTGGACTTATGGACGATGATCGTGTGGGTCTTGGGGTCTCGGAAGCCCACGACCGGGTCGCCCGGGATGGGCTTGCAACATTCGGCAATGGTGAATTCGGGTTCTGTGGTCTCGGGGGTGTTACCCGCATGGTGCTCCTCGTTCTCGTCGTAATCGTCGTTGTCGTCGACCTCTTTTTCACTGGGAATGAACAGCGTCCAGAATTTAAGTAACTTTTTGGTTGAGTTGCTCTTTAGAATCTTCTCAATGTCATTGAGTTCAATGATTCCTGCCCCCACTTTGCTATAAAATTCCTCCTTGTTGGAGCACTCGTAGGCGGGAACAACCTTTCTTAATACGCGGCCGCTGAGGTTGATCTTCAGCCCCTGCATGCGCTCCTCGAAGAGTTTCATGCCGCGCTCGATGTTATTCTGTTGTTCGCGCTTCAGGAAGCTCTTGATTGCCTGCTTGGCCTTTGCGGTTGTTGCGGTGTGAAGCCATTCGGGCTTTGGGCGGGCGTTCTCGGCGGTGATGATCTCGATCTGGTCTCCACTGTTGAGTTGCTTGGTCAGGGCTTCGATCTTGTGGTTGATCTTGGCGCCGATGGCGCTGTTGCCGATCTTGGAGTGGATGTCATAGGCGAAGTCCAGAGCGGTGGCTCCATAGGGGAGTTTACGCGCCTCACCTTTTGGCGTAAATACCACAATCTCAGACGTGTATAGCGACAACTTAAAGTTATCCAAGAAGTCGATGGCGCTCTCCGTCGGGGAGTTTAGGGCCGTGCGAATCTTCTTGAGCCACTTGTCGAACTCATCCTCATTTTGTGAAATTGTAGCCTGCTTATACTTCCAGTGAGCAGCAAAGCCATGTTCGGCAATATCCTCCATGCGCTGGGTGCGGATCTGTACCTCGACCCATACCCCATCGGGCCCCATTACCGTGGAGTGCAATGCCTCGTAACCGTTGTCCTTGGGCATCGAGATCCAATCGCGCAGACGCTCCGGTTTGGGGGTATAGAGGTCGGTAATCGAGGAGTAGATCTGCCAACACTGTGTCTTTTCGGAGGGGAAGGGCAGTGGCTTAAAGACGATGCGAATGGCAAAGAGGTCGTAGATCTCTTCAAAGGGGATCTGTTTGCGCTGCATCTTGCTCCAGATGGAGTAGATACTCTTGACGCGCCCCGAGATCTCGTAGTCGATGTTGTCGCGGTTTAGCGCCTCGATGATCGGGGCGTTGAACTTCGAGATGAACTCCTGGCGCTTGGCCTCGGTCTCGTCCAGCTTGCGCGAGATCTCGGCATATTGCTCCGGAAAGCGGTACTTCATGCAGAGATCCTCCAACTCGCTCTTGATCGAATAGAGGCCCAGGCGATAGGCCAACGGGGCGAAGAGGTAGATCGTCTCGCTCGTGATCTTAATCTGCTTGTTGAGAGGCATGGCTCCCAGGGTGCGCATGTTGTGCAGGCGGTCGGCAATCTTGATCAGGATCACGCGAACATCGTCCGAGAGCGTAAGCAGCACCTTGCGGAAATACTCGGCCTGCTCCGAGGTGTCGGCATTGAAGACGCCCGACATCTTGGTCAGACCATCCACCATGGAGGCGATCTTGCTGCCGAAGATACGCTCCATATCCTCGACCGTGTAGTCCGTATCCTCAACCACGTCGTGCAGCAGTGAGGCGACTACCGACTTGACACCCAGGCCGATCTCATCAACGGCAATCTTGGCCACCGCAATAGGGTGCAACAGGTAGGGCTCACCCGAACGTCGTCGAATGCCCGCATGGGCCTCTTTGGCCAGGAAGAAGGCACGCTTGATGAAGTTCCAGTCCTCCTCCGTCTTGCAGATCTTGGTACACGAGAAGAGCAGGTCGTCCCAGTGTGCTTTGATCAATTTCTCGTCCTCTGTCGAATAGTTCATACTCACTCCTTTTTCAATCTTGCGGTAAACCTCCCAAAGAAGAGCCGTCCGCCCCGGTAGGATCTCGGGCGGTCAACTCTTCTTCGGTTAGTGTTGGGTAAGTGGCTTATTTTTAGCGCACTACCCTATCGTAAAGGCAGTAGCCTTACTCCTTTTGCTGCTTCATGGCCTCGCGTACCTTGGCCTCCACCTCGTCGCGCAGGGCTTCGTCGCTGAGCAGACGGTCGCGTACGGCATCGCGGCCCTGGCCAATCTTTTGATCCCCATACGAGAACCACGATCCGGCCT
>CAZRJU010000064.1:0-9573 GCA_964600455.1 uncultured Alistipes sp. | reverse complement strand
CTCAATACGGCCATGGCGAACGAACTGCGTCACTTCAAAAAGGAGGTCGACGAGAAGATCGAGCGCGGCATGAAGAAGGAGAAGGCGATCTACGAGGTGCTGCGCCGCATGATCAAGGAGTCGCGTGCCATCCGTTTCGACGGCAACGGCTACTCGGAGGAGTGGCGCAAGGAGGCCCTGCGCCGCGGCCTCGATTGCGAAACCTCTACCCCGCTGATCTTCGACCGCTACCTGAGTAAAGAGACCATCCGCGCCTTCGAGGAGGAGGGGGTGCTCTCGCGCATCGAGCTCGAGGCCCGCACAGAGGTTAAATGGGAGACCTACACCAAGAAGATCCAGATCGAGGGACGCGTTCTGGGCGACTTAGCCATGAATCACATCGTACCGATCGCCTCGAAGTATGAGGCCATGCTGCTGGATAAGGTCTATAAAATGAGCCAGATCGGAGGGCTTGACGCCTCGGCCGATCTGGAACTGATCAAACGCATCCAACACCACACAGCCACCATCCAGCGGGGTGTCTCGGCCCTGATCGAGGCTCGCCGCGAGGCTAACCGCATCAGCGACGAACGTGAACGCGCCATCGCCTACCACGATAGCGTAGAGCCTTGGTTTGAGGAGATTCGCCACCACTCGGACAAACTCGAAGAGATCGTTGATGACCAGATGTGGCCCCTGCCCAAGTACCGCGAGCTACTCTTCTTGCGCTAATTTTGCAGGGATCGCCTTCAAAGATCGTAGGCTTCAATGCTCGAAGAAAAGAATCTCGGGATGGGTAGTGCTAAAGCACGTCCCATCCCGAAATCTTTTTCAGGATGCGGCCGCACCTGCGGCCTTATCACGGCAATAATATTTTGTTGTCAGAAGTGGTTAGCTGCAACGCTCGACGAAAAAATCAGCGATGGGTAGAAGAGTTATTTTGTTGTCAGAAGCGGTTAGCTGCAACGCTCGACGAAAAAAATCGGCGATGGGTAGTACTTCGCGTACGTCCCATTGCCGATTTTTTCGTTAGCGGCAGCAGATGGCCGCTTATCACAACAAAATTAGAAGTATTTAGCTCTCAAATCCTCCATCTCTGCCATCTGCTCGATAGCCGCGAAAGATGCCTGCATAGCAGCGCTCTCGGCAGCAGCCTGCGCACGTACGCGCTCAGCATCAGCCGTCTGGGTCTCGGTGGTGGTGATCTGATCAACCACGAAGAGAGCCATTACCTGGCTACCCTTCACGGGGGCCGAAAGCTCACCCTCCTGAGCTGCGGTGATAGCACCTACGAGGCGGGGCTCGAAACGATTCAGGACGAAGTAACCGTTGTTGTTAACATCCGTAAACTCCTCGATCTGTACGCCCAGCGTAGCAGCGGCCTCCTCAAGAGTCGTAGCCTGGAGCGAGTTGAGCAGATACTCATACTTCTTATCGCGCATCAGGATAGTGCGAATCTTGTTCGAGGCCTCCTGAAGGGTCTCGTAGTTCTCGTTGTCGATCTCGGTCAACATGGCCACAACATAGTCGTTACCCACCTTGAAGATCTCGGAGATATCGCCACGCTTGGCACCGGCAGCCCAACGTACGATGTCGTGCGAACCCTGCAAACCACGTACCTGACGTTCGCCCTGGGCAATCGAGATCACGCGCGGAGTAACCGCAGCAGCCGAGGCAGCCTCATTGAACTTCTCGATCGAACCGGCGCCATCCACTGCAAAGATACCGGCCTGACCATGTACCGTGCGGGTCGTAGCGGCCGAAGCCTCCACGGGATAGTTCACCGTAACGGTGCGCACATGCTTCGAGGGCTTATCCTTGCGGTAGATCTGCATGATATGAATGGCATTGCCGGCAGGAATCTCCACAACATCCCCCACCTTGGCTGCAGTGATGGCGGGGATGAACTCCTCGGTGAAGGCGGCGAAGGGGTAAACACGCTCCTCGCCCGAGCCCTGAGCTACCTGAGCAAAAGCCACGCCCGAACGCAGAAGCGTAGCCAGGCTATCGGCCATCTGCTGCTCGGTGTAAGGAAGGGCCAGATGACGAACACCGATCGAGTCGGGAGCCATCAGGGTGCTCTCCACACGCGACATCGTCCAAACGTTGTTCTTCAAAACAGGGCCGTAGAGCTTACCGGCACCCAGAGCCTCGATCTCCTCGGCGGTGTAGTTCTGCAGAGGCAGGTAGCGATCCGAGAGCTCGGCACGACGGTTCTCGCGGGCATAGTGGCGCAGATCGTTCGTGGCACGGAAGGCGGTCTCAGCCTCGTGTACCTCATTCTCGATGGCCTGCATATCGGCATCGGTGGCCTCTACCTCAAAAACAACATAGGAGATCGTGCGGTTGGGGTTCTGGCGATAGCGGTTCTTATTGGCCTTGTAGTAGGCACGAATCTCGGCATCGGAGATCGTGATAAGCGAATCGGCCACAGCGCTATAGGGCTTCATCACCACCTTACCCGCAAAGTTCTTGTTTGCTGCATCAAGACCAAGGTTTACCTCAGCCGAGTTCACATAGACACCGTTGCGCAGGATGGCGGCATACTTCGAGCTCTCGCGCTCCATCACAGCCTGATCCACAATCTGCAACCACATGGCGGCAGCACGGGGATCCTGCTCGGCCTGAGCCAGGAACTGAGCCACGGCCTCCACGTTGTAGGTACCCGTCGAGGGGTCGAGGAAGAAGTTGTAGAGGGTCTGCGTGGGGAGCGTACCGTTGATCATCTGCTTGCGCTCACTGTCGGTGACGGCCAACCCCATCTTCTCAAAGCCGGGGGTCATCACGATCTGGGCAAAGAGCTGCTGCCAAGCGGCCGAAGAGAGGCGATCGAGCTCGGCGTCGGTCGCAGCCTCGCCACCCAGCAGATTCTTCACTGCATCATACGCATCGAGGTACTCGGTGTAGGAGATCGACTCTCCATCAATCTCACCGACCTTGGGGTCGTTACCCGTGAAGCCCATCTCGGTCTTCAGGGAGAGGATGAATGCCAAAAGGGCAAGGCCGATTACAACCGACAAAACAATGCCGAATTTGGTTCTCAAAGTGTTTAAGCTTACCATATTACGTTTATTAAATTATTTGTTTTGCAATTAAACGGTCAAAGATAGTTATTTTTTGCCGAAAACCACCTCTTTTTCACAAAAAAATTGCCCACCAAGGGGCAATTTACACAATCCGACGAACCAAAAGGCGCTTTCCGGCCTAAAGGCGGTAGAGGCGGGCCAATTCAATACGGGAGCGGGTCGTACGCAGGATGCGGATCTCGTACTCCCCGATACGCACCGTCTCACCGGCCGAAGGGATTCCCTCGTAGTGGTAGATGATATAGCCGGCCAACGTATCGTACTCCTTCGACTCCTCGATCATCAGGTCGTAGTGTTCGTTCAGATACTTCACCTCCAGGCGGCAGGAGAAGACCCATTCGCGCTCCGAGATCGCCTTCTCGATCAATTCGGGAGTGTCGTGCTCATCCTCGATCTCACCGAAGATCTGCTCCAGGACATCCTCCAAGGAGATGATTCCCGCCGTGCCTCCAAACTCGTCGATCACCACGGCCACATTGGTCTTATGCTTGGTCATGCGCTCCAGAAGCACCTGCAAAGACATCGTTTCGGGCACACACATCAACTCCATGAGCACTTCATCAATCGTGGCGGGCTGCTGAAAGAGGCTCTTCGAGTTGACATAGCCCACCATGTTATCAATGGATTTTCGCCAAACAAAGAGGCGGGTATACTGCGTCTCGACAAAGAGGCGGGTGAGTTGCTCGATCGAGGTGTTGTCGGCATCCACTGCCTCCACATCCACGCGCGGCACCATGCAGTCGCGTACCCGCAGATCGGCAAAGTCGAGGGCATTTTGGAAAATCTTGATCTCGTTCTCGGCCTCATGTTGCACCTCGTTGTTGTTCTGATCGAGCAGGTGCATCAGATCCGTGCGATCGAAGGGATCCTCCATCTTTTCCCGCTGCACATGTTGCCCAAAGAGGAGCAAAATACCCTGCGAAAGGAGCGTGGTGAGGCGGGCAATGGGATAGAGCAGCAGATAAAAGAAGAAGATCAGCGAAGAGAAGGTGCGGTAGTAGAAGTTGGGATCCTGCTTAAAAACCGACTTGGGGATATACTCGCCACAGAAGATCACGATGATGGTCGAGAGACCCGTCTCCACCAGAACCGATCCGTTGGCTACGAAATCCTCCCATCCCAACAGGGCGGCTATGCCGCGTAGGAGGGTCGACATCGAGAGCGAATAGACCACCAGGGCAATGTTGTTGCCGACAAGGATTGTCGTGATATACTGCCCGGGGTGGCGGGCAAAGATCTCGGCTATGCGGTCGAAGAGACGATGCTGCTTGCGGTCGATCTCCAGACGCAGGCGGTTTTTGCTCGTGAAGGCGATCTCCATACCCGAAAAGAAGGCCGAGAGCATGAGCATCAAGAGGATAATGACAATCGAGGTGGTCATTGGACTACTTATTTGGTATTGTCATCCACCGTTGGACGGGAGAGATTACTATTGGCGGGCAGGAGGGCACGCGAACGCAGGGCCGCAGGCATAGAGTCGCGCCCACCCCCGATTTTCGGACGACGACGCGCAGGGGTATCTGCGGGGCGGCGACGCTCCTCGGGCAATGTTACGGCCGAACGCGGAGCTGCCGGTTTGGGAGACTCCACTACCGGAGTTGCCGGCTTCTCGGTCTCGGCAGCCGCTACAGCCGTCGAGTCAGCCGGTTCGGTGGGCTTAAACTCCACCTCCATATGGCCATCGGCCTCACGGGCTGACCAGTAACGAAACTCCTCGTCGGAGACAAAGCCCGAGACAAAGAAGAGGCCGTCGGGTTGAACAATCTTCGTGTCGACATTCGAGTAGATCTTCTTGGTGGTTGCATTCCAGAAGAGTTGCTCGGTGTAGAGACGTTTGCCGTCGGCTTTTACTACCACGACATCACCCTTGGCCTCCCAGAGTTTGCGGTTTTCGTAATAGATGGCGTAGTTCGCCGTGATGGTCACATCGACCGTCGAGAGCGAGTCGGCCGTAAAGGTGGAGATGCGTATTCCCTTACGGAACTCGCGGTAGGGCTCCTTGCCGGCCGTATATCCCTCCAAGAGCGGAGTAAAGAATTCATACTTCTTTTGGCCGTTCTCCGTGGTGATGATCATGCGGTTTTCGCTATACTCGGTCATCAATTTGTCGTAGACCGACTCATCCCCGCCCTTGGGCTTCTCGTCACAGGCGCATAGCAAGGTAGCACTCCCCACAAAGAGGAGTGCTACCCGGAAGAGTTTATTCAGCGTAGCTATTGCCATCCGAAAAGTTGCTATTAGCGGAAGCGGGCCGTGGTGCGGATACCGCTGGCAGCACCGCAGGGGATCGTAACGCTATCGCCGGCCTTGATGCCCTCCATAAAGAAGCGCTCATCGTTTGCCTGGGGCCAACGAGCGGCATAGGCAGCCGCCAGCGTCGTAGCCATCTGCTTGAGGTTAGCCTCCTGGAAGAGCTCCTCTGCCTTCTTCATCGTGTCGTAAGCAGCCCAGTAGGCCTCCGTGCAACCCGAAGCAGCATAGCACTGTGCCAGAATAAAGTAGGAGTAACCGCTGTTGGGGTTCATCTCACGCAGCTGACGGGAAGCCTCCACGGCAGCGCCTACATGGTTGGCTGCAAGCTCCACAATACCGAGCTGCTGGAGCAGGTTCTCACGCGACTGTAGATCGGTCTCCACGTTGAGCGCCTCACGCAGGTAGTTGACAGCCTTCTCCAGATTTCCCTTCTCCTGGAAACCCTGAGCCAGGAAGATAGCCGTATTGGCCGAGGGAGCCAGTGCATACTGACGCTCGGTGATCTCGAAGAAGAAGTCGGAAGAGCACTTGGCACGACCCATCAGTGCCACAGCCTGGTTCAGGACATCGAGGTTGTTGGGGTCGCCGGCGAGCTTCTCACGGAAGAGAGCCTCCAGGTTCTCGCAGCTGGCTACACCACTCGTGCCGAAGAGCGTGTCGAACTGATCCTGGAACTCGGCCTTATCGGCAGGGGCATTCTCGAAGTAGGGCGAAAGACGGTCATACTCGGCAATCACCTCGTCAGGATATACCTCGTCGTTCTTGTAATCCTCGATCAGGTTGCCGAAGTAGAGTACGATGGTCTCGTAGAGCACCGGATTCTTACCCTCGGCATCGGCATCAATTGCCATGCGGAAAGCCTCACGCAGTCCCTCGCGGTCACGCTTACCATAGAGGGCATACTGACGTGCACGACGATCCAGAATCTCAGCCTTTGAGAGGGGATCGGTACCGAAATAGCGAACACGCAGATCATAAACCATCAGCATCGAGTCGAACTTCTCGCGCTGCTCGGCCGACGAAGTAGCCAGGGCCATCTTGCGCAGGTAGAGCTGCTCACCACGCTGGTAAATAGCCTCGGCAGCTGCGGGAGCGTGCTCGGTGAGGTAGACATAGTGGGCCGCAGCCTCGTTGTAGAGCTTGTTCTGAATGGCCTCCTTGAGGAAGGTGCTGCGCATCATGTTGTCGCGGCGCTCCTCGGGAGTTTCGCCCCACTTGGCATAACGCGGATCCGCAAATACGGAAAGATCCTGAGCCATGGCAACAAAGCCGACCATGGCCAGAATAACACTCAAAAGAATCTTACAGGTTTTCATGATCTTTTATAAAGTTTTAGTTTTAGTATACGTTCTTATCCCAAAATCGTTCATCGAAGAACTTCCGACAAAAATAATAAAATTTCTAATTTTGGCCAATCTTTTTAATCGAACTTCGGCCTTACGAACCAATAATCCTCACCAAAGAGCGAGAAGGAGACGGCAAACTTCACATAATCCTGCTTGACCAGTCCGACACGCTCGTTGATCATATCGTGCGAGCCGCGGCAGCCATACTCCACACCGAAATCCACGGCCGAGAAACCGCCGAACTTCACCGGAATACCGAAGCCGAAGGTTACGGCATACTGCTTCACCTGCTTACCACCGAAGCTCTGGTGGTAGTCGCCATAGTTTACACCCAGACGGTAGTGCCAACGCTTGAGGAAGTTACGCACATCATTGCGGTTGGGAGTCCACTCCACACCCGCCTTGATCATGTGGGTATTGCAGTAGGCCACCTCAAAACCTCCGGCAGCCACCTCCACACTACTGTTGCGCTCCCCCCAGTTCTGGTAGCTGTAGTCCACCGCCACGGCAAACTTCGGCGTCTCGTAGAAGGCTCCCACGGTGAGTTGATGCGGGAGAACCAACTCCAGGTGCTCCTGCTCATCCTTGGCCATCGACTCAAAGATGCTGTTTACGGTGATCTTGTGCGTTACCTGCGGTTTGAGATCTCCGCCCATGTCATAGGTGGCACCAATGGTCAATATGCGTTTGCGGTTCCAGATCGGCGAATACTGCACACCAAACTGTCCCTGCACACGCGAGATGCTGTAATTGGAGTTTCCCACGGCACCGGGATAGCTGCCCATACCCGTATAGGGGTAGATCGTTGTCGTAAAGTCGCGGTCGATGTCGCCCCAATAATACTGCGCAGCCACACCAATCGAGAAGTTCTTGAAGATCTCCCAACCCAGACCTATCTTCACCTGGGTAATATCGCCCTCGCCCGTGTAGTCATACTCGGCAACACCCACATCAGGCAGCGGCTCACTGCGGCCATAGAGGCGGTAACCCACGCTGCTGTAAGGGGTGAGGCTGAAGCCCAGCCCCAAGCCCTTGGTCAGGGGTAGCTGCAGGGCCACATCGTGGATGTTGAAGGTATTGTAGCTGGTCTGCACCTTCTCGCCGGTCGATTTGATCTGCGAGTTGTAGAAGGATTGCCCCTCCAGGCCTACGTTGAAGAGGATCGAGCGCTGCATGGTTACGCTGTAAGCGGCCGGATTCAGCAGGTTGACCTGAGCCAACGAGCGCTGAGCCACCCCCACACCACCCATCGAGCGCGAAGCGAGCGAACCGGGCGTATTGATCTCTCCGATACCATACATCGAGTAGGGGGAGAAGGTATTGATACTGCTCGATTGAGCCTTCATCAGGCAGGGCAGCATCAGCATAATCAGGAGCAAAGCTCCCCGCAAGATACTATTTTTCAGTGCGTACATGATACTCTAAAATTCGGTTCAGTCCCACAAAGACCAAATCACGGTCTGCAAATATCGTATTTTTAATCCGTTTCACAAAATGTTTCGCGTCCCCTCCCGTAAAAATTAACGCAATTTCACCATATTTTTCCCGAAAACGGGCCGCATGTCCCTCAATTTCGAGGAGGATACCCTGCTCCACGCCCTGGGCGATACAGCTTTGGGTGGATCGACCGATGGCCCACTCCATCCGCTGCGGCTCGACAAGCGGGAGCGAGGCCGTGTAGTCGTGTAGGGCACGCAGACGCATCCTGAGACCGGGTGCAATAAAGCCTCCGAGGTAGCGTCCGCGATCAACGAAGTCGATGGTGAGTGCCGTACCACAATCCACGATCATCACCCGGTTGTGGGGATAGAGCATCGCCGCCCCCACAGCAGCCGCCAGACGGTCGCGGCCCAGGGTCTCGGGGGTGAGGTAGTCGTGCTCGATCGGTACCCGCACCAGGGGAGTGAAATGGAGGGTGGGGATCCCCATCTCGCGCAGTGCCGCAACACAGAGCGAACTATCGCCACGGGTCGAGCTCAAGATGGCCCGCTCGGGGCTGCGCCCCTGCAACCACTGTGCGATGGGTTGCTTCTCAAAATCGGCCAGTTGCAGACGATCGATCACCCGCTCGGCCTCCACCAGCGCACACTTGAGCATCGTATTGCCTATATCCACTATCAGGTTTGCCATCTTTTTCCGATCTTTCAGGGGGTTATAATCCGCGTAATACGGCCACAGCCTCTTGCACATCCTTTACTTGTCGAACGGTCATGGCCAGGCGATTATTGTGTTGTTTCAGCACGAAGCGATCGGGCTGTCGGGAGATCCGCTCCAACAGTTGCATAAAGACCTCACTCTTGAAGTAGGGCGACTGGTTGTCGGCCACAAAGTGCAGAATCATCAAACCATTCTTCACCTTCACGCGCTCCATACCCAGACGCACCGCCTCCCAACGCAGGCGTACCACCTGCAAGAGTTCGCGGGCCTGAAGGGGCAACTCGCCAAAGCGATCCCTCAGGCGCTCCTCGAAGGCTACCAACTCGCGCTCCTCGCTCAGATTATCCAACTCCCGGTAGAGGCGCAATTTCTCGGCCGTCTGGCGCACATAGCTGTCGGGCAACTCGGCCGGCAGTTCAATCTCAATGTGGGCATCATCCACCCAGCGCATCGTATCGAGCACCTGCCGCTCGTTCTCGCTGATACCGGGGATCTCCAATCCCTCCTGGCGCAACTCGGTGATCGCCTGCTGCATGATCTTCTGGTAGGTCTCGAAGCCGATGTCGGCAATAAAGCCGCTCTGCTCGGCCCCCAAGAGGTTGCCCGCACCACGAATGTCGAGATCCTGCATGGCGATATTGAAGCCCGAACCCAGATCCGAAAACTCCTCGATGGCCCGCAGGCGGCGACGTGCATCCCCCGAAAGAAGCTCCTCAGCGGGCGAAAGCAGGTAGCAGTAGGCCTTGCGATCC
>CAZRJU010000063.1:0-9624 GCA_964600455.1 uncultured Alistipes sp. | reverse complement strand
AACCGGGGACACAAGGATTTTCAGTCCTTTGCTCTACCAACTGAGCTATGGCACCAACACATCGCTTTTTGAAAGCGAGTGCAAAGATAGAGCAAAAAAATGAAACAGCCAAATCTTTTTTGAGAAAATTTCAAAATTATGCTATCAAGGTGGATTCCCATCCGAACAAGGAGGGTACAAAGAAGGATAGAAAAGGGCGCCCGGGGGGAAGTTGGCCGTAGGGTATTGCCCATTTGGGGAATTTTGCCTACATTTGTGCGTCAGCGCGGTGCAGAGCCCGGGCCGGTTCGGTTCAAGGCCACAGCCACGCAGGCAAACAACCATAACCAACCCGACTTAACGCTATGCAACCTAACGATTTGTTGCTCAACCGCTACCGCCTGAAGGCCTCCATCGGCCAGGGCTCGTTTGGTGAAGTGTAGCTCGCCGAGGACGAGCTCACCCATACCGAGGTGGCCCTCAAGCTCTATATCACGCTCGACAAGCGCCACATCGAGGAGTTCACGCGCGAGTATGCTCTCTCGTTCAAACTCAACCACCCCAATCTGCTACATGCCCTCCACTTCGACGTGTGGGAGGACCGCCCGCTGTTGGTGATGCCCTACTGCCCCAACGGCTCGGCCGAGGAGTTGGTCGGAGAGGCCGACGAGAAGACCCTTTGGTTGCTGCTACGCGACGTGAGTGCGGGCCTTGGCTACATGCACGAGCAGCAACCCCCGATGGTACACCAGGATATCAAGCCGGCCAATATTCTGCGCGACGAGCGCGGCCGCTTCCTGATCACCGACTTCGGCATCTCGCGCCGCATCCGCAACACCCTCAGCAAGCAGTCGACCACCAACGTATCAGCCGGCTCATTGGCCTATATGGGCCCCGAGCGTTTCGAGGGCTCCCCGGCCGCCGTCAAGGCAAGCGATGTGTGGTCGTTGGGCGCCATGCTCTACGAGATCATGACTGAGTATCTGCCCCTCAATGGTGTGGGTGGCCAGGTGATGCTCAGCGGAGCCCAGGCCCCCACCCCTACGGGCGATCACTACTCTGCCGAACTCAAGCAGGTTGTCCACGACTGCATGCTGCGTAAACCCTGGGAACGCCCCACAGCCGAGGAGCTTTCAGCCTATGCCGAGGCGCAGTTGAAAGGCCTCGTGGCTCCCATGCCCTGGTTGGAGCGGGCGGGGGTAAAGGAGGAGCCCGAGCCGGAGAAGACTGAGAAGACTGAGAATGCCGGGAAGGAGACCTTAAAATACCCTCCCCAGAACTCTCAGAATTCCTAGAACTCCCGGGATTCCCGGAACCCCCGGAACTCCCACCCCAAAAGCCGCAAACCGCTTTGGTTGGGCCTTGCCTTTTTGGCTGTTGTGCTCCTCTCGATCTTTGGCATAAGGGGCTGCAACGGCTACCTCGCCCGCATAGCCGAGGAGCAACTGCGCCAAGATAGCATTGCCCGTATTGAACAACAACGTGAAGACAGTATCTATCGCGCAAATTTGCATAGAAGAGATAGCATTACTCGCGCGGAGAATCGAGCTATTAGAGAGCGTAAACGCATAGAACGCCGCATAGATAGCCTAGATAGTGTGGCAAGATCAGAAGCTATTGCTCGGGAACAAAGAGAGCGAGAAAGACGAATAACGGGAGAAATAGAGAGTGTCAGAATTGAGCATAACGTATTCAAAGGGGACGAAAAAGGAATGAAGATTTACATTAATTTTACCGTCCATAAAATGAGAGGCATTGAAGGTCAGTGTTGTGCATATTTTTATCACGAAAGCGGAAAAGCTCTTGTTGATGTTAATCAACGCTATTGCACTGAAGGTGGGCATGCCTCAATAGGGGAGGACTTCATGCCTATATACGACAATTCAAGATATACCGATTTTGAATTATTTATGCCGTATGGAGAATTAGAGGTTGGTAGCGGTGTTCATAATATGTCGTTGAAGGTTGTTATATGGGAACATCGATCATCCCTATATCAAAAAATTGATGAATCTCAACATTATAGTTTCACACTAACTCGATAGACGTTCCTAAATTTCACAGCCTCCTCCCTCGACAGGTTCGAGGGCGGAGGCTGTTGGTTTTGCAGAGGTAGTGCCATGGGGGGGGTATGAGAATAATGGGAGTGATGGGAGGCCCGGGATGAAATGCAAAATGCAAAATTCAAAATTCATAATTGAGCGGAAAAGAGACTTCGCTCTTCTGCTGCAGCCACCTCGGCAGTCCAAAATTGAGCCCTTGCTTTAGGGTAATACGCTCCGGGGAATCCCACCCATTTTTCCCATTATTCCCATCTCATCGCCCCCCCCAACAACGAAGATCTCTTTGGGCTTTTAGAAGCTGTTTAAATTCGTTTACGAAATTATTTTAAGATTGTTTTGTGGTTCTTTTTCGTATGATTTGAGGCACACAGTGGCTCCTATGTAATGAGAATCAGACGAAAAAAGAGTCGTAAACAACCTAAAAGAATGAGATAAATAATTTCAACCAGTTTCTTATTTTTCAAAATAAAAAACTAACTTTGTATTGAGATACTAATTTCCAATTAAAAACCGTTATTGAACCATGGTTAGAACCTTTTTCTTTGGGGTGGTTGCACTGCTGGTAGCGTGTGGCGCCCCGCAACAGCAGCCGCAGCAGGCCACGGCCTATGTGGCCGACGAGTGCATTGAGCTCTTGGAGGTCGACTCCGTGGGCGGCAGCACGATCAATGAGGCCCTATGGGCCCGCAAATCCTCGCGCGACTTCACCGCCGAGGCCCTCTCCTTGGAGGAGCTTTCGGGTGTGGTATGGGCTGCTGCGGGGATTAACCGTCCCGAGAACAACCACCTGACCGCCCCTTCGGCGTTGGCCCTCTACCCCATTCAAACCTATCTCTTCCTTGCCGAAGGGGTCTACCGTTATGAGGCCGAGGCCCACCGTTTGGTACGCGTTGTCGAAGGGGATCACCGTGCCCTCTCGGCCATGCAGGATTTTGCCTACACGGCACCCGTCAACGTAGTCTATGTGGCCGACCTCTCGCGCTACGACGAACGCGGTTTTGCCCCCGAGGTAGGGCGCATGTTGGCCGGGTTGGATGCTGCCGGCTATGCCGAGAATCTCAACCTCTATGCTGCGGGCCACGGTCTGAAGGCGATCACACGCGGCAGCTACAAGGCCGCCGAGATGCTCCAACTCTTGGGGCTTGATTCGGCACGATACAGCGTAGCCTTAGCCCAAACGGTCGGTAAATAGCGCACGCCGAAGATGGATACCTTTCTCACCATAGCGGCCCTGCTGCTCACACTGATCGGTCTTGCGGGATGTATCCTGCCCGGCCTGCCCGGCACGGTGCTCAGCTACGCCGCACTGCTCTGCTGCTACGGTTGCAGCTGGAGCCTGATCACGCCGCGGCTGCTCTGGATATGGGCTGCCGTGAGCCTTGTGGTGATGCTCCTCGACTACCTGCTGCCGGGCTATATGACCAAGCTCTTCGGGGGGTCGCGGGCGAGTGCCATAGGGGCCACCGTAGGGCTCTTTGCCGGCCTCCTCTTCACCCCGATCGGGATGATCATGGGCAGCTTCCTGGGGGCTGTAATTGGCGAGATGATCCACGACAACACCTCGACAAGTCGCGCCCTGAAGGCGGGTATAGGCTCCTTTTTGGCCTTTATCACCGGCACTGGGCTCAAACTCCTGACCTCGCTCTGGATGATGTACTACGTGTTGCGCGATGCGTGGCAGCCCATCCGCGAGCTCTTCTAACACAAAGCATACGAACCAAAATCAATGAATACCATGAAACGAAACCTCTGTTTACTCGTTGCTGCCGTGGCGCTTCTTTTGAGCTCGTGCAGCAAGTACCGCTACGAGGAGGTGAAGGGCGACCCGATGAAGAGCCGCATCTACACCCTCGACAACGGCCTGAAGGTCTACATGACCGTCAACAAGGAGCAACCCCGCATCCAAACCTTTATTGCCGTGAAGGTGGGTGCCAAGAACGACCCGATCGAGACGACCGGTCTGGCCCACTATTTCGAGCACCTGATGTTCAAGGGGACCGAGCAGTTTGGTACGCAGAACTACGCCGAGGAGAAGCCCCTTTTGGATGAGATCGAGCGGCTCTTCGAGGTTTACCGCACGACCACCGACGAGGCCGAGCGCAAGGCCCTCTATGCCCAAATCGACTCCGTATCGCAACTCGCATCGGCCTTAGCCATTCCCAATGAGTACGACAAGCTGATGGCCTCGATCGGCGCCTCGGGTACCAACGCCTGGACCTCGATGGATGAGACGGTCTACACCGAGGAGATCCCCTCGAACCAGATCGAGAACTGGGCCAAGATTCAGTCCGACCGCTTTATGAACAACGTGATTCGCGGCTTCCACACCGAGTTGGAGACCGTCTACGAGGAGTACAACATGTCGCTCACGCGCGACGGCAACAAAGCCTACTATGGCCTTATGGAGCTGCTCTTCCCGAACCACCCCTACGGTCAGCACACCGTGTTGGGCTTCCAGGAGCACCTGAAGAACCCCTCGATCACCAACATCAAGAACTACTACCGCACCTACTACGTGCCCAACAACATGGCCATCTGCCTCTCGGGCGACTTCGACCCCGAGGAGATGATCTCCACGATCGACAAGTACTTCGGTGGGATGCAGCCCAACGAGGCACTGCCCCGCTTCGAGGCGCCCGACGAGGAGCCCATCACCGAGCCCAAGATCGCCGAGGTTTATGGTTTAGAGGCCCCCTTTGTCTATATGGCTTGGCCCGTGAAGGGGGGTGCGGCCGATGAGGATGCCTTGATGGTATACCTTGCCGGCGACATCCTCTCCAACGGCAAGTGCGGCTTGATGGATGTCGATCTGGCCCAGCAGCAGAAGGTGCTCTATACCGGAGCCTTCAACCTGATGATGGTCGATCGGGGTGCTATTGTTGTGGCCGGCTACCCGAAAGAGGGCCAGACCCTTGAGGAGGTACGCGCCCTGATGATGGAGGAGATTGTCAAACTGCGCAACGGCGAGTGGGACGAGTCGCTTCTGGAGTCCACGCTGGCCAACTACAAGCGTGGCGAGATGCAGACGCTCGACTCGAACCGAGGTCGTGCCCAGGCCTTTGTCGACGCCTTTATCAACGGCTCCGACTGGGCCGACGAGGTGAGCGAAATGGATCGTCTCTCCGCAATCACGAAAGAGCAGATCGTGGAGTGGGCACAGCGCACCCTGCGAGATGACAACTATGTGGTACTGAACAAGCTCCAGGGCGAGGATAAGAATCAGAAGAAGATCGAAAAGCCACAGATCACCCCCATCTCGGCCAACCGCGATGCCGTGAGCGGCTTCCTTAGCGAGATCAAGGCCTCGGAGGTGATGCCCATCGCTCCCGTCTTCATCGACTTCGAGCGCGATATGACGCGCAGCAGCATGAAGCAGGATATTGAGGTGCTCTACAAGCAGAACGAGACAAACGACCTCTTCACGCTGATCTACTGCTACGACTTCGGCCGCAAGAGCGATCCCTCGATGAGCCTGCTCAACAGCTACTTCAGCCTGCTCGGCACCGACGAGCAGTCGCTCGATGAGATCCAGCGTGCCTTCTACGACCTGGCTTGCGACTTCTACATCTCGGTCGGCAGCGACCGCACCTACACGGTGATCAGCGGTCTGGGCGAGAAGATGCCCGAGGCCATTGCCCTGGCCGAGCGCTACATGCAACGCGTAAAGGGGGACGAGGCGATTTTTGCCGAGCTCAAGCGCGATGTGCTCAAGGAGCGTGCCGACAACAAATTCAGCCAGCAGGCCAACTTCTCGGCCCTGCAACAGTATGCCTTCTTCGGCCCCGAGGCGCTGGATGCCATTCGTCTGGATAACCGGGAGTTGCAGGCTACAACCTCGGAGCAGATCATCGAGAAGATTCATGCGCTCTCGGGCCTTCGCCACCGCGTGATGTACTACGGCCCGATGGCCTGCGACGAGCTTATCGCCACGCTCAACGAGCAGCACCACACGGCCGATGAGCTTCTCGAGGTGAGCAATCCGGAGGTCAACTACCTGCCCACCCCCACCAACAGCGTGCTGATGGCCCACTACGATGCCAAGCAGATCTACTACATGCAGTACACCAACCTCGAGCGTCCCTTCTCGACCGAGCATGATGCCATCACGTCGCTCTACAACGCCTACTTCGGCGGCGGCATGAATGCCATCGTTTTCCAGGAGATGCGCGAGGCGCGTGCTCTGGCCTACTCCTCCTACGCCTACCTCTCCGAGGGACGTACGGCAGCCGATCCCTACATCTACTACGCCTTTATCGCCACACAAAACGACAAGATGCGTATGGCGATCGAGGCTTTTGACGAGATCATCAACCAGATGCCCGAGTCGGAGGCCGCCTTCGAGCTGGCCAAGCAGGAGATCCTGGCCAACCTCTCGACCCAGCGCACCATCAAGGAGGATGTGCTTTGGGCTTGGCTCGGTGCACTTGACATGGGGGTTACCCACGATCGCCAAAAGGCCCTCTACGAAAAGGTTCAGGGGCTCACCTTAGCCGACGTCAAGGCCTTCCAGCAGGAGTGGATCAAGGAGCGCCCCTACACCTACTGCATCCTGGGCGATGAACAGGATCTCGACATGCAGTTCCTTCGCACGTTGGGGCCCATCCGCCACCTCAGCCAGGAGGAGATCTTCGGCTACTAATCCCTCCGAAGCGGGGGCTATAAACCCACAATGGAGCCTGTCTATGAATTTTAGACAGGCTCATTTTTGTATCAGGAGTTGTATAACAAGTGGGATTTCAAGGCTTTCGAAGCCCGAAAAGCCTAAGTTTACTCAGGCGTAAATGAGCATTTTGAGGGCGAGTAAAACGCAGAAATCACCTTATTAGAGAGCTTCTTTTTTTGCAGGAAACAAAAAAATATATATCTTTGCTTTAGAAAAGATCCGGAAGGAGTCTTTTAAGGATCACCTAAGCAGGTGGTTATCACATAATTACAACACGTTAAGTATCATTCCGGCGGACTGTCGAAGATCGCCCGGGGATGTTTCATCCCCATGCTCTTTGACATACGGCAGTCACGGAATATTTATTCACTCTTAAAAACGTGTTGTTATGCAAAAGAACAATCAAACATCGTGGGGCTACTATCAACTGGTAGCCTATCAGCAGGGGGAGAAGCTCGTGCTCTCGAAGTCGCTCTTGGAGGAGTTGATCTTAGAGGAGCGTTGTCGCCTGAGCCGACACTTCCGTGATGCCATGCAAGATGAGCGCACCCAGCTACAAGCCAGCCACGCCTACGAGCGGTTTGGCGACTTCCTGTGGGAGCAAGGGGCCTACACGAAGGCCTGGGAGAGCTACCGCAAGGGGCTCTACTTCTCGATCGGGGCACCTCGCCGAAAGTCCAAGGCGCTCAATTGGCGCTTTGCGGAGTTGGATCGCAAGGTGGCCGAACGTCTCCGCTCACGACCCGAGCTGGATCGGCTCTACCGCGAGGATGAGACACTGTGCTATGCTCGGCAGAGATAGCAAAAAGGGGCCAAAAGCCCCTTTTACTCAATCTGTGCCTCCCGCCGCCCGGCCAGAAACTCGATCTCCACCCGATCTCCATGCCGGAGTTGCCGGGGGTCGGTCTGGGCCCTACCCCGATGGCGAACGATCGAGAAACCGAGTTGCAGGATGCGTTGCGGAGAGTAACTCTCGGTGAGAGCCTCGGCCTGCTTTAGACGCATATTTTCGCGCTCAAGACGGTCGGTGCACTCCTGTCGAAGGCGATCTTGAAGGCGATCGAGCTCCTCACCACGGCGCTCGATCAAACGGCGGGATTGGCTCTGCAACTCACCCTTGGAGCGCTCGAGCAGCAACTCTTCCCGATGCAACCGCTCGGCAGTCAGGTCATAAAGCAGCATCGCTGCCGTATCGAGCCGGGCCTCTACCTGCTGCATCCGCTCAACAAGCCATCCGGCTACTGCTGTCGGAGTCTTGAGCGAGGTGTGGGCCACCATATCAGCCACCGAGACATCCTTGTCATGGCCTATACCTGTGATAACCGGCAGAGGGAACTGAGCTATATGGCTACAAAGTTGATAGGCATTGAAGCAGCCCAAATCGCTTGTGGAGCCTCCACCTCGAATCACCACCACGGCATCAAACTGCTCGATGCGCTCGTTCACCGCATAGAGGGCTGCAATGAGAGAGCTTTCGGCCGCCTCACCCTGCATAAAGGCATCGAAAAGCTCGATTTCAAAGCGATAAGGAGCGCGATCGATCTCCTTGGTAAAATCCTGCCAACCGGCCGCCTGACGGCTCGAAATAACCGCTATTCGTTGCACAACAAGCGGCAGGAGGAGTTGGCGGTTCATCTCCCACACCCCCTCCTTTTGGAGTTGGGCAATGGTGGCCTGGCGGCGGCGTTCCATCTCACCCAGCGTATAGCTCGTATCCAGATCGCTGATCTGGAGCGAAAAACCATAGAGTTCGTGGTAGTTGACCGTTGCCTTGACCAAAAGACGTATGCCGGCTGCCAGATCGCTCCCCGTCTCGGCCCGAAAACGGGGTGCGAGCAGTGCATAGGTCGAACGCCAAATCACGCCACGGACCTGAGCCTTGGCCACGCCATCCCGCTCCCCCTTCTCCACCAATTCGAGGTAGCAGTGGCCCGAGTAGTTGACCTTCAGCTCGGCCACCTCCACCACCACCCAGAGGGGCAGGGCAAAGCGTTCGGCCAGCGAGGCCTTCACCTGCTGCTGAAGTTCGCTTAGCGAAAGGGGGACTAAAGAGGACATCACGAATTAGGTATTAACGAATCACAATATAACGCTCGCGCGGCATGCTGCGTCCTTTGGGCAGTTGCAGACAGAGCACATCGTGGCTCACAACAGCCACTCCGACCTTTGTGGCAGGCTCCCAACAAGGGGCCTCCGAAAAGGCCTTGCGCAGACGACGAAGCAGACGCTTATCGGTCGCCTCGAGCACCTCGCCCATCCACACCACGCCATCAACCCCCACCTCGTAGCGGACAATCACGCGGGCTGCGGGCTCCTCATCACTCCACTTCACCTGCCGAATGATCCACTCCTCAAACGAGAGCCCCTCGGCCACGAAACGGGCTGCACGGTCGTAGATCAACGTCACGAGGATCACTCCGTGTGAGGCAGCCTCGCCAAAGCGGGCAATGGTCTCCTCGTCGGCCGGCAGCACCTCCACCCGCTCGATCATCTCGGGCGGAATGGATTGAATCTCCTCGCGCAACTCGCCATTGACCACATAAAGGGGTTGCTGGGCCCATATCTTCGGCCAGAGGCAGAGGGCACAGAGCAGGAGCATATATTTCAAGATCGGATGCGACACAATCGTTGGGGTTTAAGATAAAACGCAGAAACAGCCTTTTTCGTCTGCGGGGTAAAAAAGAGGTTGCCTTCCGATGCTGTGGGGCAACCTCTCTATCGAAATATCGGGCAACAAGCCGAGCCTTCAATCGAAACATCGGGTAACGAGCGGGCCTCCCCAAAAAGGAAAGCCCCACCCGGCCGATCTTTACAACTCGCTCTCCTTCAATCGCTCGGCATTTTCGGCCACGATCAGGTGATCAATGCAGTCCTGAATATCGCCATCCATAAAGGCCGAGAGGTTGTAGATCGTGTAGT
>CAZRJU010000062.1:7779-9643 GCA_964600455.1 uncultured Alistipes sp. | reverse complement strand
TAGAGTTTAACGATGCCGTAGATGCCGATCCCGCCCTGGTAAACAAGGATCCCTATGGTGAGGGTTGGATGATCAAGGTGCGTCTGACGGCTCCCGAGGAGGTTGATACCCTTCTGAGTGATGCTCAGTATGCCGAGTTGATTGGCTAAGATTTGCCTGAAAATTTGGTTTAACTTGAATAAAAATAAGAGAAAAATGGCTTTTTTAACTGACGAAAAACTCGTTATTGTAGGTGCCGCCGGTATGATTGGCTCCAACATGGTGCAGACTGCACTGATGATGAACCTCACCTCCAACATCTGTCTGTATGACGTATTCTCGCCCGAGGGCGTGGCCGAGGAGATGCGCCAGAGTGGCTTTGACGGGGCTACCATCACCGCTACGACCGACGTAAAGGAGGCCTTCACCGATGCCAAGTATATCATCTCGTCGGGTGGCGCTCCCCGCAAGGAGGGTATGACCCGCGAGGATCTCTTGAAGGGTAACTGCGAGATCGCCGAGCAGCTTGGTAAGAACATCAAGAGCTACTGCCCCGACGTGAAGCACGTGGTTATTATCTTCAACCCCGCCGACCTGACCGGTCTGGTAACCCTGCTCTACTCGGGCCTGAAGCCCTCGCAGGTGACCACGCTGGCCGCTCTCGACACCACCCGTCTGCAGAGCGCTCTGGCCAAGAAGTTCGGTGTAAAGCAGAACGAGATCAAGGGTTGCGCTACCTATGGTGGCCACGGTGAGCAGATGGCCGTATTCGGCAGCGCCGTAGAGATCGCCGGTCGCAAGCTCAACGACATCATCGGTACTGAGGAGTTCCCCGAGGCCGAGTGGGAGGAGATGAAGAAGAACGTAACGCAGGGCGGTGCTGCCATCATCAAGTTGCGTGGCCGTTCGTCGTTCCAGAGTCCCTCGCAGCTCTCGGTGGAGATGATCCGCTCGGTGATGGGTGGTGAGGCCTTCCGTTTCCCCGCCGGTACCTACGTGAAGAATGAGAAGTACAGCCACATCATGATGGCCATGGATACCACCCTCGACCAGAACGGCTGCACCTACCGCATGCCCGTTGGTACTCCCGAGGAGATTGCCAAGCTCGATGCCAGCTACACCCACCTCTGCAAGATGCGTGATGAGTTGGTGACCCTGAACATTGTGCCTGAGTTGGAGAAATGGTCGGAGATTAATCCCAACCTCTAATTTTGTTGTGATAAGCGGCCATCTGCTGCCGCTAATAATTAAACCGCGAACGGGACGTACGTCAAGTACTACCCGTCCGCGGTTTTCTTATTGAGCGTTGCAGCTAACCACTTCTGACAACAAAATTTTTGCTGTGATAAGGCCGCGCCTGCGACCGCATCTCAAACAAAGCCCGAACGGGACGTACGTCAAGTACTACCTGTCCGCGGTTTTCTTATTGAGCGTTGTAGCTAACCACTTCTGACAACAAAAATAATTTTGAATTTTGAATTTTGAATTTTGAATACCGTTGTGCCTCCACGGTATTGCACCATGCAAAATTGGGGCGAACGGATATTTCTTCCATTCGCCCCAATGATTGCGGAGAAAAAGATCACCGCCTAAAATCAAAAATTACTTGATGCGCTCGTAGTACTCACGCGTACGCGTATCCACGCGGATCTTGTCGCCCGTGTTGATGAAGAGGGGTACGCGGATCTCGGCACCGGTATTCACCGTAGCGGCCTTGAGCGAGTTGGTCGAAGCCGTATCGCCACGAACACCGGGCTCGGTGTAGGTTACCTCCATATCCACGATCGGGGGAAGCTCGGCCGAGAGAACGGTCTCCTTCTCGGTGTGGAACATTACCTCCACGATCTGGCCGTCGGTCATCAGGTCGTAGTTGTTGATCAGGTTC
>CAZRJU010000062.1:0-7769 GCA_964600455.1 uncultured Alistipes sp. | reverse complement strand
CTTGTCGATGTTGATCTCCTCGAAGGTCTCGGTGTGCATGAAGTGGGCACCCAGATCATCCTCATAGGTGAACTGGTAGGGACGACGCTCTACGCGCACGGGCTCGATCTTGGCACCGGCCGAGAAGGTGTTGTCCAGTACGCGGCCGTTCTCTAAGTTCTTGAGCTTGGTGCGTACGAAAGCGGGGCCCTTACCGGGCTTTACGTGCTGGAAGTCGATGATCTGAACCGTCTTGCCGTCCAGCTCGATGCACATTCCGATTTTGATATCAGCAGTTGTTGCCATAGTGAAAAATGATATAATTTTTAAGTTATTGATTTCGCGGGGACAAAGATAGTAAAAATTCAAAATTCAAGATTCAAAATTCGAAATTATTTTTCTTCCGCCTGCTCACTCCCCCAGACGTAGCCCTCGAAGGGGATGCCCAAAAGCGCAAGGATGCGTTCGCTGATCGAGCGGCAGAGCTCCTCGATCGAGCGGGGATGGGCGTAGAACGAGGGGGCAGCGGGGAGGATGATGGCTCCGGCCTCGCTTAGGGTGGTGAGGTTGCGCAGGTGGATGAGCGAGAGGGGGCTTTCGCGCACGACCAAGATCAGGCGGCGGCGCTCCTTGAGCATCACATCGGCAGCCCGTTCGATAAGTGACGAGGAGATTCCTGCGGCGATGCGGCCTGCCGTACCTACCGACGAGGGACAGATGACCAACTGATCCCAAGTGGCCGATCCGCTGGCCGGCGAGGCGAAGAGATTGTCGTTGTCAAAGCACTCCACCTTGGGGGCCGAGGGGAGTGTGATCCCCTCCCAACGCAGCACCTCGGCGGCGTGGCGGCTCAGAATAAGGCCCACCCGCTCGACCTCGGGGGCGGCAATAAGGGCCTCTAAGAGTTGACGGGCATAGATGCCGCCACTGGCGGCTGTAACGGCAACAAGAATACGCATGGTTTAGAGGTTGATGATTTTGCACTTGAGCCCCAACTCGCGGCACTTCTCCAGGGTGCGCGGCAGGGCATAGCGCATGTTGCGGAAGGATTTCTCGCTATCGTGAAAAACCACGATGGAGCCCGCTTCGAGATATTTGATTACGTTCTTGAGGCAGGTGCGTGGTGAGAGGCGGCGGTTGTAGTCGCGCGAGACAATATCCCACATCACCAACTTGTAGCGTTGGGCCAATGCACGGGTTTGTGCCGGGGTGATCTGGGCGTAGGGCGGGCGGAAAAGATCGCTGTGTACCAGGTCGTTGGCAAAGTCGACATCCTCCACATAGCGCTCGAGGCTCATGCCCCAACCTTTTTGGTGGGAGTAGGTGTGGTTGCCGATGCGGTGGCCCGCGTCGAGGATCTTTTGATAGAGGTCGGGATACATTTCCACGTTCTTGCCCAGGACAAAGAAGGTGGCTTTGGCCTCATACTTCTCGAGGGTGGCAAGAATCCACTCCGTGATACCGGGGGTTGGCCCATCGTCAAAGGTGAGGAAGACCCCTTCGGGATCGTCGATCTCCCAAATCAGGTCGGGCATCAGTCGGCGCAATATTTTGGGTGGTTTGATTCGCATCGCATCGCGGCCTTGCTTTACAGAGCGCAAATGTAGTAAAAATATCCAACTGCTCAAAATTGCCCTAACTAATTGGCAATTGATTTGTGGTGAAATTGATCGTGCCGTTTGTTGTATGATAAAAAAAGTGTATCTTTGCAAACAAACCCCATTAAAGCACTAAGTTATGGCAAAAATCAAATATCTCGTTTCGCTCCTGATCCTCTCGGGCGCCCTGCTTTTGAGTGGATGCGATGCCTTTTTCAGTGTGGCCGGAGTGGGAAAGACCACTTCGCAGGGTGGCCCCTATGAGGTGGTTGCGATCTGCAACCAGCCCCTTTGGGAGGGAGCCTTCGGTGATACATTGCGTGTTGTGATGCGGGCCGAGGATCCCTATCTGAATAGCCGTGAACCCCTCTATAACCTCTTCCAGGTTACGCCCCACAACCTCACGAAGATTGTCGACGATCACCGCAACAAGATCATCGTGGAGGTTGATCCTCAGTTGCAGGAGGTAACCAGTCGTGTGGCCTACGACGTGACGGCCACACCGCAGATGGTACTCACCCTGCGCGGTGCCTCGCAACAGGCCCTTACGAGCTACATCTCGGAGAACCGCGAGAGCCTGGTACAACTCTTCGAGAAGGCCGAACGCGATCGCTCGATTGCCTATGCCGAGCGTTTCAACGAGCCCTTCATCGCCGACGAGATCAAAAAGACCTTCGGCGTGGAGATGGATGTGCCGAAGGGCTATGTGCTGGCTAACCGGACCGAGGATTTTATGTGGATGCGCTACGAGTACCCCTCGGCCAGCCAGGGGTTCATGCTCTACTCCTACCCCTATAAGGGTCGGATGTCCCTCTCGGAAGGGGAGTTGCAGGCAGCCCGTCTGAAGTATGCCGCCAAGATTCCCGGCCCCTCGGAGGGCTCCTATATGACCACCTCGCCGGTCTTTCCGCCGGTATACCGCATGGTGAAGATCGACGGTCGCGTGTGGGCCGAGCTGCGTGGTTATTGGGACGTGGAGGGTGATTTCATGGGCGGCCCCTTTGTGAGCTACTCCACCTATGACGAGGCGACGGGTCGTGTCTTTACGATTGATGCCTACATCTACTCGCCCAAACTCGATAAGCGAAACTTCATGCGCGGGGTGGAGCATCTGGTCTACATGATCCGCTTCCCCGAGGCGAAAGCCGAGTAGTCTCGGGCTAAAAGAGGGGGGCAAAGAGCCGCCCGATACGATAGAGGAGCCTCCGTCGGGAGGCTCTTTTTTGTTGCTCGGAGGAGCGTAGCCTATGGCAGTGCTCCTTATCCTTGATAAAGGTGCGGGCTACCCGCTCGCCAAATCCCCGATCCTGAATCAGGGCCCCCACCTCCCAGTTGATTCTCAGGCTGCGATAGTCGAGGTTGGCCGTGCCGATGTAGCACCTGCGGCGGTCGCAGAGCACCATCTTGGTATGCAGAAAACCGTTTTCATAGCGGTAGAGCTCGATACCTGCCGCGAGCAGCTCCTCGAAGTAGCTCTCGGCGGCCCATCCCACCATGCGCCACTCAACCCGCGAGGGAATCATCAACTGCACCCTCACCCCACGTCGGGTGGCGGCCTTGAGGGCTTCGCGCAGGCTGTGCGGCGGGATCAGGTAGGGGGTTGAGGCGAGTAACTCGTGCCCAGCGCCATTGATCAGGTCAATCAGAGCCGTTTCGATCTCTTTGCGGCTGCTCCCTTCGCGCGAGGCGATGATGCGTAGCGGCTCCAGGCGGCGGGGGATAGGGGGTGCCATCGCAGAGCCTGTCGAAGTGGGGTAGGACTCTCCGCCAACCAACAGCCAATCCTCTCGAAAGAGCCTCTCTAAGTCGCCTACAATCCGCCCGTCGAGTTGCAGATGCAGATCGCGCCACCGGCCTAAGGAAGAGCCCTCCAGGTAGCGGCGGGCAATGTTGATTCCGCCCAAGAAGGCTGTGCGGCCGTCGATGATGGCGATCTTGCGGTGGTTGCGGATGTTGAGCCACTCCCCGAGGCGGCAGAGGTGTAACGGTCGAAAGTAGCGCACCTCCACCCCGTTTTCTCTCAGGCGGCGCAACATTCCCCGTGCCGGCAGCCAGGAGCCGAAAAGGTCGTAGATGATCCTCACCTTCACCCCCGCTTTGGCCCGCCGAATCAGCAGTGAGGAGATTGCCTGTCCGATGCGGTCATCGTTGAAGATGTAGTACTCTAGGTGGATGCTCCGGCGGGCGCGTTGCAGTTCACCGATCAGGGCGGCATAGGTCTCATTGCCGTTGTTGAGTAGTCGGGGAGACCCTTTGCGGCGGCTTTCCTGCTCGTTGGTCTTGTGTTGCATCATGGTTTGTTTGCTCTGGTTTTTCTTCGGGCTCGAGGCCTCTGTGCTGCTTGCTCGGGATTGGCGGCATAGTTTATGCCAAAGCCGCTTTCGGAATGGGGAAAAAGTGGGCGGAAATCTCCCCTCCGGGGGCTTTGCATAGAAAATAATTTGGAAAATCAATTTTTACTTTCTACCTTTGTCCTCGCTAATGAGATGTAGGGTTCTAACCTTTTACGGGGTTAGGATTCTTTCTTTTTTCGTCTTTTATAAAGGAACCGGAGTAAGTAATAAATAGTGTAAAAAATAGAAGATTATGGCAAAAGAGATTATTTACCTGACGGCCGAAGGGTATAAGAAACTCAAGGATGAGTTGGATCACATGCGCTCGGTGGAGCGCCCGGCCATCTCGGCAGCCATTGCCGAGGCCCGCGATAAGGGCGACTTGTCGGAGAATGCGGAGTATGATGCTGCCCGCGAGGCCCAGGGCCTTTTAGAGATGCGTATTGCCAAGATGGAGGATACGTTGGCCAATTCGCGTATCATTGACGAAAGCAAGATTGATAAGTCGAAGGTGCAGATCTTGAGCAAGGTGACCCTCAAAAACCACAACAACGGCAAGGAGGTAACCTATACGATTGTGGCCGAGCACGAGGCTAACCTCAAGGAGGGTAAACTGGCCATCGGCACTCCGATCGCCAAGGCGTTGCTCGGCAAGAAGAAGGGCGAGCATGTGGAGGTGGTCGTTCCTGCCGGCACGTTGCACTTTGAGATTTTGGATATCAATATCTAAATCAAAGCGCTTAAACAAAGAAGGGGACAAGCTGATCTGCTTGTCCCCTTCTTTGTTAAGGCGGGTGGTCTGCCTAACCCTTAGAGATACTTCTTTACATCCTCCACATGCTTGCGCTTTTTGCGGTGGTATTCACGCCAAACCATAATCGCTGCGGCAACTACAAAGAGTACGGGAAGGATCAACCCTCCGTCGCGTGTGAAACCGAAACGAAAGCGGGAGACCAGCTCGAAGGCCAGATAGAGGGAGGTGACGATCAAAAAGATCACGGCTACGGTAAAGGTCTTTTTATTCATAGGCGTCGGTATTTAGGTTTTCTATTTGTTGTAGTGGGGCTCTTCCCGGGGGATTAGTTGCCCTGCTCGCACATAAACTTGATACGTACCAAGCGGATCTCCTCCTCGGTGTAGTCGCCGCCGAGCTCCTCAATGGCCTCATCGAGTGAGTCGCTCTCGGCATCCTCCTTGAAATAGAGGTAGATGTCGTCGGCCTTCTCCTCGTCGATGGTCTGGTTGATGTAGTAGGAGATGTCAAGACGCGTGCCCGAGTTGACGATCGACTCAATCTCGGTCAGGAGCTCGTCGAACTCCAAGTTGCGTCCCTTGGCAATATCCTCGAAGTCCATCTTGCGGTCGATAGACTGGATGATGAAGATCTTGTTACCCGACTTATTGCCCACGGCCTTTACGACCATATCCTGCGGACGGATAATCTCCTTCTCCTCCACATAGGCCTTGATCAGGGCGATAAACTCTTCGCCAAAGCGACGAGCCTTACCTACACACACACCCGAGATGTTCTGCATCTCCTCCAACGTGATCGGGTATTGGATCGACATATCCTCGAGCGAAGGATCCTGGAAGATCACAAAGGGCGGCAGATCGTGCTTCTTGGCCACCTTGCGGCGAAGATCCTTGAGCATGGCAAAGAGCTCCTCATCGGCCGCTCCGCCACGGCCGATATGGGCAGCCGGTGCTTCGGGCCCGTTCTCCTCCGAGTCGTAGTCGTGGTCGAGCGTGATAAAGACGTTGCGCGGGTTGAGGATATACTTCTCGCCCTCCTTGTTGATTGAGATCAGGCCGTAGTTTTCGATATTCTTGTCGATCAGGCGCATGATAAGTCCCTGGCGGATCACAGCACCCCAGAAGTTGGCATCGTGATCCGTGCCGGCTCCAAACCATTTCGACTTGTTGTGCCCGTAGCTCTTGATCAGGGCCGTGGTCTTGCCCAAAAGGACGTTGACCAGGTAGTCCGACTTGAACTTGTCGCCCAACTCGCGCAATGCTTCGAGAACCATCTTCAACTCGGCCTTGGCCTCCTGCTTGGGTTTCGGGTGGCGGCAGTTGTCGCAGTTACCGCAGTTCTCTTCGCCATACTCCTCGCCAAAGTAGTGCAGGAGGGTCTTGCGGCGGCACATCGAACTTTCGGCATAGGATACGGTCTCCTGCAACAGCAGTTTGCCAATCTCCTGCTCCGATACGGGTTTACCCTGCATGAACTTCTCGAGTTTCTGGATATCCTTGTAGCTGTAGAAGGTGAGGCAGTAGCCCTCGCCGCCATCGCGGCCGGCACGTCCTGTCTCCTGGTAGTAACCCTCCAGCGACTTGGGAATATCGTAATGAATCACATAGCGTACATCGGGCTTGTCGATACCCATGCCGAACGCAATGGTGGCCACAATCACATCGACCCGTTCCATGAGGAAGTCATCCTGGTTGGCTGCGCGCGTGGAGGCATCCATGCCGGCGTGGTAGGCCAAGGCTTTGATCCCGTTGGCCAACAGAAGCTCGGCCAACTCCTCCACCTTCTTGCGGCTCAGGCAGTAGATAATGCCGCTCTTGTGTTCGTTCTGCTTGATAAAACGGATGATGTCACGATCCACATCGTGTTTGGGACGCAACTCATAGTAGAGATTCGGGCGGTTGAACGAGGACTTGAATACCGAGGCGTCATTCATGCCGAGGTTCTTTTGTATATCCATCTGCACCTTGGGGGTGGCCGTAGCCGTAAGGGCGATCAGCGGCGCCTGTCCGATCTCATTGATGATGGGGCGAATACGGCGATACTCCGGACGGAAATCGTGGCCCCACTCCGAGATACAGTGGGCCTCGTCGATGGCGTAGAACGAGATCTTGATCTTGCGCAGGAAGGCCACGTTGTCCTCCTTGGTCAGTGATTCGGGGGCGAAGTAGAGGAGCTTGGTCTTGCCGTCGAGCACATCCTGACGCACCTGATTGACCGCCGTCTTGTTGAGCGACGAATTCAGGAAGTGGGCGATGCCCGATTCGGTGGAGAAGGTGCGCATGGCATCCACCTGGTTCTTCATCAGGGCAATCAGGGGGGAGATCACAATGGCGACCCCCTCCATAAGCATGGCGGGCAGTTGGTAGCAAAGCGACTTGCCACCCCCCGTGGGCATTAATACAAAGGTGTCGTTGCCGGCCAATACGTTGCGAATGACCGCCTCCTGATTCCCCTTAAACGAGGTGAATCCGAAATATTCCTTTAACTTTTCGTGCAGTAGTTGTGCGTTGTACTCTTCCATCTCTTCTCTCTTCTCTCGACCCCTTGGAGGGTACCTTTGTCGGAAATTTATCTCAAAGATAAAAATATTTCGGAAAAAATCCTAACTTTGTCGAAAATTTAGTAAAAAAATGCGTCTTTACACAAAGGATCTGGTCAAGAAGTACAAGGCTCGTACCGTTGTCAACCATGTTTCGATCGAGGTTAATCAGGGAGAGATCGTGGGCCTGTTGGGCCCCAATGGTGCCGGTAAGACCACCAGTTTCTATATGATCGTGGGCCTTATCAAACCCAATAACGGACGAATCTTCCTCGAAGATGATCAGGGCCAGGTCGCGGAGCTGACCGATCTGCCGGTCTATCGCCGTGCCCAGATGGGTGTGGGCTATCTGGCTCAGGAGGCCTCCGTCTTCCGCCACCTCTCGGTGGAGGATAACATCCGTGCCGTACTGGAGATGACCTCCTTTACGAAGGAGTATCAGCGTGAGCGCCTCGAGTCGCTTATCGAGGAGTTCCGCCTGCAGAAGGTGCGCAAGAGCTTCGGTAACCAACTCTCGGGTGGTGAGCGCCGCCGTACGGAGATTGCCCGTGCCGTGGCCATCAACC
>CAZRJU010000061.1:0-9757 GCA_964600455.1 uncultured Alistipes sp. | reverse complement strand
CGAGATGGCCATGTTGGCCGAGAGCGAGAAGGGGGTGCCGGCCCAATTCTTCGAGTAGGAGATCGAGGAGTTGGTCTGCGTGGCCAAAATGTCGTTCAGGTTGGTGGCCGAATACTTGCTGTAACCACTCGTGGCAAAGTTCACCGAGGCCGAGAAGGTCGATCCCGGGTTGGCCTTCGGATCCTGCGTGTGGGTCCATTGCAGGCGGAAGTTGTTCTGCTTGATGTAGTCGGGCTCGCCCTTTTCTCCCACCTTGACACTGGCGAACTGGGCCATCAGGTTACCCGAGAACTTGTAGCGCTTGATATAGCGAGACTGGGCCGATGCCTCCCACGATCCGAGTGTGTAGATGCCGCCTCGGATGGCCAAATCCATGTGGTCGCCAAAGGTGAAGTAGTAGCCTAAGTCGCGGATGAAGAATCCCTTGGTGTACTCCTCGCCGTAGGTCGGCATCAGGATACCCGACTTGGGACCCGAGCTGATCGGGAAGAAGCCCTCAGGCAGCATGAGCGGGTAGATGGGCACATCCTCCATCACCAAGTAGGCGGGGCCGGTGATCACCTTCTTGCCGGGAATCACCTTGGCCTTCGTCATCTGGAGATAGAAGTGGGGGTGATCCGTGTGGTCGCAGGTTGTATACTTACCATCCGAGATATTGATCGTGTTGTCGCCCATCTTCTTTACGTGGCCACCCACCAACCAACCATCGCCCTCCTGCGTGGCCACACCCTTGATCTTGGCCTTGCCCGAGGTGATGTTGTAGGTGATGGTATCCATCGTATAGGAGGTGCTTCCCTGGGTAAATACGGGGCGTGTGGGGGTAAAGACGCCAACCACCGTGTCGGCCTTGCCATAGGCATAGATCTCCTTGGTGTCCATATCCATCTGCATATAGTCGGCCTTCAGGTTCATGTCCTGATAGGTGATGTCGCCCTGGTTGTAGATGTAGACACGGTGGGCCCTCACGTCATAGACCAACGAATCGGAGTTCGTACCGGAGATGATGTCGTCGAGACCCGATCCCGACGAGCTGCTGCGACGACGCGTCGAGTCGCTCTTGGGGGTAGCGGTCGAGTCACGGTGTTGCTGAATCATCGAGTCGATGTTGGCCGAGAAGAGCGAATCGCTCTCGGCCTGCTCCCGAAGTTCGGCTGCGGCACGCTCCATGGCCCGACGCTCACGACGGCTCAAGGGACGGGGGGCGCTATCCTGTGCAGGGGCGAGCTCGGCCACCGAGTCGGCTGCCGCCAAAAGCGACAACATGCGATTGGTCGGACGACCGGCCAGCGCCTCGCCAAAAAGGAGCAGGATGAGTGCCGAAAGCAGATATTTTGTCTTAAAATTCCTCAAATTTCCAAAAAAATCAGTACCTTTGCCGACAAGTCGGCAAAAACGCCTCGGGGTGCTATTGTAAGCCCCTGGGCCTTTGGTTTATTGCGCGGCAAATATAGCTAAAAATTTGGAGATAGATGAATTTTCGCATGACTTTTCCCCTTTGGCAGATGCTTTTTCTGTTGGGAACGATCATTTTGTCGCCTTTTGTGGTCGATAACCTCGCGGCTGCCGAGGCCGCAACAGGCCTTCGCAAGGTGGTTATTGATGCCGGTCATGGCGGTCCCAAGTATCCGGGAGCCTCCTATCGGGGCTACCATGAGAAGGATATCAACCTTCAGGTGGCACTCAAACTCGGCGAGATGATCCGCCGCGAAATGCCCGAGGTGGAGGTGATCTTCACGCGTACGACCGACAAGCAGTTCTCTTCGGATTTGAATCGCGATCTGCAGGCGCGTGCCGATATTGCCAACAAGGCAGAGGCCGATCTCTTCATCTCGATTCATGCCAACGCTGCCCGCTCGACGGCCGCCCGTGGGGTCGAAACGCTGATTATGGGTGAGAGCGAGAAGGAGACCCGCTTGAACGAGGCGGTGCTCTATGCCAACAACAAGGAGGAGTTCCTGGATATGTCCGATGAGCGCACGGCCGCCATCGTTCGGGCCTATATCCAAAATCTGCAATTTACCTACGGGGAGTATAGCGAGGCGATGGCCCGCATCGTGCAGCGTAACTATGCCAAGGCCGGCTACCACGACCGCGGTGTGAAGCGCCAGCCGCTCAAGGTGCTCTACGCTACCGATATGCCGAGTATCCTCACCGAGATCGGCTTTATGTCCAACCCCGGCGACCTGAAACTGATGACCACTGAGAGCGGTCAGACGGCCATTGCCCGTTCGCTGCTCGCCTCGGTCAGGGAGTATGATGCCCACCTGCGTCGCCTGCGTGGCGAAGGGGGTACGGCAGCCCCTGCCCCTGCCCCTGCCCCTGCCCCTGCTCCCGAGAGTGCGGCCCCGGCCCCCGAGGCTCCCAAACCGGCAGCTCCCGCCCCTGCTCCCGAAACCCCTTCGGCCCCTGTGGTTGAGAGTGGCTATACGATTCAGATCCTGGCCTCGGCTTCGCCCGTATCGCTCAACCATGGCGACTTTAGGTCGGTGCGTGGTCAGGTGCAGGAGTACACCGCTGCGGGCACCTTCCGCTATAAGTATTGTGTGGGGCGTTATGCTACCCGCTCGGAGGCACAGCGCCGTCTGCAGGAGTTGCGCAAACACTACAAGGGGGCCTTCGTGGTTCACTTTACGGGGAACGAGATTAAATAGATGAAGTGTTCTAAAAGAGATAACAACAATGAAGAGAGAAGTTAAAATCGGAATATTTGCCATCCTCATGTTGCTTTGCGCCTGGGGAGGAATCCGTTTTTTGAGTGGTATCGACATCTTTAGCCGCAATGCAACCTACTATGCTCCTTACGATACGGTGGTGGGGCTGCAGGAGGCTTCACCCGTGGAGATCAGCGGGGTGAAGGTGGGTACCGTAACTGCCATCCGCCTCAATCCCAACGAGAAATCGGCCGTCATGGTCGAGATTACGGTCAAGCGCCAATACCGCTTGCCGAAGGATACCCAGGCCCGCTTGGTGAGTGGGGGATTGATGGGTGGAAAGTCGATCGAACTGGTGCTCGGTTCGCAGGAGGAGATGCTCCGTTCGGGCGATACGCTCCAAACTGCCGTTGCAGCCGATATGATGGAGGAGCTCGGGCGCGGTGTCGGCCCCGTTATGGAGCGCTTGAACCGCCTGGCCGACGAGTTGACGGCCACCTTGGAGAGTGTACATGGCGTGGTGGAGAGCAATACGGCCAACATCAACGGTTTGATGGCCCACCTGAACTCCATTTCGGGTAATCTGGATGCCATTTTGAGTGCCGAGAAGGAGGGCCTCCGAGGAGCTGTGCACGGTCTTTCGGAGTTCTCGACAACGCTCGGAAACAATGCCGAGCGTCTCGATACGCTGATGGCCAATATGGCAGCCTTCTCCGAGCAGTTGGCCCGGGCCGATTTGGCTGCCAACCTGGATCAAACGCTTCAGTCCCTCAATGGTGTGCTGAGTGAGATCAACGAGGGTGAAGGTTCGCTCGGTCAGTTGGTCAACGATCCGGCTCTCTACGAGAACCTTACCGCTGCCAGCGAAAATCTCTCGGCACTGCTCGCCGACCTGAAGGAGCACCCCTCGCGCTATGTTCACCTCTCGGTCTTTGGTCGTAGCGAGTCGAAGGAGGCCGAGCGTGCAGCACGTCGTGAGGAGCGTCGTTTGAAGGATTCACTCAAGGCGGCCCAGCGGGCTGCCCGTCGCCAACAATAATCGGCCCTGACGGGGAGTGTTTATGGTATATCCACAGAATTTCGAGGAGAAGATCGGTTTTGACCGCCTGCGTGACCAGGTGGCGGCTTGTTGTACAATTCCCTCGGCGCGTCGTCGGCTCTTTGAAGAGGGCTTCTCTACCAACCGCCGTGAGATTGAACACCGCCTCGACCTGGCCGATGAGATGCGTTCGATCCTGATCCTCGAGCGCGACTTCCCCGATGGTGACTATGCCGATATTCAGCAGTTGGTCGAGAAGATCGAGGTGGAGGGCAGCTTCCTCCATGCCGAGGAGGTGCAGCAGCTGGGAGTGGCCCTGCAACTCGTTGGCGGATGGGTGGACTTTATCACCCGCCGAGGCGAGGAGAGCTATCCCACCCTCTATGCCCGTCGCAAGGGGGTGAGCGGTCTGCCCGAGATCCTTCACGAGATCGACCTCTTGATCGACCGCCACGGTGAGGTACGCGATACGGCTTCGCCGGAGTTGGCCTCGATTCGCCGCTCGATCCGCGAGCGGGAGGGGCAGGCAGCCAAACGTTTGCAACAGGTTTTGCAACGGGCCAAGCAGGCCGGTATTGTGGAGGCCGATGCCCAACTCTCGATCCGCGAGGGGCGTGCCGTGATCCCCGTGGAAGCCCCCCATAAACGTAAGCTGCAGGGCTTTATTCATGATGAGTCGGCCACGGGCAGAACCTTTTATGTGGAGCCCGTCGAGGTGGTGGAGATCAATAACGAACTCAAGGAGTTGGAGTATGCCGAGCGCCGTGAGATTGTGAGAATCCTCACGCTCTTCACGGAGCGCATCCGCCCCCTTGCACCCGAGTTGCGCATGGCCGGCGACTTCCTCTCCGAAATGGACATGGTGCGGGCCAAGGCGCGTTGGGCTGTTCAAAACATGGGTGGGCGTCCCATTGTCTCGACCGATGGTCGTCTCTTGCTGCGTCGAGCCCGCCATCCACTCCTGCAACAAGCCCTTTCGCAGCAGAGCAAGGAGGTCATCCCGCTCGATATGGAGCTCGACGAGCGCAAACGCCTGTTGGTCATCTCGGGCCCCAATGCCGGAGGTAAGTCGGTCTGCCTGAAGACCACGGCCATTGTGCAGTATATGTTCCAGTGCGGCTATTTGGTGCCGGCACTCGAGAACTCCGAACTGCCCGTTTTTGAACACATCTATATTGACATTGGTGACGAGCAGTCGCTCGAGGATGATCTTTCGACCTACTCCTCCCACCTCAAGAACATGAAAAACATGCTCTCGGGGGCCTCGCCGCGAACACTGGTCTTGATTGACGAGTTTGGTACGGGTACCGAGCCCACGATTGGCGGAGCCATTGCCGAGGCGATCTTGGAGCGTCTTTTGGAGCGAGGGGCCTATGGTGTGATCACGACCCACTATGCCAATATCAAGTATTTTGCGGCCAACCACGAGGGAATTGCCAACGGAGCCATGCTCTTTGATGTGCAGCAGATTCGCCCCCTCTTCCGTTTGGAGATGGGGAAGCCCGGCAGTTCGTTTGCCGTAGAGATCGCCCGCAAGATCGGCTTGCCCGAGGAGATCATCCGTCGAGCCTCGGAGAAGGCCGGAGAAGACCATATCAACTTAGAGAAACAGCTCCGCGAGATCGCCCGCGATAAGCACTACTGGGAGCAGAAGCGCGACCGTATTCGTCAGACCGATCGCAAGGTGGAGGAGCTCGAACAGAACTATGCCGAGCAACTCTCCCGCATCAAGGAGGAGCGGCGTGAGATCCTGAGCCGTGCCAAACGGGAGGCGCAGGAACTTTTGGCAGAGGCCAATCGCAGGATCGAACACACGATTCGGGATATTCGTGAGGCGCAGGCCGAGAAGGAGACCACGCGTTTGATCCGCCGTGATTTGGAGGTGTTCCGCCAACAGGTGGAGGGGGTTGACAGCGAGGATCAGGCCCGTTCGGAGGCCGTGGCCCGCGAGATGGAGAAGATCGAGCGTCGCCGTCAGCGCCGCGAGGAGCGCAAACAGCGTCGGGGAGAGGTGACGCCCGAGGTGGCTCCGGAGGCCCCCAAGCGCATCGTTGAGTTGAAGGTCGGCTCGAAGGTGAAGCTCCTGGGGCAGGAGATGCCGGGTGAGATTCGTCTGCTGAAGGGAAATAAGGCTCAGGTGGCTTTTGGTCAGATCCTGACGACGGTGGATAAGAGCCAGTTGCAACCCGTCTCGAACAACGAATACCGCGAGGCGATGCGTCCCACCTCGCCGCGAACGGTTGTGGCGGTCGACATTTCGGCCCGCAAGCTCAACTTCAAGGATCATATCGACGTGCGCGGTATGCGTGCCTCGGAGGCTTTGGAGGCGGTGCAGGATCTGGTGGATGATGCCCTGATGGTGGGTGTCGGCTCCGTTACGATCCTTCATGGCAAGGGTACGGGAGCCCTCAAGGAGGAGATTCGTCGCTACTTGCGCACAATCCCCGAGGTGCGTTCGGCCGTGGACGAACATGCCGATCGCGGAGGCTCGGGATGGACCATTGTAGAGTTTAAGTAGTCAAGAGATTCCCAACATGAACTATACCTTATCGGAGATAGCCGCCATTACGGGGGGAGCGCTGTTAGGCGTGGATTGGTCGATCAAAGAGTTGTCGACCGACAGCCGCCATTGCGACCGTGGTGAGGGGCTGCTCTTTGTGGCGATACGTGGCGAGCACCACGATTCGCACCTCTTCATTGAGCAGATGTATCGTCGTGGTGTGAGAGCCTTTCTGGTGGAGCGCCCGATCGAGTTGCCCGAGGGATGTGGTGCAGTGCTCACCGCAAGCTCGATCGCGGCTTTGCAGGCCTTGGCCGCCGCCTACCGCCAAACCTTCCGGGGGGAGGTGTTGGCGATTGCCGGCTCGAACGGAAAGACGGTGGTCAAAGAGTGGTTGGCTGCGGCCTTGCCCAAGAGCCTTAAGTCGGCTCGCTCGCCCAAGAGCTACAACTCCCAGTTGGGGGTGGCCCTTTCGTTGCTGATGGCCCGTGGCGATGAGTCTCTGGTGATCATCGAGGCCGGTATCTCCCAACCCGGTGAAATGGCGCGTTTAGAGGCGATGATCGCCCCCGACAGGGTGCTCTTCACCTCACTGGGTGAGGCGCATCAGGAGAACTTCTCCTCGTTGGAAGAGAAGGGTAGAGAGAAACTGCTGTTGGCCCGTCGTGCCCATACGATCATCTATCACGGAGAGGATGAGCTCTTCGGACGTATGATCCCGGAACTTTATGGCGATCGAGAGTTGGTGGATGCGGCCCATGAACCCCTCCCCGAATCGACTGCAGCGGTTGCCACGGCCACCCTTGCCGGTCGGATGAATGCCCGATTGGTGCTCTCCGCAGCCCGTGCGATGGGCCTTGAAGCCGATTTAAGCTCCCTGGAGCCTGTGGCCATGCGCCTGGAGATCAAACAGGGGATCAACTCCTCGCTTTTGATCGACGATGCTTATAATGCCGATCTGAACTCCCTGCGTATCGCCCTCGACTACCTGCATAGTGTGGCCTCGGATCGTCCTACCACACTGATCCTCTCCGATATAGAGCAGAGTGGGATCTCGGCCGAGGAGCTCTATGGCCGTGTGGCCGCTGAGGTGGCTCGGGCCGGCGTGGAACGTCTGATCGGTGTGGGAGGAGCCTTGCAACAGGCAGCCCCGCTTTTCGGATGTGAGAAGAGTTTTTATTCGACCACCGAGGAGCTCTTGCGCCACCTCTCGCGCGACGATTTTGCTCACCGCGTGATCCTTGTCAAGGGGTCGCGTCGCAGCCGTCTGGAGCGAGTGGTTCATGCCCTCGAACAGCGCTCCCATACGACAACCTTGGAGGTCAATCTCGATGCCATGGAGCACAACCTTAATTGGTTTCGCAGACGTCTTTCACCTGCCACCCGCCTGGTGGCCATGGTCAAGGCCTCTGGCTACGGCTCGGGCGACTATGAGGTGGCCCAGATGCTTCAGCACCAGGGGGTTGATTACCTGGCTGTGGCCTTTGCCGACGAGGGCATCCTCCTGCGCGAGTGTGGGATCACGATGCCGATCGTGGTGCTCAATGCCGATGAGGGGAGTTTCCATCAGATGGTCGAGCACCGCCTTGAGCCCGAGATCTACAACCTGCGTTCGCTCGAAGAGTTCTCGAAGGCGCTCTTGCGTGTGGGCGAGCAGGCCTATCCGATTCACCTGAAACTCGATACGGGCATGCACCGCCTGGGCTTTATGGCCGAGGAGTTGGATGCGCTGATCGAGCGCCTGCGAGGGATGGAGGAGGTGCGAGTGGCCTCGCTCTTCTCCCACCTGAATTGTGCCGACGATGCTGCACAGGACGATTATACCCGCTCACAAATCGCCCTTTTCGAGCAGATGACAAGCCGTCTTGCAGCCGCCTTGCCCTATCCCGTCTTGCGCCACACGGCCAACTCGGCTGCCATCGAGCGCTTCCCCGAGGCCCACTTCGACATGTGCCGCCTGGGGCTGGGGCTCTATGGCTTCGGCTTCGCCCATAACGAGCAGCTCAGACCCGTCTCCACCCTGCGTACACGCATTGTGCAGATCAAGCACCTCAAGGCGGGTGAGGCGGTGGGCTATGGCCGCGAGGGGGAGCTCAAATGCGACACGCGAACGGCCACTATCCCCATTGGTTATGCCGATGGTCTGGATCGCCACTTGGGATCGGGCCGTTGGTCAATGCTTGTCGGGGGAAAGCCGGCTCCGATCGTGGGGCGTATCTGCATGGATAGCTGCATGATCGATATTACCGAAATCGAGGGGGTAAAGGAGGGCGACGAGGTGATCGTATTCTCGCCCGAAAAGGGCAACGATCTGGAGACGATGGCCCGTAGACTCGGCACCATCTCTTACGAGATCATGACCTCGGTTTCACACCGAGTAAAACGCATATATACCAAAGAATAAGATGCAAAAAGCTCCGGGAATACTCTATTTGATCCCCTGTCCCATTACCGATGAAGGGGAGGTGTGGGCCACACTGCCCGCCTCGAATGGCGAGGTGATGCGCTCGCTCGACTACTTCATTGTGGAGAATACCCGTACGGCACGCCGCTTTCTTTCGCGTGCCCGCCTGGGGCTCAAGATCGAGGAACTGACCTTTGCCGAGCTCAACGAACACACGACCGATCCCCGCTCGGTGGAGCAACTTATTGCCCCCCTCCTCGAGGGGCGTTCGGCCGGCGTGATCTCGGAGGCCGGTGTACCGGGCGTTGCCGATCCGGGGGCTCAGGTTGTGGCCCTCTGCCACCGCCGAGGGATCCGTGTGGTGCCGCTCGTAGGCCCCTCGTCGATCCTGCTTTCGGTTATGGCTTCGGGGCTTAACGGCCAATCCTTTGCCTTCAACGGCTATCTGCCGGTCAAGCCTGCTGAGCGGGCCCACCGTATCAAGCAGCTCGAACATCGTGCCCGCAGCGAGCACCAGAGCCAGCTCTTTATCGAGGCTCCCTACCGCAATCTCAAGCTCATGGAGCACCTCTTGAGCTGCTGCCAACCCGACACGCTGCTCACCTTAGCCATGGATCTGACCGCCCCCGAGGAGTATATCTCCACCCGTACGGTGGCCGCCTGGCGTCGCAGCCCCCTGCCCGATATGCAGAAGCGTCCGGCCATCTTTATCCTTGGTATATAATTTGAACCTATTGGGGTAGAACGTGTAGAAAAAATAGTGTAAAAATTGAAAATATGACAAAGCAAAAGACTTATAATGAGGCTGTTGGCGGAGATGCCGGATTTGAGGATCGTGAGGTGAATCCCTCCTGTGAGGGAAAACCTTGTGCCAATGTGGCAGAGGATGATGCCCCCGAAACTGACACAATGGCAGACGAGGAGCCCTCTTCCGACAATCAACCCGCAACCCCTACCCCCGAGGAGGTGGCCGCCGAGTGGAAGGACAAATACATCCGCCTGCAGGCCGAGTTTGATAACTACCGCAAACGTACCCTGCGCGAAAAGATGGAGCTCGTGGAGACGGGTGGTCAGGAGGTGCTGAAGGCGGTGCTTCCCGTGGTGGACGATATCGAACGAGCTGTGCAGGCCAATGCCAAGTGCGAGGATCGTGAGATCATCTG
>CAZRJU010000060.1:0-9892 GCA_964600455.1 uncultured Alistipes sp. | reverse complement strand
CCGAGGCTGTGCTCTATATGCGCCAACGTGGCCTGAGCGAAAAGGAGGCACGCCGCCTGCAGATCGAGGGTTTTGTGGCCGAGATGGTCGACCTCTGCCCCGATTTGGAGTTGCGCGAGTTGCTGCGTGAGGCGATCATTGAAAAACTGCAAAGCATCTAAACCTATGCTGAATATCGAGGCCATACGCAGGGAGTTCCCCCTGCTCGAGGAGCGGGTCTACGGACGTGAGTTGGTCTATTTAGACAGCGGAGCCACGGCCCAAAAGCCGCGTTGTGTGATCGAGAAGATGGATACCCTATACCGCCATCTGAACGGGAATATCCACCGCGGCGCCCACTTTCTGGCCGAGCAGATGACCGAGGCCTACGAGGAGGCCCGCCTGCGCATCGGGCGCTTTATCGGCACCGAAGATCGGGGTGAGGTGATCTTCACGGCAGGGGCCACAGCCTCTCTCAACACGGTGGCCTACGCCTGGGGGGAATATGCCCTCAAGGCGGGCGACAACATCATCGTCAGCGAGATGGAGCACCACTCCAACATTGTCCCCTGGCAACTGCTTGCCGAGCGCAAGGGGGCCGAGTTGCGGGTGCTGCCCTTCGACGACAGGGGGGAGCTCCGCACCGAAGAGTTTTCCTCGCTGTTGAACGAACGCACACGCATCGTAGCCCTGACCCAAGCCTCCAACACCTTAGGCACACGACCCGATCTGAAACCGTTGATCGACCGCGCCCATGCAGCCGGAGCCGTGGTTGTGGTGGATGGTTGTCAGGGAGTGGTACATGGCGGGGTGGATGTCAAAACCCTCGATTGCGATTTCTATGCCTTCTCGGGCCACAAACTCTACGGGCCGACCGGTATCGGAGTGCTCTATGGCAAGCGTGAACTGCTGGAGAAGATGCCCCCCTTCCTGAGCGGAGGCGATATGGTGGATCGTGTCTCCTTCGAGCGTACCACCTGGGCCGAACTGCCACTCAAGTTCGAGGCCGGCACCTCCAATTTTATCGGAGCCGTGGGTTTGGGCGAGGCGATCCGGTTCCTCGAAGGGCTCGACCTCAAGGCGGTGGAGGCCTACGAAAAGGAGCTGCTCGACTACGCCACCGAGCGCCTGCAATCGATTGACGGAGTGCGCATCTACGGCCAATCGCCCACAAAGTGTGCCATCCTGAGCTTCACGATCGAGGGTACGCACCCCTACGACCTGGGGATGATCCTCGACAAGCAGGGCATCGCCATCCGCACCGGACAGCACTGTGCCGAGCCGGTCATGCGGCACTATGGGCTCAGCGGCATGTGTCGAGCCTCGCTGGCCCTCTATAACACCCCCGAGGAGATCGACCGCCTGGAGGCGGGCCTTCAACGCGCGCTGCGCATGCTACGCTAAAGCAAAACCCACAATTACAAGAAGATAACCGCTATGCTTATTGTACTGGAAGGGCTCGACGGAGCCGGTAAATCGACCCAGATAGGCCGTCTTGCCGCCTATTTGAAGGAGCGTGGAATCGAGAGCGAATACCTCCATTTCCCGCGCTTTGACGCCCCCTTCTTTGGGGAGCTGATCGCCCGTTTTTTGCGCGGCGAATTCGGCAAGGCCAACGAGGTGGATCCCTACTTGGTGGCATTGCTCTACGCCGGCGACCGCCACGAGGCGGCCGGGCTGATTCGTCGTTGGCAGGCCGAAGGCAAGGCGGTGATCCTGGATCGCTACGTCTACTCCAACATCGGCTACCAGTGCGCCAAGTGCGCTACACGCGAAGAGCGCCTGAAGCTCGCCGAGTGGATTCTTCGCTTGGAGTACGAACACTATGCCATTCCCAAGCCCGACCTCTCGCTCTTCCTGGATGTTCCCTTTGGCTTCACAGAACGGAAGTTGCGCGAAAACCGCGAAGGGGCCGACCGCGACTACCTGAAGGGGGCCAGCGATATTCATGAGGAGTCGCTCTCGTTGCAACAGTGCGTACGCGAGGTCTACCTCGATGCTGCCGAGCGCGACGAGGCACTCAAGGTGATCCCGTGTGCTTCAGCCCGGGGTGAGATGGCCTCACCCGACGAGATCTTTGCCCGTATCCGATCGACAATCGAACCTCTTATCCGTTAAGCGATGATCTCTACCCGCACCATAAAGTGGGCCGCCACGGTGTGCCGCCTGATCTTGGCCTGTGTCTTTATCTTCTCGGGACTGAGCAAGGTGGTGGATCCCTGGGGTACGGCCCTCAAGATGGACGAATACTTAGCCCTCTACAACATGGAGTGGCTCTCCCCCTTAAGCATGGCCCTTTCGATCTGGCTCTGCGGTGCCGAGTTGATGATGGGCTGCATGCTCTGCTTCAAGGTACGCATCCGACTGGTTTCGATCTTTGCCCTCCTCTCGATGAGTTTCTTTACGTTGCTCTCACTGTTGAGTGCCACCTGGTTGCCGGTCGAGGATTGCGGCTGCTTTGGCGAGGCCCTGCACCTCACCCCCTGGCAAACCTTCTTTAAGAACCTCATACTGCTCCCCATGGCCTGGGTGGTGTGGTACCGTTACCGTCCCGACAAGATCTTTGCCTTCCGTCCGATGGAGATCGTACTCACCGCGCTGTTTTTCTCGCTCTCGATGGGGATCGGCATCTATGCGGCACGCCATCTCCCGCTCATCGACTACCTCCCCTACAAGATCGGGGTCGATCTGCGTAATGCCCGCCTCGAGCTCGATAGCGAGGCATTGAGCGAGGAGAGCGAGCACAGCCAGACGATACTGGTCTACCGAAACCGCACGACGGGTGAGGTGAGCCGTTTCACGCTTGATGATCCCGAGTGGCAGGATGAGAGCCGTTGGGAGTGGGTAGCCACCGAGACCAACTTCGAGACTCCCTCGATTCGAGCCACGGTGAGCGAATTTGCCCTGCGCGACGAATGGGGCGATGTTACGGAGTCGATCTTAGCCCCCGACGGGCGACTCTATATGCTCTGCGTATCATCGTTCGATAGATTGCGGCGCGGTTGTGCCTACCGTTTCAAGGAGCTTATCGAGCGAGCCGACAGTGTGGGTGATCGCGTGATCTGCATCACCCCCGATCTACGGCCCAATGGCGGCAGCTACCGTTTTCGGGAGAGCCGTCCGATACCCTGCTACAACATCGACATCCACACGCTCAAGACCCTGCTTCGCGCCAATAACGGGGTGGTTGTTCTGGAGGAGGGCATCATCACCGACAAGCGCAACTGCCGCGATATCGAGTAGACGCACCCCCTCTGCTTTCGGATTTGGTATAGAAGTTGACCCGCTTTTGCGAGGATCAACTTCTTTATTTTTATGAAAAACGTTTGGATGCTGTGGCTACTCCCGATTTGGGGGTGCCAAGGGGGAGATAAGGGTATCGCGGAACAAAGCGCCCGCCCCGTAAAGAGTATGGTCGTGGAGCGCTCCGACACCCTCAGCCGCACCTTTGCCGCCCTCTCCACGCCGGATGACGCCGTCACACTGGCCTTTAAGATGGGGGGTCAGGTGCTCTCCATTCCCGTATCGAAGGGGCAGGCCGTTGCCCGTGGAGAGCTGATTGCCGAACTCGACCCCCGCAAGGTGGAGCTCGAGGTCGAGGCGGGACGTACACTCTTCGAGGAGGCCTCCTCCCAACTCGAGCGTATGCGTCAACTGCTCGCCTATGAGGCGATCTCGGTGCAGGAGTTCGAGGTGGCCAATACGCGTTATGTGCAGGCCCGATCGGCCTACGAGAGTACTCAGACCCTCCTAAAAGACACCCGTATCGCAGCCCCCTTTAGCGGGGTGATCGAGCGTACCTATGTGGATGCCTACGAGCATGTGGCGGCAGGACAGGCGATCGCCCGCTTGGTGAATCCCTCGACCCAGACCGTCTCCTTTACCCTTCCCGAGCAGATGCTACCCCTGCTGGAGAGCCCCTCAACCCGCTTTGAGGTGCGCTTCGACAACTACCCCGGGGCTCTCTTTCGGGCCGAGGTAAAGAACTTTGCCCGCACCTCGAGCGACGCTTCGGGATTTCCGGTTTCGCTGCGGCTGACCGAGGACGATCGCGCGCGCTACCCCATCTCACCCGGTATCTCGTGCCGCGTTACGATGTTGAGCCCCGATCCGATTGCCGGGGCCATGGTGGTTCCACTCACCGCGATCTATACGCCGGCACAAGGGGGCGATTTTGTCTGGGTGATCCAATCGGACAACACGGTAAAAAAGGAGGCCGTCGTATTGGGCGAGTTGATTGGTTCGGATCGGGTGGTGATTCTTCGCGGGCTTAAGGGCGGTGAAAGAGTCGTAACGGCAGGGGTCTACCAACTTCAGGCCGGTGATCGGGTTCATATCATCTAAGCAAAAGGGAGTATGCGCAGTATGATAACATGGGCCCTTCGGCACGAGCAGGCGATCTATGCCCTGCTGCTTTTGTTGCTTGTCGGCGGCATAGCCGCCTTCTTCAATCTGGGCAAAAAGGAGGATGCCCTCTTTGTGATCAAGAGTGCCGCTTTGGAGTGTCACTACCCGGGGGCCACGCCCGAAGAGGTGGAGGCGCTCATCACGGAGCCTATCGAGCGGGCCCTGCAGTCGATGCCCGCCCTGCATAAGCTCACCTCGAAATCCTACTACGGACGCTGCCAACTTTTAGTGGAGTTGGATCCGGCAACCCCCTCGCGCGAGATCCCGCAACGATGGGACGAGCTACGACGTCGGGTGCTGGACATTGCGCCGCACCTCCCCAAGGGGGCTTCAGCCATTGAGGTTCAGGATGACTACGGAGCCCTCTACGGGCTCTACTATGCCTTAGTGGCCGATCCCGGATTCGAGCCCGAGGAGTTGCGCCGCTATGCCCGCGACTTCAAACTGCGTCTCCAAGAGATTGAGGGAGTGGAGCGTGTCAGCCTGATGGGAGAGCGAGAACCGGCAATCGGGGTCTACCTCACAGCCAGCGAGTTGGCCGGCTTCTCCATTCGACCCGAGATGATCGTGGAGACCATTCTTCGTCAGAATCGTCTGCTCGAGAGCGCCACAAGCCGTGGGGGTGAATTGCGGATTCTGATCCCCGAAGAGGGAACCTATCGGAGCCTGGAGGAGCTGCGCGATCAGCTTTTGATGGCCTCCGACGGCAAGCAGTATCGCCTGGGGGATATTGCCCGCATCGAACGGGAGTACCTCTCGCCACCCTCATCACTGGTTCGGGTCAACGGGCTCACGGCAATCGCCATCGGGATCTCGACCTCGACACAAAGCGATGTGGTGAAGGTGGGCCAACGGGTCGAGGAGCGGCTTTCGGAACTGCTCTACGAGGCCCCCATTGGACTGAGTGTAGAGGCTCTCTACCCCGAGGATCGTATTGCCCGCGAAGCCACCAACGACTTCCTGATCAACCTGTTGGAGTCGCTACTGATTGTTGTGGCCCTGGTTATGCTCATCATGGGGTGGAGAGCGGGCATACTGGTCGGCTCGTCGCTGCTCTTTTCAATCGGAGGGACACTGCTGCTGATGCAACCCCTGGGCGAGAGCCTCAACCGCACCTCGCTGGCAGGTTTTATTATTGCGATGGGGATGTTGGTCGACAATGCCATTGTGGTAGTCGACCTGGCCCAACGGGAGATGCGGAGCGGGGTGGAACTCCGCGAGAGCCTTCGACGCGGAGCCTCTCGTTCAGCCTTCCCGCTGCTGGGGGCCACCGCCATTGCCATTCTCTCGCTTTTACCCCTGCAACTCGCCCCCTCGTCCGTGGCCGAGATCATCAAACCGCTCTTTGTGGTGATGGCCCTCTCGTTACTGCTGAGTTGGCTTTTGGCTATGGTACAAACGCCGCTCTGCGGAGCACGAATACTCCTCCCACCCCCCTCCGTCAAGGACTCCTCCAATGGTTTTCAGCACTCGATCGAACGGATCGCCTCAGCCCTGATAAGGCGACGACGCGCCACCCTTGGTGGGGCCTTCATCCTCTTCGGTGTAGCCCTTTGGGGCTTTGGAAAGTTGCCCCAGGACTTCTTTCCGAGCCTCTCGAAGCCCTATTTCAGGGCTGAAGTACTGCTTCCCGAGGGGTATGATATCGAGGCTACGCACGAGCGCCTTCAGGCGATGCAACGCTGGCTCGATAGGCAAAAGGAGGTGAAGCGCAACTCCTACACCGCGGGGGGTACCCCACCGCGCTACTACCTGGCCTCGGCCGGTATCAGCCACCGCCCCAACTACGGCAACCTGCTCGTCGAACTGCACCACAAAGCACAGAGCGGCGTTGTGGAGGAGCGCTTTGCCCGCTATGTGGAGGATTCGTTGCCCGACGTATGGCTGCGCTCCTCGCTCTTCCGCCTCTCCCCCGTACCCGATGCCACCATCGAATTCGGTTTTATCGGCCCCAATATCGACACCCTGCTGCGGCTTGCCACAGAGGCCGAGCAAGTGATGCGAAAGCACAATGCCTGCCGCAACATCCGCCTCAGTACAGGCAACCGTATTCCCCTCTGGCAGCCCCTCTACTCGCAGATGAAGGGGCAGCGCATCGGCATCTCGCGCAGCCAACTCCTGGACGGTATCCTTCGGGCTACCGACGGCTACCCCTTAGGAAGCTACCGCGAAGGGGATCGCGTAATGCCCATCCTGCTCAAGAGCCATACGGGCGAGGGGGAGGCCCTCTCTTCGCTTATTGCCCAGCCCCTCTTCTCCCCCTCAGGCAAGGTCTACAGCATTGGACAGGCGGTGGACGGCTTTCGTCTGAGCTTTCAGCGGGGCGTGATCGAGCACCATAACCGCCAACGCCTCGTCAAGGCGCAGTGTGATCCCCGACGCGAAGCAAACACCCGCGAATTATTGGGCGAACTGAGGGCCTCGATCGACCAAATCCCGCTACCCGAGGGCTACCGCATGCAACTCTTTGGCGAGGAGGAGAGCCGCGCCGAATCGAATGCCGCTCTGGGGCGGTACCTCCCCCTTACGCTGCTGTTAATCATCTTCCTGCTGCTCCTGCTCTTCAACGACTGGCGCGAGGTGGTGATCACCTTGGGCTCTCTGCCGCTTGTGCTGATTGGGGTCGTAGCTGCCTTGGCCCTCTTGGGAAAGGCCTTTAACTTCTTTGCCCTGTTGGGATTGATCGGATTGGTGGGGATGCAGATCAAGAACTCGATCGTCCTTTTGGAGGAGATCGGGCGGTTGCGACGGGAGGGGATAGCCCCCTATCAGGCAACCCTTCAAGCCACCAAAGAGCGAGCCATCCCCCTGATTGCCGCCTCGTTTACCACCATCTTGGGAATGATCCCGCTACTCTTCGATGCCCTCTTCGGTGCCATGGCCGCAACGATCATGGGCGGACTATTGGTCTCCACCCTGCTCAGTCTTGGTCTGCTGCCCGTAGCCTACACCCTGCTCCACCGAGTAAAGCCATAAAAAAGTTCCGCCCTCTCGTTATTCGGGAGGGCGGAACTGCTTGTTAGGAGCAGATTGAGATCTCATGACTGAGCGGGGCTATCTTGCGCAACATTTGCAATAGCCCGCAATACTTATCATGGCTCAGGCGGATCATCTGGGCCACAGCGGCCTGATCCTCCAACCTCGGACAGGTGGCCCGATAGGTGATCATAAAGCTCTCATAGACCGACTCGGCACGCAGCTCCTCGCTATTGAGCCGGCCCGAAAGCGAGAGTTCGATCTCCTCGACCCGGGCATGGCGTTTCGCGAGCAGTGCATCGATCGTATAGGCCGAGCAGCTGAGGGCGGCATAGAGCAGCATCTCCTTGGGATTGAGTTCCTCGAGCGAGGAGTGGCTGCTCAGCGTGAAGGGCTGCGCGTGGTCGCGGCGGATAGTTACTTGACATTCCATCATGGTTGATTGTGATTAAAGGTGAAAATAATCCCCTTTGAGGCAAGAATCATACCCCGAAAGGGGAAGTGTTTGCGCTTTTTTCACTATATTTGTCCCGTAAGCACTTTCGAACTATGCGACAAACCATTTTCACCATAGCGTTCCTTTTCATGCTCCTTGCAGCCTCGGCACAAGGGAGTGTGGCCGAGTACCAGAGGCGTGGCAAGGAGCTCTACGAGCAGGGACACTGGAGCGATGCCCGCCACGAACTGCTCAAAGCCCTGAAGGGGTGCACGGCCGAGGAGCAATCCCGACGTGAGGAGATTGAGTTCTACCTGGCCGTTGTGGCCGTAGAGTTGGGTCTGAGTGAGGCCGAGGAGGCGCTTTTAGCCTTCGAGGAGCGCTACCCCGAATCCTTCTTCAGAAACGACATCCGCTTTGCTCGCGGTTCCTACTACTGTACCACGGGCGACTATGCGCGTGCCCGCACGACGCTCGATCAGGTCAACTACAAGGCGTTGGATCCCGAGAGCCGCACCAAGTTCGATATCCGTCGCGGCTACCTCTCCTTCATCGAGAATCGCTACAACGAGGCCTACGGCTACTTTGAGCGCGTATCACCCCAAAGCCCCTATGGCGACCATGCCCGCTACTATATCGCCTACATCGACTACACGCGTGGCGACTACGCCAAGGCCCGCCAGGGCTTTCAGGCCCTGATGGAGAGCCCGAGCTACCGCGCTGTGGCCCCCTTCTACCTGCTGCAACTCGAGTTCAAGCAGGGAAACTATACCTATGTGGTCGACCATGGCGAGGAGCTTATCCGGGTTGCCTCCCCCACCCAGCAGCGCGACCTGAGGCGCATGATGGCCGAGGCTTGGTTTCATTTAGACAACTACACAAAATCCTTAGCCTATATCACGGCCTACAAGGAGAGCGATGGTCCCTACACGCGCAACGATGCCTATATCGAGGGTTACTCGCTCTATCGTCTGGCCCGCTATGAGGTAGCCATCGAGGCATTGCGCCGCGCAGCGGGTGCCGACGATGCCCTCACACAGAACGCCTCCTACCACCTGGCCGACTGCTACCTGCGCAAGGGCGATAAGGAGTCGGCCCGTCAGGCCTTTGCTCTGGCCACCAACTCCCGATTCAACCCCACGATTGCCGAGGATGCCCTCTACAACCAGGGCAAACTCCTCTTCGAGAGCAACGAAGGGCGCTTTGGCGAGACCATCCACATCCTGAGCCGCTACCTGAGGGAGTACCCTGCAAGCGAGCGCCGCGAGGAGGTACAGCTCCTGTTGGGAGCCGCCTACTACAACTCCGAGGAGTACGATGCCGCCTACGAGGCGATCAAGGCTCTCCCCTCGCCCGACAGCGAGATGCGTGCTGCCCTGCAAAAGATCACCTACTTCCGCGCCCTGAAGCGTCTGGAGGCGGGCGATTTGGAGGGGGCTGAGGCCGATTTAAGGGAGTCGGCCGAGATCGGCATCAGCGCCCGTTACCTCTCGCTCAGCCGCTTTTGGCGAGGCGAGATTGCCTATATCGAGGGCAACTGGAGTGAGGCAAAGCGCCTCTTTGAAAGCTACCTGCAACGCGCCCCCAAGCAGGAGCGTGAATATGCCTTGGCCCACTACAATATCGCCTATTGCCACTTCCAGCAGGAGGCCATGCCCAAGGCCCGCGAGGGGTTTGATCGCTTCCTGGAGCTCTACCCCACCTCCGACCTCTATCGGGCCGACGCCTGGAACCGTGCCGGCGATGCCTGCTATGCCACACGCCAATTTGAAGAGGCCCTCACGCGCTACCGCGAAGGGGCCAAATCACCGCTGACGACACGCTACTACGCCCAGTATCAAGAGGCGATCACACTCGGAATTCTCGAGCAGCGCAGCGCAAAGATCGCGCTTCTCAATCAAATTGTCGAGAACGACCGTGGCGACTATGTAGCCTCGGCCAACTATGAGTTGGGGCGCACCTACCTCTCGAGCGGAGAGTATCGCTTAGGGGCCTCAACCCTCGAGCGCTTTGTGGAGCGCTACCCCCACTCGATCCACCACACGGCAGCCTTGGCCGACCTGGGACTGGCCCATGCCAACCTCGGCAACCGAC
>CAZRJU010000059.1:0-9936 GCA_964600455.1 uncultured Alistipes sp. | reverse complement strand
TACCACTGCGTGGGCTCGAAGATAAACTTGCCGGCCTTGGCCAAACCACCGAAGAGGAAGATCGCCTCGGGCGAGGTTACCGTCACAACATCGGCCAGGGCACGACCCAGCATCTCGCCCGTAAAGCGGAAGGCCTCCAAAGCCACCTTGTCGCCCTTGGCGGCAGCGGTCGAGATCATCGAAGCATCAAAATCCGAGAAGGCGATGTCGCGCATCTCGCTCGGATCGTTCATTGTTGCCATCAACTCGAAAGCCGTACGCTTGATACCCGTGGCCGATACATAGGCCTCCAAGCAACCCTTGCGGCCGCAACCGCACTCTCTTCCGCCGCGCTCCACGATCACATGGCCAAACTCGCCGGCAAAACCGTCATGGCCGTAGATCATCTCGCCGTTGGCCACAAAGCCCGAGCCGAGGCCCGTACCGAGCGTGATCATCACAAAATCCCGCATTCCCTTGGCGTTGCCATAGACCATCTCGCCGATCGTAGCCGCGTTGGCGTCGTTGGTCATCAGTACCTCCACACCGGGGAAGTAGGCCTTTACATCCTCGGCCAGGTGGAAGATGCGTCGCTCCTCGTCGGGATTGCTCTCCGAGGGGGCGAACTTCCAGAGGTTGGCCGGCTTCTCGATCGTGCCGAGGTGATAGTTGGCATTGGGGGCACCAATACCGATACCTACCAGGTTATACTCAAACGAGAGGCTGTTTGCCATCGTGCGCAGGGCCTCGCAAAGATCCTTCACATAGGAGGGGTAATCCTCGAAAGAGGGGTACTTTTTGGTCGAGATGACCGATTCTGCATAGAGATCACCATGCTCATCAACCAGACCGAAGGCCGTATTGATTCCTCCGATATCAATACCGATCGCCAATTTTTTCATACGAGAGTTGTTTTTAAGTTGTCTATTAGGTTTGTTCGTATTCAGGAGTTTGACTCACTAATTTCATGTAAAGTTATTACAAAAATTCGGTCAAACCAAACTTTTTTACTATTTTTGACAAAATATTTGAGCTAAACAAATCTTTAGCCTATGCAAACGAACGACCAACTATTGACGCTCTTTGAGCATTATTTAGCCCAACTGGATCTTCCCCAGGAGCCTGAGTTGCTCTATACGCCGATCGAATATTCGCTTGCCGAGGGGGGTAAGCGCCTTCGACCGCTGCTCTTGTTGTTGGCTGCCGAGGCCTTCTCGGGAAGCCACAAGCGGGCCCTTCCGGCTGCAGCTGCCGTGGAGGTCTTCCATAACTTCACGCTCTTGCATGACGACATCATGGATCACTCGCCATTGCGCCGAGGCAAGCCTTCGGTGGTGGCGCGCTGGGGTGAGAATGTGGCCATCCTTTCGGGAGACGCCATGCTCATTACGGCCTATCGCCTGCTCTCGGAGGCCCCGAGCGAGCAGCTCTCGGCCATCCTCTCGATCTTCAACACGATGGCTGTCGGGGTGTGCGAGGGGCAGCAGTATGACATGGATTTCGAAGAGCGCCGGAAGGTGAGCGTGGTGGAGTATATGCGCATGATCGAGTTGAAGACTTCGGTCTTGTTGGCCGGTTCGGCGAAGATCGGAGCCCTTATCGGAGGAGCCTCGGAGGAGGATGCCGAGCGTCTCTACAAGTTTGCCATCGAGTTGGGTTTGGCCTTCCAGTTGCAGGATGACCTGCTGGACAGCTACGGCGACGAGCGCCTCGGAAAACCGATCGGGGGCGATATTCTTGAGGGGAAGAAGAGCTACCTGATGATTACGGCGATGAGCCGTGCCGACGAAAAACAGCGTGAGGTATTGCGTACGACGCACCTCGATAGTGCGCTCGATGCCAAGGAGAAGATTGCCCGCGTGAAGGCGATCTACGACTCTTTGGAGATTCCGCGCCTCTGTGAGCAGCAGATCTCGCTGCGTTTTGATCGCGCCTTGGCACTGCTCGACACGCTCAACCTCAAGCCCGAGCAGACGGCCGGCCTCAGGGAGTTTGCCGAGAGTCTGATGGGACGTAAAAAGTAAGCCGCCATGCGTCGCAGTGAGATAGAGATCATGGCCCCGGTCGGGTGCTACGAGTCGCTTCAGGCGGCCATCGCTGCCGGAGCCGATTCGGTCTACTTCGGGGTGGGAACCCTGAATATGCGGGCCAAGTCGGCCGCCAACTTTGGTTTTGAGGATCTGGATCGGATCGTGCATATCGCCCACGAGAAGGGGGTGAAGTGCTACCTGACGGTCAATACCATTGTCTACGATAACGAACTCGAAGAGGTGCATCGCACCATCGACCGTGCCCGTGAAGCGGGAATTGATGCCATCATCTCCACCGACTTTGCCGCCATCCTCTATGCCCGCCGTACGGGGGTGGAGGTACACATCTCGACCCAGAGCAATATCTCGAATACGGAGGCGGTGAAGTTCTTTTCGCAGTGGGCCGATGTGGTGGTCTTGGCGCGTGAACTCTCGCTCGACCAGGTGGCCCACATTGCCCGTGAGATCGAGGAGCAGCAGATCACCGGCCCGCGCGGGGAGCTTGTCAAGATCGAGATGTTTGCCCACGGAGCCCTTTGTATGGCCATCTCGGGGAAGTGCTATTTGAGCCTGCATGAGTCGGGCTGTTCGGCCAATCGCGGGGCCTGCCGTCAGGTCTGCCGCCGCAAATACCGCCTCACCAATACGGAGACGGGCGAGGAACTTGCCACCGATGGACGCTATCTGCTCTCGCCCAAAGATCTCTGCACGATCGACTTCCTGGATCGCTTCCTGAAGGCGGGGGTGCGGGTACTCAAGATCGAGGGCCGTGCCCGAGGGGCCGAGTATGTAAAACGCACGGTGGAGTGCTACGATCGGGCGTTGCGGGCCATTGAGGCCGGGTGCTATACCCCCGACTTGGCAGCCGAGCTGAAGGAGCAGTTGCGCGAGGTCTTTAACCGCGACTTCTGGGAGGGCTATTACGCCGGGCGTCCCACGGCCGAACTCTCGGCCCGCTATGGCTCGGGAGCCACGATGCGCAAGGTCTATGTGGGCAAGGTGACGAATTTCTACAAGAAGATCTCGGTGGCCGAGGTGCTTATTGAGGCTGCTCCGTTGCGCAAGGGCGAGCGGCTGCTCTGGATGGGTGAGACGACGGGCTGTGTGGAGCAGGTGGCCGAGACAATCCACCTGACCGACTCTCCCGTCGAGCAGGTTCGGCAGGGTGAGCTCTGTGCCATCAAGACCGATGCCCTGATTCGCCGTGGCGACCGCCTCTATAAGATGGAACCGGTTGAGGAGTCCTGAAAAAAGACAAAACCAAACACAATCAATAGAATGAAAAAGCGTATTTTGGCCGCCCTGTTGGGTGGCGCTTTGCTGGCCGGTGTCGGCTGTGCCGAGAAGCGGGTGTTTGCCTCCTTTGAGGAGTACCCCGTTCCCGAGAAGAGCTATTTGGAGATGAACTACACCCCCGAGGCAACCACCTTCCAACTCTGGGCCCCGACGGCACAGGGGGTGCGCCTCTCGCTCTATGAAGAGGGGATTGGTGGCGAGCCTGTTGAGCAGGTGATCATGAAGCCCGAGCGCCGCGGCATGTGGTGCGCCGAGCTCAAGGGCGATAAGGCAGGCCTCTTCTACACCTTTGCGGTGCGCGTAGGCGAGCAGTGGCTTGCGGAGTGTGCCGGTATTGATGCCAAGGCGGTGGGGGTTAACGGCCGTCGTGGCGCCATCCTCGACCTCGACACGACCGATCCCGAGGGGTGGGCCGAGGATCAGCGTCCTCCGCTCGAGCGTTTTGCCGATGTGATTCTCTATGAGATGCACCACCGCGACTTTTCGATTCACCCCTCGTCGGGTGTGGAGCATCGGGGTAAGTACCTGGCCCTTACGGAGCATGGTACGACCAACCCCCGCGGGCTGAAGACCGGTATCGACCACCTGGTCGAGTTGGGCATTACGCATGTGCATCTGCTCCCCTCCTACGACTACGGTTCGGTCGATGAGACCCGCTTGGAGGATGGTCGCTACAACTGGGGCTACGATCCCGTAAACTATAACGTGCCCGACGGCGGCTACTCGACCAACCCCTACGACCCCGCTTGCCGCATCCGCGAGTTCAAACAGATGGTGCAGGCCCTTCACAAGGCGGGAATCCGCGTGGTGCTCGACGTGGTCTATAACCACACCTTCTCGATCGAGGGTTCTAACTTTGAGCGTACGGTGCCGGGTTACTTCTTCCGTCAGCGCGAGGATGGCAGCTATGCCGATGCCTCGGGTTGCGGCAATGAGACGGCCAGCGACCGTGCCATGATGCGTCGTTATATGGTTGAGTCGGTGAAATACTGGATCGAGGAGTATCACCTCGACGGTTTCCGCTTCGATCTGATGGGGATCCATGATGCCGAGACGATGCGGGCCATCCGTCTGGCTGTTGATGAGATCGACCCCACGATCCTGATCTATGGCGAGGGGTGGGCTGCTCAGGCTCCGCAACTCCCGGCCGAGGAGCTCGCCATGAAGGCCAATATCAAGTATATCCCGGGCGTTGCCGCCTTCAGTGATGAGGTGCGTGATGGCCTGCGTGGCCCTTTCCACACCAACGAGCAGGGGGCCTTCCTGGCCGGTGTGGAGCAGATGGAGGAGTCGGTGAAGTTCGGTATTGTGGGGGCCATTGCCCACCCGGGCGTTGATATGGAGCGCGTGAACTATGTGCGTGAACCTTGGGCCGCCCAGCCTACGCAGATGATCTCCTATGTCTCCTGCCACGACGATATGTGCCTGGTGGATCGCCTCAAGACAACCATCCCCGCATTGAAGTACGACCGTCTGGTACGCCTCGATAAACTGGCCCAAACGGTGGTTCTCACCTCGCAGGGTATCCCCTTTATCTTCACCGGTGAGGAGGTGCTGCGCGACAAGCAGGGTGTTCACAACAGCTACGAGAGCCCCGACGAGATTAATGCCATCCGTTGGGAGCAGAAGAGCCTCCATCACGACCTCTTCAACTACTACCGCGACCAGATCGCGCTGCGCAAGCACCACCCCGCTTTCCGCCTGGGCGATGCCGAAGCAGTGCGTGCCCACTTGGAGTTCCTGCCCGTTGAGGGCTCGGGTCTCATCGCCTTCATGCTCAAGGAGAACGCCGGTGGCGATCCGTGGCAGAATATTGTGGTGATCTTCAATGCCCGCCAGGAGGCCGCCCGAGTAGCTGTTCCGGCCGGAAAGTACACCGTTGTCTGCCGGGATGGCCGTATCAACGAGGCCGGTTTGGGTGTTGTGGAGGTTGAGGAGAGCCTTACGGTTGCTGCCGAGTCGGCCCTGATCATGCACAACTAAACAACAGGGATGGAGTATCCGAACGGAGATATCAAGTTTCTCCCGGGAGTGGGAGAGGTACGGGCCCGACTGCTGCAAAAGGAGTTGGGGATCAGTACGGTGGGGGATCTGCTTTGGCACTTCCCCTACCGCTATATCGACCGTTCGAAGAGCTATTTGCTGAAGGATATTCGCGAGGAGATGGAGTCTACCTACGTGCAGTTTCGCGGGCGCGTTACGGGGATCTCCTATGCCGGTGAGGGACGCAAACGCCGCTTCTCGGTCTACGTGTCAGATTCGACGGGTTCGGCCGAGTTGGTCTGGTTTCAGGGGATCAAGTGGATTGAGAAGCGGATCGAAGTGGGTCGGGAGTACCTGATCTTCGGTCGCCCTGGCTTCTTCCGCCACGAGCGGTCGTTTATTCACCCCGAGATCGAGACGATGGAGCAAGCCCTTTCACGTCGCCGCGAGAGCGGCCGTCAGGGGATCTACCCCTCGACCGAGAAGATCTCGTCGCAGCTGGGCGCCAAGGGAATCTATCATCTCCAATGTGCCCTTTGGCCGCTGATCAAGGAGCATATTCACGACTACATGCCCGAGTGTGTGCGGCGTAAATATGGCTTGTTGACCCTTCGGGAGGCGCTCTACAACATCCACTTTCCGCAATCCGACGAACTGCTGCGGGCCGCGCAGTATCGCCTTAAGTTTGATGAACTGTTGGGGGTACAGCTCGGTGTGCAGTCGCGTCGCACGGAGCGTATGCGCCGTATGGGAGGCTTCTACCTCCCGAAGGTGGGCGATTTGTTCAACACCTTCTTCCATAAACACCTCCCCTTCCCGCTCACGGGAGCCCAGAAGCGGGTGATCCACGAGATCCGAGGCGATATGATTACCGGCTACCAGATGAACCGCCTCTTGCAAGGAGATGTGGGGTCGGGTAAGACGATGGTGGCCCTGATGTCCATGCTCTTGGCGGTGGATAACGATTTCCAAGCCTGCATGATGGCCCCCACCGAGATTCTGGCCCGCCAACACTTTGCCACACTGAGCCGCCTGTTGGCCGAACTGCCCGTCAAGGTGGCGATCCTGACCGGAGCCTCCAAGGCCAAGGAGCGCCGTGCAGCCCTCGAAGGGATCGCCTCGGGCGAGGTGCAGATCCTGATCGGTACCCATGCCTTGATCGAGGAGCGGGTGCGCTTTGCCAACCTCGGCTTGGTCATCATCGATGAGCAGCACCGATTTGGGGTGGAGCAGCGGGCGAGGCTCTGGACCAAGAACCAACAGCCGCCCCATATTCTGGTGATGACGGCCACCCCCATTCCGCGTACCCTGGCCATGACCCTCTATGGGGATCTCGATGTCTCGGTGATCGACGAGTTGCCTCCGGGGCGCCAACCCATTCGCACCTACCACTACACCGATTCGGCCCGCCTGAAGCTCTTTGGTTTTATGCGGGAGCAGATTGCGCAGGGACGGCAGGTCTATGTGGTCTACCCCCTGATCAAGGAGTCGGAGAAGATGGACTACAAAAACTTGGAGGAGGGCTACGAGGCCCTCGCGCGATTTCCCGCTGCCGCAATACATTACCGAGGTGTGTCACGGCAAGATGAAACCCCAGGACAAGGAGGCCTCGATGGATCGTTTCAAACGGGGTGAGGCCCATATTTTGGTGGCGACCTCCGTGATTGAGGTGGGGGTGGATGTCCCCAATGCCACGGTGATGGTGATCGAATCGGCCGAGCGCTTTGGCCTTTCGCAACTCCACCAACTGCGTGGTCGGGTGGGACGCGGAGGAGGCCAGTCCTACTGTATCCTGATGTCGGGCGAGAAACTCTCGCGCGACTCGCGGGAGCGTCTGAGGGCCATGTGCGAGACCACCGATGGTTTCCGCCTGGCCGAATTGGACCTCAAGTTGCGCGGTGCGGGCGATATCAACGGCACCCTGCAAAGCGGCATGGCCTTTGACCTGAAGATTGCCAACCCTACACTCGATGCACAGATCCTGACGCTTACGCGCGAGGCCGCCGAGTGGATCTTGCAGCAGGATCCCGCTCTTACTACACCCGATATGGCTCCCCTGAAAGCCCTCAAGGAGTGCTACTCGGGGCGTGAGACGATCGACTTTTCGCACATCTCCTGACTTCGGGCCATACTTTGGAGCGGGGTGGATGCGTTATTTGAAGCAGAGACCAGGCAAACAGCATAAACGCGACAGACCATGAAACGACTTTTGGCACTCCTTTGGTTGCTGCTCCCGATGGGGGCATGGGCGCAACTCTACCACCCGGGAGAGGAGCTGCACTACCGCGTCAGCTACCGGGCCCGCCTCTTTCCCAATACGGAGGTGGCTACCGTGGTGATCAAGACCGATCATGAGGCGATTGATGGGAGGCAACACTACCGCGTCAGGGGGCATGGCAAAACCTTGCCTACCTACCGCCTCTTCTTCCCGCTCGACGACCTCTACACGATCCATGTCGACACCGCCACGCTGCGTACACGCCGTTTTGCCTCGGATATTCACGAGGGCGACTACACCTTCCGCAGCCACTACGACTATGACTGGGAGCAACTGAAGGTCAGCACCTGGTCGCAGTCGCGTCAGCGCACGCCGCGCGAGTTTACGCTTGCACTCACCGAGCGCAGCATGGATCCCATATCGCTCTTCTTCAATATGCGTACGGCCGATAGTGAGCTCTTCGATACGGGGGAGGAGCTCCGTCTGGAGATGGTCTTGGAGGATACCGTGCGCCACCTGCGGCTACGCTATCTGGGGCGTGAGGTGAAGAAGATTCGTTCGATGGGGAAGTTCCGCACGCTGAAGTTTGCCTGCCAGTTGGGCACCTCCGAGGGCTACTCCTTCACCGATGGAGACGAGTTTTATATCTGGATCTCGGATGATCGGAACCGGATTCCGCTTTGGCTCGAATCGCCTATCCGTATAGGCAGCATACAGGCCTATATTGTCGATCTGAAGGGGTTGAAGTATCCGTTGGAGAGTAAAATCAAATAAATTTTCTACCTTTGTGTCGTCAACCGAAAAAACCGAAAAAACGATATGGAAGAGTACAAAGACTATTCGAACTACGATGATGAGGGGCAGCAGACCCCTGCAACCGATAAGGCGATCCGCGGCTACCGCGTGGTGATCATCCTTTTGACGGTGATCTTGGCCGCCCTTTCGGTGCTCTATTTTAATATCCACCGCCAGCAGAAGGCCGACTACGACCTCCTGGCCATCGACCGCGATTCGATTCAGAGCAACCTCTCGTCGCTGATGACCGACTTCGACAGCCTGCAGTACACGAGCGATACGATCTCGGCTTCGCTGCTCATGGAGCGTCAGCGTGCCGACTCGCTCATGCAGCGCCTCAAGCAGGAGCGCTCGTGGAGCTACTCGAAGATCAAGCAGTACCAGAAGGAGGTGGGTACGCTGCAAACCCTTATGCGCAACTACCTGCGTCAGATCGACTCGCTCAACACGCTCAACCAGAAGCTCATCACCGAGAATGTGGGCTACCGTCGTGAGATCACGACCATCACACAGCGTGCCGAGTTGGCCGAGGAGAAGGCCAACGAGTTGGATAACATGGTGCGTGCTGGATCGGTACTGCGTGCCCGCGATATTCGCCTTACGCCCCTCAATGCCCGCAGCAAAGAGGTGTCGCGTATCAAGAATGCCGTGCGTCTGCGTACCGACTTCGTGCTGGCTGCCAACGAGCTGACCCAGCCCGGCGACAAGACCATCTACCTGCGCCTGTTGGCCCCCGATGGCTATGTGCTCACCTCGGAGAGTGCCCCGACGATCGACTTCGAGGGTGAACGCCTCTCCTACTCGGCCGAGCGTACGATCGACTACCAGAACGAGGATATCGAGGTGGGTATCTTCTATGCCGGCGAGGGCTTCACGGCGGGCAAGTATACCATTCAACTCTACGCTGACGGCCATCTGATCGGCCAGAGCGAGATCGTAATGCGCTAAAGTCTGCTTTAAGATGAACATTGCGCAACAAAAACGCCGCGAGAACATCGCCGAATACATCCTCTACCTCTGGCAGTTGGAGGATCTCTTGCGGGCCTTGCAATTCAGCCCCGAGGCGATCTATAACCAACTGGTGGCTCCGCGCCCCATTCCCGACGAGGGGAAGAATAACTTTTTGGTCTGGTACATGGAACTGGCTGCCCTGCTGCGCGAGGAGGGAAAGGAGCAACAGGGGCACTTGGATCATACGCTTCACCTCATTGGCGATCTGCACAACCTGCACCTTCAGCTTCTGGAGCTCCCTCTGGGTGAGCACTACCGTGCAACCTTTGCCCGTGTAGCCCCCGAGCTGCCCCGATTGCGCCTCATATTGGGCAAGGAGCAGGCCGAGATGAGCGATACGGAGTTGCAGTTCCGCGCCCTCTATGCCGCCATGCTCTACCGGATCAAGGGTGAGGGCGAGAAGGCCCCCGTGCAGGATACCATCGCCTTGATCTCACCCGTCATTGGCGAGCTCTCGGCCCTCTATGGAAAGGTCGAACGCGGAGAGGTCGACCTCTTCAAAAGCGAATAGGAAGGAGGCTTTTTTTGAGGGGGAGTTGGAGATCCCCCTCTTTTTTTATACCTTTGTCCCGCAATCAGGGGCTGACCGGTTTTGACAGCAGGTAGAGTTTGATTGTAAGCACG
>CAZRJU010000058.1:0-10245 GCA_964600455.1 uncultured Alistipes sp. | reverse complement strand
AGGTGGCCCCGGAAGGCAAAGTCGCTGATATCGATACGGGCCACGCGGCCGTTGGCATGGAGTTGCACACCGGGCTGATCGCCCCACAGATCGACATCCTTATTAAAATCCCAGTTGGCCCCCTCGGGGTAGTTTTCTCCCTTGTAGTACCAGTTTTCGCCATCGAGGCTGCACCAAATATCATAGAGGGCGTAGTAGTCCTTGATATACTCGTCGTTTTCGTGCAGCGTTATCCACACATCGGCCTCGGCAAGGGCATTATCCGCCACCGTAAACTCCGAAAGTGCAGGATAGTTGTTGGCCTCGAGGAGTTTGCGGTCGCTGTCGTAGAGGCGGTAGGCCGTTACGCGGTAGTTACCCGCAGGAAGCGAAAGTGTCGAATCGCAACGGATTGTCGAGGTTTGGTAGCCGACGGCATCGCTCTGGTCGTTCTCCTCGTCGAAATGCACCGAGAAGGTGGTCGGCAACGAGGTAAAGTTCACACGATCGACCAGCGAACCCGAGCCGATAATGCGGGCCACCGAGATATCGACCTTCTCGATCTCGTCGAAGGTATACGCTCGCTCGGCCGCACGCGTTCCCGCAAAGGCCGAGAGATCCTTCTTCAGGGTGAACTCCACCCTTCCGCGGGGTTGCACATCAACCCCGATATCCTGAAGCGTAAGCCCGCCCTGCACGACCGTAAACTCGGCCGAAAGATCGGGGGTGCCGTTGTAGATCAAGGCATCCTCCGCATCGTAGAGCGAGAAGGAGATTAGACGATACTCCCCGACCAAGAGCTTGAGTTTGTCGCTGCGCAAGCCATACTCCGCAGCTGCGTTATCGGCAGCCGCAAGGGGCAGGGTCTGGGCCAGCGTGATGCCGTCATAGACCAAGGTAACCTTCACCTTATGGGCATCGGAGAGGTAGTCAAGCGTCTGCTGCACAGCGCGGGTCTCCTCCCCGGAGGCAGCATACGAGGCCTTCTTGTAAAGCCTGAATTGGGCATATCCGTAGTGCTGTTCGCGGTTATCCACGCCCTCGGCCTCCGAGCAGCCAACCACGCATGCCGACCACAGGAGGGCCAGCACTACGCATAGGATATTACGGTATCGTCTCATCATCAAAATACGTCGCTTAAACTTCGCGCCATTTCAAGTTTCAGCCCTCATACGGGGCCGTTTATTCGGGTGAGGTAAAAACGACACCCCGCCCCGAATTGACGGGGTGTCGTTCTTTATCAAAACAGATGCTTACTCGGCATTGTTGAGCGTGCAGAGAATCACGATCTCGTTCACGCCCATACCGTTCATAAAGCAGACAGCACCGGGATTTGCGCTACCGGCACCGGCAGCCTCCATCACGATCACCTGCTGCTCGGCATCGTAGTAGGCCCACTCGCAAGCAGGATTTGCATAGAGCGAGGTGTCGATGCCCACCAGGCGAACCATCGAATACATCGACTGATCCACGGGGAACTCATAGGTCAGGTGGTAGAACTGAGCGGGGTAGGCCGACGAGCTATACTCGGCAAAGTAGGTGTCGTAGAGCACATCCCCCTCCTGCAGTACCTGCAACGTGGCGTTGGCCCAACCGGCATACTGCTCATTCTCGAAGGCTACGCCATCGGACGACGAACCGCCGGCATCGGTGCCATAGTGGAAGTAGATGGCCGAATAGCTGCCATCGGTATACTCCACCAGGATCACGGCCTCATACTCGTTGGTAATGTAGTTGAGCGACGCCTCAGCCGAAGAGGCCGAGAGGTCGGTCTGGATCTTGAAGCGCGTGATCTCCTCGTCGGTGTAGATGCTCTCGGCATAAGCCCAGCTACCCTCGGTAAGTTCCACAAAACTCCAATCCATGTTGTAGGAGTAGGTCTTGAAGCTCTTTACCGGGCGCGAGGTCTTGAACGAGCTGTCGCTACCCCACTGAGCATCCTGACCATAGTAGCAGATGTCGTACTTGGAGCCGATGTAGAGGTTGCGCAACTCACCCTCCTCAAACCAGTAGTCAATATCACCGGCAGCCTCGGCAAACTTCACGCAGGTATCATCCACCCAGTTGGCCGAGATCGTGGCGGGCTCGGGATACTGCACGATCTTCGTGGCAAAGTTGGCCACAAACTCCTCCTTGATGGCCCCCTCGCTAAAGAGCGTGGCGTTGTCCGCAGGAGCATTATTCTTGCTAAAGAAGAAGAGGTAGGCCTCACGCGTAGCTCCTTGGTTGGCAGCCACCGTGGCCCCAATCGTGTAGGTCTTAATCACGCTACCCGAATCATCGCTCGTCTGATCGAGACTCACCCAATCCACCGTAGCACCCGTAGCATCGCAAAGGACGGCTATGTAGGTATTGGCAGCGGTGAGCATACCCTCGAGGGCGGCATAGCCCTGCGCCTCACCCTCATAGGAGTAGGCATACTCCTCCGAGAAACCCTCCACCACAACAAAGTCGTTGTAGCCGGTGATCTCCACGTTGAACGAACCGGCAACGGTCTCGGTATTGGCTACCAGAATGTCGATCGTCTGCAAGGCACTCTCGGCGGGAAGCTGGTTGATGTCGGCCTTGATAATGTGCTCCTGTACACCCGCAACACCGGCCTCGGCAGCCACCATCCAAGCGGGGCCGGCCACCGTATAGTCGAAGTTGGCAGCGATCTTCACGGGAGCATAGAACGAGTTGGCGGCCTCCTCATCGGCACCGCGCTCAACGCCCCACAGCATCTTCACCGAGCTCTCGGCCGTCATGGCACTCTCCTCATAGGCATAGAGGTAGTCACCATTCATACCACCGCTCTGGAACGAACCCCAGCTGTTGATCACTGGAGCATAAACCGAAGCGGTACGCTCGGAGGTGGGATAGGTAATTCGGGCGATCACCTGCTCCATGCCGTTCATCTGCAGGGTTACCTCACAGATCGGGGCATTCTCGAAGATGGCATCCTCGGCCACCTTTACACAGATGGTCTGCGAACCCGGCCGGCCCGACACGCTCTTCGTGGTGGTGGCGTTCTCACCCTCACCGGTCAGGAGCTGGAAGTAGGTGTAGGTGCTCTCCGAGATGGAGGCTACCCAATCGTAGTTGGCATCAAACGAGAGGCTGATAACCTCCCCGGCCGTAGCCGTTTTGGTGACCAGTTCAGGGAATGAGGGCACCGGAGCGGGGGTGGTGTCATCATCCGAGCAGGCTGCGAAGAAGCAGAGGCCCAACAGCAGGCTGCACATCCAAAGAAGATTGCTCTTTTTCATGGTTGATTTGTTTTAATTGAACTGAAAAATAAGTGGTTTATCTGTTTGTGTGTTGTCTGTTACATTCCCTCCTCACGGCGCAGGCGGTCGGCCTCCTCGTCCGACACCCACTCCAAGATGTTGTAGAAGTGACCGATCGAGCCGATACGCTCACCCACCTTCTCGACATAGGTGTGGATCCAGAGCTCCACAAAGCGCTGACAGGCATTAAAATAGGAGTCGTAATAGGGGCTGTTCTCCACCAGAATGTGGTCGTCTCCCAAGATCCATCCCAAGACCGAGGCCTCGTCGCTGATCACCTGGTCGCTATCCATCTCCACCAGCGGACGGGCAGGATCCTCAGGGCAGAAGCGCAGGGTTACGTCGTAACCGTCGTAGAAGGCATCACGCAGGATGATGGTCTGCTCTTCGGTGGGGTGCAACTCACTACGGATCAGGCGCTGATAGCTCGTATTATCCCCCGGATAGGAGTAAATAAAGAGCGACGAGAGCACGCACCATCCCGTGAAGTTGTTGATATCGAAGGGGCAGCTCTTATACATCACCACCTTGGTTCTGTCGCCATGTGTATAGAGGTCATCCCACTTCAAGGACTCGGGCATAACCAGTTGCAGGGTGAAACCCAGCGAGTCGGTCGGCTCGATGTTTTCGTAATGGCCCTGTACCTCCACCTTGGCGGTCAACTCTCCGGCCGGAATGACCACCGAGTTGCTCTTCAGCGAGTAGTGAAGCCCCTCGATGGCATTGCTGCCGGCATCGACAACCTCCACCCCAAAACGGCGATCGTAGTCGCAGGCTACCGTCGAGGAGAGCACCACCTCAAAGGGTGAGCCATCGGATAGCACCATGTGGGTCGAAAGCGAATCGGCGAACATCACATATTCGGGGCCCTGATAGGTGATATAGTGTTCGTCGCACGCCACCACTACCGAGGCCATCGCCATCACAATCAGCGTATAAAGACTCCTTTTCATCGTCATTTTCTCTGTTTTATCGATTGCTTTCGTTGGGGGCCACCTGCGAACCCGGAGCCTCGATCTCGTGCTGCGGAATAGGCCATACGAAGAGCGGATTATCGGCCTTGATTTCGAGCGAACTGCCCTCGGGCAGCGAAGCGGTCTGCGGCGTACGCTTGAAGCCCTCACCGTTGTTATAGAGTTTGCCCCAGCGTTTCAGGTCGTGGAGGCGGAAGCCCTCCATATAGAGCTCACGCACACGCTCATTGGCGATCTGTTGCAGGTAGTTATCGGCACTGAGCGAGAGGGCACCACCCGACGAGAAGCGGGCTTCGCGTAACGTGATAAGATCCTTCGATGCCGCACTGTAATTGGGCGATGCCTGACGGCAGTAGGCCTCGGCACGAATCAGATAGAGCTCCGAGAGACGGAAGGGTTTGGGCATCGAGACGTGGTAGATGAGCTTACTGATCAGCTCGCCATTACCGTAGTACTTCACCAAAAGGGGCCAGCTAAGGGCGTGTTCATAACCCGTCGTGGCGTTGTAGAAGAAGCTGTTGTAACGCAGGTCGGAGCTCTCGTAGAGATTCAAAACCCACTGGGCCGGCACATAGTCGGGATAGAAGTAGTAGTAGTCGACATTGAAGTTGAGGAACACCTGCCCCAGGGCTCCGCCATAGGAGGTCTCCGTAAAGCCGATACGCCACAGGATCTCGGTACCCACGTCATACTGCCACATATAATCGTAAAAGGAGCTCTCGGCGCTATACATCTGCTTGGCCGACGAGAGGGAGTAGTACTCCTTAAGGTCGATCACACGGGTCGCATAGTCGATCGCTGCCTCCCAATCCTGCATATAGAGGGCCACGCGGGCACGAAGGGCAAAGGCCACACCCTGAGTCATAAAGGCCGAGGAGTAACCGTTATTCTCCTCAAGGAAAAGCTCTTCGGCACGGGCCAGATCCTCCAATACAAAGGCATAGGACTCCTCCAGCGAGGAGCGTACGGCCGCCTCGGGCTCGGAGTAGTGTTTGCGCAGCACCACACCCAACTCCTCGGAGGCCGTGGCCGGGTCGTAGGCCTTGCAGTAGCACTTCAGCAGTTCGGAGTAGGCCAGAGCACGGATCGTATAGACCTCGGCCGTATACTGCTCCAGGGTCTCGATCTTATCGTCGTCGGTCAGGCGCTCCATCACCCCCTCCACACGCTCCAGGTAGAAGTTGCAGTTTGAGATTACCTGATAGAGCGAGGCATAGACCGCCTCGATCTCGGAGGTCGTGGGGCGAATCTCCCACTGCCAGAACGAACCGTAGACATTGGTATACCCCTCAACCGCATAGACCAGATCGGTCTGAATATCGGGCAGGAGGGTGAGGCAGCCGCTCCAGAGGTTTCCGCTCTTCATCAGGGCATAGATACCCGTGAGGGTCTGCTCGGCATCATCGAAGGTCTGCATCGCCTCCCGCTCGGGGATGGCCGATGAGGGCTCCTTATCCAGGCACGAGGTGGGGAGCAATAAGACTCCCGCCATCACAAAAAACAACTTTATCTTGTGCAACATAATTTTCGCGCGTTAGAAGGTTAGATCAAGGCCAAAGGTAAACTGGCGCGACATGGGGTACTGCGCCGCGTAGATGTTGGTCGTACCCTCGGGATCGAGACCCGAGAAGTGGGTGAAGGTCAACAGGTTTTGAGCCTGTGCATAGATTCTCACACCGCTGAATATCCGCGTCTTGCGCACCCACTCCTGCGGCAACGTGTAGCTGAGCATCAGGTTCTTCAGGCGCAGGAACGAGGCATCCTCCAAGAGGCGGCTATCGAATTCCGTATACTCGCCATGGCGCGGGATGTCGGTTACATCGCCCGGCTGTTTCCAGCGGCTCAACAGACGGCGCGACTGGTTGTAGGAAGCAAAGCGGCCATTCGACTCATCAAAGTAGCGGTCGTTGTTGATCATCCAGCGATCGGCCACCCAACTGAATTGCGCCGAGAGTGAGAGCCCTTTCCACGAGATGGCCGTACCAAAACCACCCTGCCAGGGGGCCATGTAGCTCTTCCCGACCAGCACCTTATCCTCGTCGCGCAGTTCATTGGTGATATTTCCCGCCTTGTCATACCACAGGGCATCGCCATTGGCCGGGTTCACACCGGCGAAACGGTTGATATAGAACTCCCCCAGGGGGTGCCCCACCACCAGCTTCGTGTTGGTGTTCGAGCGTTCATACTCCTGCACGCCGTTATAAAGTTCCACGATCTCGTTGTGGTTGTAGGAGAAGTTGGCGTTAACGGTCCAGAGCAGGTGCTCGGTTGCGATGAGCGAGGCATTGAGGTTGATCTCGGCACCCACATTGATCATCGTACCGACGTTGTCCCAATAGTAACCATAGCCGGTCGTCGAGTAGGGGGCCGGCACCTCCATCAACATATCCGAAGTGCGCTTGTAGTAGAACTCGGCATCGAGATTCAGGCGGTTCCAAAAGCCGACACGCAGGGCAAGATTGGTCGTCCAGGGCTTCTCCCAACCCAACTCCTCGTTGCCGGGCTGCATCAAGGCGACACCGGCATCGCCCACATAATCCAGGCCACCGCCCACCAACGCCATGTGCTCGTAGTTGGGGATCGAGGAGTTACCCGACGTACCGGTCGAGAGGGAGAGCTGTGCCGAGGTAAACCAATGGGCCACCGACGAGAAGAAATCCTCGTTGCGCAGATCCCACATAAAACCAAGCGACCAGAAGCCGGCCCAACGGCGCGACGCACCAAAGCGCGACGAAGCGTCGGTACGGGCAGCAGCCTCGAAGTAGTAACGATTCTTGAGGTTATACTCGGCGCGGGCAAAGAACGAGAGGAAGCCATAGTCGGAATCGGTCGTATCGCCCCACGAAGTGGCACGCGTACCCGTCGAGATATTGGTCAGGCGGTCGTTGTTTTGTCCCTTGGTCATCAGGCTGAAAGCCTCGTAGTGGTAGTCGACACCCTCCTGACCCGCCATCACCGTAAAGGAGTGATCCGTACCGAGGTTGAAGCGGTAGGTGGCCGTGTTGGTAATCGTGAGGCTGTAACCATCGGTCGAGCTGCGCGAGGCCGAACCCTGCCCCTGATTGGGGGCATAGCTCGGATAGGAGACCCCGAAGCCCGTCGTATGGGAGTAGTCCAAACCAAACTGCGAACGCAGGGTGAGTCCCTCAACGGGGGTAAACTCGGCAAAGATGGTCGAGATAAGCTTATACTTCTTATAGTGTACGGGGTTGTTGGCCAACCACTCCAAGGGGTTTTGGCCGTTGCCCTTCCACGAACCGTCGCTGATCGAGGCGATCGAGCCGTCCTCGCGGTAGGGATTCCAGTAAGGCATCATAAAGCGGGCAGCCGAGATGGGGGTAACCAACGTGTAGGCTCCCTCGTCGGCCTGCTGAATCTTCTGAAAGTTAAGCATCGTATTGCTGCCGATCTTCATCCATTCGGCCGTGCGCGTCTCGAAGTTGGCACGCAACGAGTAGCGCTCGAAGGTGGAGCCGATGGCCGTACCGTCCTGGCTATAATAGCCGCCCGAGACATAGTAGTTGGATTTATCGGTAGCACCCGAGACGGCAAGCTCATAGCTCTGCAACAGGGCCGAGGAGTTAAAGACCACATCCTGCCAATTTACATCGGTTTGGCGCAGCAGGGGATAGTTCTGGCCCGAAGTCATGCCGATCTCCTTCTCGTAGGCGATGCGCTCCTCGGTATTCATCAAGTCCCACTTACCGTCGTTGGCCACCTGCGAGAAGCCGAGCTGCATGCGGTACTCGATGCGGGGACGATCGGCCTTACGTCCGCGCTTGGTCGTGATCACAATCACACCATTGGCGGCACGCGCACCATAGATCGAGGTGGAGGCGGCATCCTTCAAGACCGACAACGACTCGATATCGGCCGGATTGATCGTATTGAAATCGCCGGCCGAGATGGGGATGCCGTCGAGAATATAGAGGGGGGCCGTGCCCGAGTTGATCGAGTTGACACCTCGGATCGTCATTGTCGCCGCGGCGCTCGGCTCACCCGTATTCGAGAGTACCGACAGACCGGCCACCTGCCCCTGCAACGCCTGATCGAAGGCTGCCGTAGGGGTACTTTCAATCTTCTCCACCTTCACCGAAGCGACCGACCCGGCCACCGTACCCTTCTTGCGCACGCCATAGGCCACGACAACCACGTCGTCGATGGATTCGCTCTCGACCTGCATCTCCAGATCGAAAGTCACCGCTGAACTCCCCTCGGGCACCCGCCACTCGACGCTTTGGTAGCCCAGGTAGGAGAAGTTAAGCAGCGTACCGGCCTCGGCCTCGATTGAGTAGGAACCATCCACCTGCGAACTTACGCCCTGAAAATCCTCCGTTACGACGGCCACACCGATCAGCGGCTCCTTATCCTCCGAAGAGGTGATCCGTCCGCTCACCTGCACATGGGCCTTTTGCTGTGCCACTGCAACCGCGGGCAACATGATGCTCAGCACCATGCCAAAGGCGGCCAATAGGTAGTAGTTGATATTTTTGATCATCCGAGTAAACTTTCAAACATACGTGCAAAAGTAGTACTTTCTGATAAAAACACCAACAAAAACAGCTTTTATTTCCAATCGGAAACGTTGACCGTAAGCCTTAAAGAAAGAGTTAGGAGGGGCGAAAATGGGCTGGCAAACACCTAATCGTGAAGAGGAAAAAGGGATTCGCCCCTCCTAAAACGGAGATCATCACCTCCGGCCCCATTTGGGTCGGATACCGACAAAAAAGCCGAAGTGAATCCCGGGCATCGGGCGCGAAAGTACCGAAAGATACTCCTCGTCAAAGAGGTTATTGATCGTCCCTTTCAGTGACCAGTCGGCCCATTTGAAAGAGAGCCTCTTCTCGAGCGAGATATTGCTCATAAAGTAAGGGGGCAGTTTCCCTGTCAGCGAAATATCGTTTGAGGACATCGTAAAACGCTCCGAGTAGTAGCACCACTTGTATAAGAGTGTCCAGCTGCGCCACGAGAGCGTACCCGTAACCGTTGAGGAGTATTCGGGCACGTAGGGCAGTTGCCGGCCCACCGACCGATCGGCCAGTGTACGAGCTTCGCCCTCATTGATCGAGGGGGTCCACGAGAAGGTGCCATCGAGTTGCAGGTGCCAATCCTTTGCAAGGGCTACATCAAGGTCGGCTTGCAACTCCACGCCGTAGGCGTGTACATCCTTGATATTCTCGGGCGAAAAGAAGCCTTTGGTTGTGGGCAGCCAGATAATCCAATCCTTTATATGGGACTCGAACCAGGTTGCCGAACCCGAGAGCGAGAAGCGATCCCGTTTGGCAACAGCAAACGAAAGAGCGGCATCATAGCTCCAACCGCTCTCCTTTTTCAGGTCGGGATTTCCTCCGGGCAGGAAGTAGAGGTCGTTGAGGGTCGGGAAACGGTAATTCCGCGACACGGAGGCTTTGGCCACGATGTTTCCCCTCTCGGATAGCACGCCATCCACAAAGAGGGCGGGGATGATCGGAGTCCACTCCGAGCCGAAGAACTCCTCACGCAGGACTACCGAAAGGCCCAATCGCTCGATGGGTCGCCACTTGGCCGACAAGGCTCCCGAGAGTTCGATGCGCCCCTTGCGATACCCCACGACCCCCTTGCTGCCATCCTGGCGGATAATGTGCTTATCTTCGCTCTCCACAATATGCTGGTGCGCCGAGATGTTGGCCGTAAAGAGCCATTGGTTGCCGATGGAGTACTCGCCCGCCAACTCGCCGTAGAGGGTGTTGACACGGCTGCGTGAGCGGGTCATATGGGCCATCAGGCCATTCCCCAGGTCGCGTTTATAGTCATAAGCCATCCGGGTATGGATATACCCCGCTTTGGCTCCCAACTTCCAGTTCGAGCGCAGATGATCCCACGAAAGCACTCCGCGAAAGGTCTCTTCGCGCTGTCGATTCTCAAAGTCGGTGTCGTCGCCATGATCCACGGTTAGCATCGCCAACTCACGGTTGGAGTGGATGTACCAGGCATTAAGCCCCAGGCGATCCCCCTTACCCGTATTATAATAGACCTCCTGCAAG
>CAZRJU010000057.1:0-10461 GCA_964600455.1 uncultured Alistipes sp. | reverse complement strand
CCTCCTGCCAGAGGAACTCGGCCGTGCGCAGGAACAGACGGGTACGCATCTCCCAACGCACCACATTGGCCCACTGGTTGCAGAGGATCGGCAGGTCGCGGTAGGACTGGATCCAGTTCTTGTAGGTATTCCAGATAATGGTCTCCGAGGTGGGACGCACGATCAGCTCCTCCTCCAATTTGGCTGCGGGATCCACCACCACACCCTTTCCCTCGGGGTCATTCTTGAGACGGTAGTGGGTTACCACGGCGCACTCCTTGGCAAAGCCCTCCACGTGGTTGGCCTCCTTCGAGAAGAAGGATTTAGGGATAAAGAGAGGGAAGTAGGCGTTCTGGTGGCCCGTATCCTTAAACATCTGGTCCAGCGCACGCTGCATCTTCTCCCAGATTGCATAGCCATAGGGCTTGATCACCATACAGCCTCTCACGGCCGAGTTCTCGGCCAGACCGGCCTTCACGACCAGTTCGTTATACCATTGCGAGTAGTTCTCGTCCGACTTGGTTAAATCTTTCAGTTCGACTGCCATTGTTTTTGCGGTTTCTATTTGGCAACAAAGGTACAAAACAATTCACAATACACCATTCTCAATGCCGAATTATTTTGCATCCCGCAGCCTCATTTCCCTTTTTAGAGGCAGAGCAGGGCTCCATGTGGTGCCTAAAGAGGGCAGCCCCACCCTTTTGGGGTGAGGCTGCAAAAGATTTCAAGGGAGGTATTACTGCGCCGACAGCGTGCGATCCTCCACGCGACCCGTCCAGTTGCAGGTTACCTTGTTGCCCGTCTCGGAGGTGAAGTCGGCCTGCAGGGTATGGGTACCATCCTCGTTGGCCGTAATCGTGAGCTCCCCATCGTAGATCACGCTATAGAGCACCGTCGTATAGTCCTCAGCCAGGTACTCCAAGAAGCTGCCTAAGGCAATACCGCCCCAATAGCGACCCGGGTAGTAGACGCCGGGCTGCTTATCCAAGATCCCCTTATCGGAGAGCTCTCCCACGCGGTAGGTACCGGCAATTCCGGCCCCGGGCTCGGTGTAGATATCGAGTTGGAGCTTCATACCGGGCTCGGCCGGATGTACCCCGTCGCTCGAGATCGACTCCACGTCGAAGAGGGTGATCACGTGGTTGTCGCAATTCTCGTAGGACTGGCTCTTGTAGGAGAAGGCGCGTTTGGGCTGCAGATCGACATCCCAGTTGATGCTCACCGAGAACTCCTCGTCATCGCTCTTATCCTCGAATACGATCTCACCTTCATAGACAAAGTCGAGGGGCTGACCCGCAACGTTAAGCATATTGGCCTCGATTCGATATCCCTTGGCCGTGTGGGTTACCGTGGCCGTACCGCCCGAGAAGAGGACATCCGTCACACGGTAGAGCAACTCGCCATCCACCTCTACCTGCTCGTAATTGTTGGTGGCGAGCGTATAGCCGGCCGTCAGGACATTTGCGCCACGCTCCGAAGCGAAGGTATAGGTGCCCTGAGGAAGGATCGGATTGGTATGATCCACCGAGAGCTCACCCCAGAAGTCGAGGTAGAGGATCCAACCGCCCTGATGCATCGGAGCCGCATCCCCATTGCCGGTGAGCCCCACCTCGTCGTTCGTGAGCATGATGTAGTAGTCGCCATAGCCAATATCCCAGAAGTCTCCGAAGTAGATCCCGCCAAACGAGGTGTCGAGGTGAATCTTTCCGTCGGCCCCCACACCATTGTTGGGAATGATGCCGTTGGAGGGATTCACGGGGTTGTCGTTCTTATCTCCCTCATCCGAACAGGAGGGAGCCAGTGCCAACAGGGCCGAAGCACCGAGGGCAAAAAAGAGGGTTGCAAAGCGTTTCATATTCTATTCTCTACTATTTTCTTGGGTTAATTGGCCGGGGCCTGCTGCTCAAGGCGCAACGAGGCTCCGCAGATCGAACGGGTGGAAGAGGCACTCTCGAAGTAGGCGATAAAGATCGTGGCATCGTGGTAGCGCTGCGAGGCATCGTAAGGGTTCACCGTGAAGCGCACCACCCCCTTCGCCTGATCAACCTCCAACGACTGGGCATCAATCACATTGTAGGAGTTCATCGGCGAACCGTCGATACGCAGGTCGCCCCCCTCAATCGGATTCTCCAGCGTGTAGGGAACCTCCACAACACCCCCCTCGGCCGAGAGCTGCATCTTGGTCGAAGAGAAGCTCAATTGTGGGGTATCATCCACCACCTGTACCAACAGCTTCTTCACCTCCGAGATGGCCATGGTCTCGTCATCCGAAACGGCATAAACATAGAGGTACCACTCCCAGCCGACATACTCCGAGGCGGCCACCTCCACACGGCAGGCTTGCTGATCACCCGTATAGATCGGAACCTCGTAGTAGGCGTTGCTGAGCTCTGTCTGCCACAACTTTTCGTCGCTCCCCTCATAGGGATAGCCCTCGAAATCACTCTTCGAGATGGCATTGAGCACATACTTCACCCCCTTGTCCGACGGTGTAAGGTTGACCAACAGGTGGTTGAAATGGTTCCCCACCACCTCCATCTCAAAGGTCAGCGGTTCCTGCTCCAGATCGGCCTGTTGGGTGATGGTGAGCGTATGGGAGGTGGCATAACGATACCCCACCTCGATCTTGGTCGTGCGCTCGATGGCATTGCGGTTGCGGGCGTAGCTCACCTTGATCTGACCGCCAAGATCCTCAACGGCCGTGATCCAACCGCCCGAGCTCTCCACGTCAAACGAGAGTTTTTCACCCTCGAGAGGATTCTCCAAGGTATAGGGAATCAGCAACTCACCGGCCTCCTTCTCCACCTCGAAGGCCTTCTCCAAATTCAAGACGGGGGTAGCGGGCAGGGTGAGCTCAAAGAGCTGGGGAGCGGTGGTGAGCATCGGTCTGCCGGCGCTGTTGCGGCTGACACCCACGGCATAGAAGCGGGGGTCGACCGGCTCGTGATCCCACTCGCAGAGAATGGGCTCCTGCTCCTCGGTAGCGGGGTAGGTGCCCACCAGGAGATAGTAGTCGAGGATGTCGCCATAGTAGCTATCCACATAGCCGCTCAGACGCGTATTGATCAACTTTTCGAGCGACCCGGCCTTTGCAATATCGGCGGCCGTCGTGTAGCCGATCATGTAGCTCAGGCTCTGATCCTCGGGCGTAACCTTGGCCCGGAAGTAGGTGGGGGCCAGCTCCAAATACTCCACGGCAAAGCACTCACGCGGCCCCTGCTGCTTGACCACCACCGTATAGGGCTCCAGATCGCCATAGCTTACCTGGAAGGAGGTCTCGCGCTCGGGGGCACCGAACTCGGCCGAGTAGGTGTCGAAATAGAAGTGAATCACCTCGCGCTCCCTATCCACCGAGAGGTTGTAGAGCCAAGGCTCCTCGGAGGCCGAGAGTGAGAGCTCGGCCCCTTCGATCGGCGTATGGATCCGATAGGCGATCTCGCCCTCACCCCCCATGCAGGAGAGAGGTTCAATCTGTTCAAAGGTTACACCGGTAGGGGATGCCGGGGTCGGATCCTCCGACTCGCAACCCACACACAGGGAGGCCACCACAAAGAGCGTGGCAAAAATCTCCCAGAAAGAGAATCGTTTCATTTTCATTGCTTGTTATGTTTCTGTTTAAAAGCCCGTTGTAACGAGGCACAATCCAAGGTCATCGACACCACCGCCTCCCGACAAAAAAAGCTTCTGACCACAAAGATATTGTTTTTTTTCGGATCTCCTACCCTCCCCCAACGGATTTTTCCCGCACCAAAGCCACACCTATTTAATATGACGAGGCACGAGGGCTCTCCATAACTGATTGATGTTTTTTTGAATTATTTTAGTACTATGCATTGCATAATATAATTATTTTTACATATCTTTGCAGCAGAAAATAACCAACAATGCAGGCAACCAAACCGTTCAACATAATGAAAAAGCTCTTCTTCTCACTTATTTTCAGCGTTTTAACCCTATCAATGGGGGCCCAAACAATGCTTTCGATCACGGGGCGTGTGGTCAACGAGGCCGGGGAGGCAATCCCCTACGCCACCGCCGTACTCCTCCGCGAGGGGGAGCAGCAGAGCGGTGTGGCCACAGACGATGAGGGGGCCTTCACGTTGCGGGCTGCGGCGGGAAGTTACACCCTTTTGGTGCAATTCCTCGGCTACGAAACCGACACTCGCGCCATCGAACTCGAAGAAGATCTCTCGCTCGGGGAGATCTGCCTGAAGAGCAGCTCGACCGAGATTGACGAAGTGGTGGTCGAGGCGCAGCTGATTCGGCGCGAGGCCGACCGCTTTGTGGTCGATGTGGCCAACTCGCCACTGGCCATCGGCAAAGATGGCGTGGAGCTTCTCAAGACAGCCCCCGGAGTGTGGGTGGGAGAGAAGGAGATCTCGGTGAATGGCGCCTCGGGTACGAAGGTCTACATCAATGAGCGCGAATTGAAGATGGAGGGGGATCAACTGCTGCTCTACCTGCGTTCGCTCCATGCCGAGCAGATCCAAAAGATCGAGGTGATTCCGCTTTCGGGAGCCGACTACGATGGCGACACAGCAGCCGGCATCATCAAGATCACACTCAAGCGACAACAACTCGACGGCCTGATGGGTTCGGCCAGCTACTACTACCGTATCAGTGAGTATGGTTCGCTCCACAACCCCTACCTCTCGCTCAACTACAACCGCGGCAAACTCAACCTCTACGGCTCGGGGTGGCTCAATGCGGGCGACGACTATGCCGATGCGGTGGAGCAGACCGACTACCTGAAGCAGGAGATGCAGCTTCGCTCTACAAGCCGCGTGGAGAGCGACTACCTCCACGGAGGCGGCATGGTCGGCGCCGTCTACCAGATCAACGAGCGCCACTCGCTCGGTTTGGAGATGGAGCTGATGCAGAACAGCTCCGACACCTACACCCCCTCCGAAGCGCTTCTCAAGAGCGATATCACCCGCCACAACCAGAGTGTCTATGATGACACCCGACGCTTTCGGATGTATACCGTAACCTTCAACTGGATCCACAAGCTCGATACCCTGGGCTCGCAGATCAAGCTGTTGGCCGACTACACCTACCGCCGCTCAACGGGTGCGAGCGACAACCAAACCCGCACCCGGATCAATGAGGGGGCACCTTGCGATTCGCTCTACCGCGAACGCTCGGCGGGTCGCTACAACATCTTCACCACGACGCTTGCCCTCGAAAAGTGGCTCTCACCCACCTGGCAGCTGAAGGCCGGAGCCAAGTATACGCACAACGACACCCGCAACGAAGCCACCTACCGCTACCTGCATGAGGGAATCTGGTCGCCCAGCACGATCAAGGATTATGCCGTGCACTACACCGAGAATATCGGAGCCCTCTACCTCATCGGTTCGGGCCGTGTGGGACGGTTGAGCCTCACGGCAGGGCTGCGTGCCGAACTCACCCTCAGCGAGGGACGTCTCGGAGAGGTGAAGCAGAACTACTTCTCGCTCTTCCCCAACGCCAACCTTGCCTGGCAGATCGACCAGGCGGGCAAGCACTCGCTTGTTGCCTCCTACTCGCGTACGATCCGTCGCCCGGGCTTCTGGGATCTCACCCCCACACGTCGTATGCTGACCGACTATACCTACCAGACCGGCAACCCCTCACTCGAGCCCGCCTTTCGCAACAACTACTCGCTCACGCTGGTTCTGTGGCACCGCTACACACTCACCGCGGGCATCAACCAACAGGTGAACGAGATCCAGCAGGTGATGGAGAGCGATCCCGAGAACCCCGACATGCTGCTCCTCACCCTACGCAACTTCCCCGACTACAACCACTACTACGTCTCGCTCTCGGCTCCGGCCCAACTGACGAAATGGTGGCAGTGGAACACCAACTTCACCTACCTGCTCTTGGGCCAGCGCCTCGAGGAGAGTGCCCCTGTCGAGTACCACAGCCTCATCCAGGCCTATACGGCCATGACCTTCAGCCTGCCGGCAAAGTTCACCTTTGAGGCCTCCTACAACTTCCAGTCGCGGGCCCACACGGCCAACATGACCATCGAGCCGCGTCACGACCTGGGCCTTTCGATCAAGAAGCGCCTCTGGAAGGATCAGCTCACCCTCTCTTTTTCAGCCAACAGCCTGCTGGATCGCCCCACCATCCTAAAGGCTTCGCAGCGTGACTTCAGACGCAGCTACCACATCCGACAAGCGTGGGGCGGCAGAAGCTTTACCTTCGGCATCTCCTGGAATTTTGCCACGGGCAAGAGCTTCCGTGCCCGAGAGGTCGAGGCCGGCAACTACGAGGAGCGCAGCCGCATGTAGCATAAACCTACACCATCGAGCAAAAAAAATTCCGACCTCCCCCTTTCGGGAAGGTCGGATTTTTTTGCGTTGTCGCGCTACTACTTCTCCTTCGAAACCGACATACGGCGCTCCTTGATGCGGGCCTTCTTACCCGTCAGGTTACGCAGGTAGTAGATGCGTGCACGACGAACAACACCGTACTTGTTCACCTCGATCTTGTCGATGTGAGGCGAGTAGAGGGGGAAGATACGCTCAACGCCCACCCCGTTCGATACCTTACGGATGGTGAACATCTTGGTCTTACCCGTACCCTTGATCTGGATAACCACACCACGGAACGACTGCAAACGCTCCTTGTTACCCTCGATAATACGGTAGGTTACGGTGATGGTATCACCGGCCTGGAATGCAGGAACCTCAGCCTCAGGCTTGGTCCACATCTGCTCGTTTACGAGCTTGATGATTTGATCTTTGTTCATTGTGTTGCAACAATTTTTTTGATTTCGCACTCAACATTCCCGCTGCCCGAACCTACCATATACGACCCTTGCCGTATAATCCCGATCGTTACGGAGCTCTCAACAAAAGGGGTTTTCTTACAGTCTTTCGGCAAACACGCAGTCGTCAAAGAAACTTCACAGTCCTTCAAACAAACCTCGTAGCCTCTCGGCAAACACGCAGCCGTCAAAGAAACCTCACAGCCCTTCAGACAAACCTTGCTGCCTCCCGGCCCCCCCGATCTTCGCTCCCCGATCCTTTGGCCCTAAGCCCAATGAAAGAGGTTGATATACGCCCAGTTGGGAGGGCAAAGGTAAGAATAAAAAACGAAAAGACAAGAAGAGACGAAGAAAAAAATGAAGAGATCGCCTGTAACCGGGGCCGAAAGGAACAAAATTATCCACATACGGCCCTAAAAAAAATGGGCCATGATAGTGCATATATCAAATAGTTTTGTAATTTTGTAACCGCAAAGGCGGAGATTTCTTGAAATTTCCAACTTTTCGACCACGGAAACCTTAACTTTTTAACATTTTTATACATTTATTATGAAGAAGTTTTATTTTCTGACCCTGGCAGCCTTAGTTGCCCTCTTCAGCTTCACTTCGTGTAGCGACAACGACGATGAGAATGAAAACCCGGCCGAGAAGAGCGCGCTTGCAGCTCCCTCGCTTCAGGTGGTGGATGTAACGGTAGAGGGCTTCACCGTGGTTTGGGAAGCCGTGGCCAATGCCGCCAACTACACCTATGAGATCAATGGCGAGAGCCACTCGACCGTCAATACACAAGTTCAGTTCTTCGACCTGAACCCGGGCAACTACACCGTTCGTGTGAAGGCCAACCCGGCTACCGACTCGAAAAAGTATAAGAGCTCGGCCTGGGCCTCGATAACGGCAACGATCGAGGAGCCTGAGGCGGAGGAAGGGGAGTGTGACTGGTTCACGCAGAGCCTCTACCTGAATGTCTATCCCGAGCAGAACCTCGACACGACCAACAGCCTCTTCTTCACCTATAAGGGTACGGGCGTTGTGGCCCTGAAGATGGGTATCTGGCCTTCGGATGTAGTGGCCAATGAGACCAACGAGACCTGCCTGCAGTATATGCAAGATATGGATGCTGCCGATGTGGCCGACATCAATACGGCCGAAGGTGTAACCTACTTCATGGGCGGCCTTGCCCCCTCGACGGCCTATACGCTTATTTCGTGGGCCAAGAACGAGATTGGTCAGACCGTCTTCCTTCGTTCGCACTGCACCACCGAGGCAGCCGAGGAGAACCCCTTGCGTGATCCGTGGATCGGCACCTGGAATGCCCGGACGACCGAGACCCTTACTTGGGATGTTCCTGCCGGTTCCCAAAAGGCCAGCTTCTCCTTCGGAACGGGCACGACCGACTTCCAACTCACCATCGAGGGGGATACGGTCTATCCCGATCAGGTACTTATCTATGGCCTTTCGAGCGCCATTGCCGATGCTCCGGCTATCGGTTTGATCAACGAAGAGGGAAACCTGGAGATCCATTCGGGTATTCCTCTTAGCGAGGCCGACGAGGATGGTTATACGCCGATGTGGCTGGTTCTCTGCGAGAAGGATGGCACCAACAATTTCTTCATCGACGAGATCCCCGTCTACACCTTCTCGCTCTCGGGCGATCAGGCCACCTCGACGGTATTCAGCGATAGCGGTTACACCGCCCGCCACATGGAGATCTATGCCATCAACCAGGAGTCGAGTGAGATGTCTTTCTATGCTCAGGATCTCCCCGTAACCTACAAGGCCGGCAATATCACCATGAGCCGAGCCTCCTCGACCCTGAACAAGGCTGTGAAGAAGGCTACGCGTCGTGACGAGCAGCGTGTTTGGAAGCGCAACACGAGCTTTGTTGTAGCGCTCTAATTTGAACTGTTCCACCTAAAACGAGTGTGTTCGGCAAACAGGTCGGACACACTCGTCTATTTTAGGGCTTCCCGATATGGGATTGTCACACAAAGATTGTATCTTTGCTCAAAGAATCAATCACGATGGATCTGTTTGAAGTCCGCGAATATGCCCTTACACTGCCCGAGGTGGAGGAGTCGATGCCCTTTGGCGACGAGGTACTGGTCTTTAAGGTGGCCGGCAAGATGTTTTTGGCCCTTTGGCTGATGGGTGGCCCCGAACGCATGGCCCTCAAGTGCGATCCCGACCGCGCCATCGAACTGCGCGACCGCCATCCCGAGATCACCCCCGCCTGGCACTTCAACAAGCGCCATTGGAACGATATCTACCTGCAAGGCGACCTCCCCTCGGAGCTGATCCGCCATGAGATTCGCCACGCCTGGTGGATGACCGTGCGCTCGAATGTCAGCCCCAAAGCCCTGCGCAAGGAGCTGCTTGCCCGCTTCAGGGAAGAGGGTTTGGATGGAGAGATATAACCATTGCGGGCCGTCAGCATTTTGCCGACGGCCCGCAAGCCTTTAGTGCATATAGGCTGCCACCTTCTGTTTTAGTGATCCCGGGCCATACCCCATCCACTGTTCGAGAATGATCCCCTCGGGGGAGATCAACGTATAGTTGGGGATCCCCCCTTGATAGTAGGCCGCATAGAGGCCGCTCTCGCCCTTACCATCGCTCCAGTTGTGCCAAGTCATACGATGGGCCTCGGAACCCTTACGCCACTGCTCATCCGGATCGGTCGTGATACTCACCACCTGCAAACGCCCCTTGTAGCTCTCGGCAATTTCGCCCATCTCGGGCAGGGCCATGATGCAAGGGCCACACCCCAGACTCCAGAAGTCGAGCAGGATATATGCGCCTCGCAACTCCCCGAGTGTGTGGGGATTACCCTCCAAATCGTAGAGTTCACCGTCGATCAACTCCTCTCCGGCCTCCACATGCTTGGGCGGAAAGAGCTTCGTGGCGATCTCCTTGCCGGCCTCGCTCTCCTTCCGCTCCTCGGAGAGGGCCTCGAAGAGCCCCTCGGCAGCCTCACGGTGAGGGAAGGTCTCGTCATAGAGGCAGAAATCGGCCACCTGACTAAGGTGCTGCATCCAGACATCGTCCACCTTACGACGCTTCATCAACTCGACCTCGCGCCCCATGATTTGGGTCGTAAGCTCCCATTGCAGATCACCGAGCGAATCGTAGGCGCGTTGGAGCCCTGCGGGGTCCGCCTCCGAAGCAGAGGCACTCGCGCGTAAGTGGTTCTCCTCAACCATCACCTCCTGCAAGCGAATCCAGAGATCGCGGGCCGCCTTGGTAAAGGCCTGTTGGGAAGCAATCTCGGGAGCCGGGCCCTTCACACGCCAGGTGTATTGGAGATTGCCCTCGCCACGCACCCTTACACGATCACCGGCCGAGGCCCAGAAGTTGAGCCCCAGCATCGGAGAGTTGGGGGAGAGGCAGAGCAGATTGAGGTGCTCCTTTCCTTCGGAAATAGGAGTGATACGGAAGGAAAAACGCCCATCGTGCAGCGTATCGGAGGCAATCTGTTCGCCTACGCGCCCCGCGGCTGTACGAAAGAGAACCAGACGTATCCCCTCATCGGCCCCCTTGATGCGGCCCTCGATCTCGTAATACCCCTTCGGTGTACCCTGACATGCTGCCATCAGCAACGTCACGACCACCTGTGCCACCCAAAAAATAACGGTTCGCTTCATCTTTATTCTTGGTTTAGTTTATCCCTTCTGCTACCATCTTCCCTTGGGAATGGGCGAAAGCAACATACATTGGACACAATTTTACAC
>CAZRJU010000056.1:0-10761 GCA_964600455.1 uncultured Alistipes sp. | reverse complement strand
CCCTACGACATGGTATATCGCCAACCCTTCCCGGGCCCGGGTTTGGGTGTTCGTTGCTTAGGTGCCATCACGCGTGATCGTCTCGAGGCGTTGCGTGAGTCGGATGCCATCCTGCGCGAGGAGTTCAAGGCTGCCGGCTTGGATAAGAAGGTGTGGCAGTACTTCACGGTGGTTCCCGACTTCAAGTCGGTGGGTGTGCGCGACAATGCCCGCTCCTACGACTGGCCCGTAATCATCCGCGCCGTCAATACGGTAGACGCCATGACCGCCACGATCGAGGAGATCGAGTGGCCCGTGCTGAAGCGCATCACCGACCGCATCCTAAGCGAGGTGAAGTGCATCAACCGCGTATGCTACGATCTCTCGCCGAAACCCAACGCCACCATTGAGTGGGAGTAGGTTCGCGTACCCGATAATGCCAAGAGGGTGTCCAAGTTGAGTTTGGGCACCCTCTTTTTTTTGTTTTTAGCCAATAAAAAGCTATATTTGTCATCCAAACTGCGCAATAAATGGTTGAAATCGTCGACAAGAGCCGCTGCACGGGCTGTACGGCCTGCGTTTCAGTCTGCCCCAAGGAGGCCATCCGCCTCGAGAGAGGGAGGCTCGGGCTACTCTACCCCACGATTGATGTTGCGCGATGTATCGACTGCGGCCGTTGTCAGGCCGTCTGCCCCGCTTTGAACACCCCACAACAAGGGGAGATGCCCGAGGTCTGGGCTGCGAAAAGTCCCAGCCAAGCGCTCCGCATGGAGAGCTCCTCGGGTGGCGTTTTCACCCTCCTGGCCGAGGAGATTATCCGCCGGGGAGGAGTGGTCTACGGAGCCGCCTGGAACGAGGCGTTCAATGTGGCGCACTGCCGTGTGGAGAAGTCGACGGAGATTGCCCGACTACGCGGCAGCAAGTACCAGCAGAGCGACCTGAACGGCTGCTTTGCTCAAGTGAAAGCCGATCTTAAGGCGGGGCGTGAGGTGCTCTTCAGCGGAACTCCCTGCCAGGTAGCGGGTCTCAAGAACTTTCTGGGCCACGCTCCGGAGCAGTTGCTTTGCGTCGATGTGGTCTGCCACGGAGCCCCCGCACCGGCTGTTTGGCAGGCCTATCTAAAGTCGGTCAACCCCTCGGGCGAGGAGATCACCCGGGTCAATATGCGCAACAAGCGAAGCGGATGGCAGCGCAGTCGCTTCCGCATCGAGAGCAGTCGGAGAGTGGTGTTGGATGAACTCTCGAGCCGGAACCGCTACATGCAGGGCTTTTTGCAGGATCTCTTTCTGCGCCCCTCGTGCCACCGTTGTCCCGCCAAAGGAGGCCGGGCGCAGAGCGACATCACGCTGGGCGACTACTGGGGAATCCACCGTCAGCACCCGGACTTTGCCGACTATGTAGGGGTAAGCCTTGTGCTCGTCAACACCCCCAAGGGGAGGGCTTTTTTCGACGCTTTGGATCTTCTGCGCCACCCCTCGACCCTGGAGCAAGCCCTTCAGCGCAACCCGGGGATCTGCCACTCAGCCAAGGAGAATCCCCTTGCGGAGGAGTTTGCCTGCCGCTTTGAAGAGGCAGGTATTGAGGAGGCCCTGAAGTTGGTTCGCATGCGCCGCCCTTCCCTCTTCAAGCGCCTGACCAAGCGCATCAAACAGCTTTTTGACAAATAACCCGACCATGAAGATAGGTATCGTCACCCAACCGCTTTTGGCCAACTACGGCGGCATCCTGCAAAACTACGCACTGCAGGAGGTGTTGCGCCGTATGGGGCACACCCCCATCACGATCGACTACACGCTGCGCAACTCACTCTGGCGCTGCTTTCGCCACCGCCTGCGCCATCTCTTGAGCGGAGCCAAGGGGGAGGCTCCAGGGCTTCTGCGCCTGCGTAGCCAAAAGATCAACCATTTCGTAGAGCGCAACATCGCCCTGAGTGAGCGGGTCGACCGCTACACCCCTTCGCTCGTCGATCGCTACGGTTTTGAGGCCCTCTTGGTGGGTAGCGACCAGGTCTGGCGCCCCAAATATAACCGCGACTTAGAGGATATGTTTTTGCAATTTGCTCAACATAAAGCCGTTCGCCACGTGGCCTATGCCGCCTCATTCGGGGTGGATAGATGGGGGTTCTCCCCGGTACAAACCGAGCGCTGTCGGGCATTGGCTCAAGGCTTCGATACCATCACCGTTCGTGAGGCCTCGGCGGTCGGGCTCTGCCGCGAGAAGCTCGGCGTAGAGGCCGAGCAGGTGCTCGACCCCACCTTGCTGCTCCAAGCCAAGGATTATGAGCGACTGCTCCCCCCCGCTGCCCCCGACAACGACCCCTACCTGGCAGCCTATCTTTTGGGCCACGACCAGAAGCGCCGCACGCTTTGCGAAAAGATCGCCCGCCAACGCGGCCTGCGGGTGCGCGTCTTCGGCGCCGATGCCCAAGCCTCGCTCTCGGTCGAGGAGTGGCTTGCAACGCTTTTCGGGGCCTCGATGGTGATCACCGACTCCTTCCACGGCACGGTCTTTTCAATCCTCGGCCACCGCGAATTTCTGACACTCGGCCACCGTGGTCGCGGTCTCTCTCGACTCCACTCGCTCCTTCGCATGGTGGGGCTCGAAGAGCGGCTTTGTGAGGAGCTCCCCCAGGGTGAGCTCTCGGCTCCGGCACCGATCGCGTGGGAGGAGGTCGATCGGCGCTTAGAGGAGGAGCGCCAGGCCTCAATAGAGAAACTGAGAAGGGGACTAAAGAGAGATACTTCGCGTTAGGAAGAGAGCCGAGTTATATAAACCATTTCATCAGATTATGTCGGTAAAATATCTAATACACATCCTATTGTTTATCGGAGCCGTGCTCTTTTTCTTCAGCCTGCTCCGCCTTTTATGGAACCCTGTTCGCCGTGACCGCACATTGGTCAAAGGGAGCAAATTCTTCCACGTTGTCGTCGGGTTGATCCTCTCCTTTATGATGATCTGCTCGGCGGCCACCTTCTTCAGCCATGTAGAGTCCAGCAATCTGGTCAACCCGTCGGGATTCAGCAGTGATGCTCCTTCGCGCTACTGGGGCATCTACTACCACTTCATCGACCCGGGTAACCAGCACATGGCCGAGACCACCTTAGGTCGCCTGATTGCCGGTATTGCCGCCGTCGCCGGCATACTGCTCTTCAATGGGCTGTTAGTCAGTTCGCTCATTACGGCCATCGACCGCCGCAAGGAGCGTTGGCTCAAGGGGGAGATTCGCTACCACAAGCTACGCGACCACATCCTGATCATCGGCAGCCACGACATGGCCATCGAGATCTGCCAAATGCTGCTCCGTGAGGGCGAGAAGGGGTATATCGTCATCCACGCACGTGGCGATGTGGAGGCGTTGCGTACACGCCTGAGCTCGGCCATCCCCCCTGTCGAGGAGGAGCGCCTGATTCTCTATGGGGGTGATCGCACCCTGAAGCAGGAGATCCTTTCGCTCCACCCCGAACGGGCCCGCAAGATCTACCTTTTGGGCGAAGAGGAGGCCCTCGACGGCAAGGAGCACGACTCCTACAACATGGCCGCCATGCGCCATATTATCGACACGATCCCCGCCTCCGACCACCCCACTCCGCTCTATGTACTCTTCGAGTACCAGACAGCCTTCTCGGTCTACCAGTTCTCCGACATCGCCACCGAGGATCGCCGCAAGGTGGAGTTCCGCCCCTTCAACTACTACGCCATGTGGGCACAGCGCATCTTTGCGCACTCCGATCCCACAGCCCTCTATGGCCCTGCCAAGCATTGCGGCGAGGAGTACTCCTACCTCCCGTTGGATACGATTCGTACCCCCGAAGGCGTGCGCTTTATCACCTCCGATGATCCCCACAGCGTACACCTGGTCGTATTGGGCATGAGCCAGATGGGGATTGCTCTTGCCCTCGAAGCGGCCCACGTTGCCCACTACCCCAACACGGCAACCGGCAAGGCTCCACGCACCCGCATCACACTGATTGATCCGGAGGCCCAACGCGAGATGGGCTACCTGAAGAGCCGCTACCGCCACCTCTTTGCCCTCTCCAACCACCGCTTCCATGATGGCCTTGAAGGGAAGAGATGGCAGGAGTTTTCACCCCACAGCGAGGGGGATTCTTGGAGCCACCTGCACAGTAGCGAGGAGGAGCCCTTCCTGCTTGATATCGAGTGGGAGTTTATCCGGGGCGACCTCTCCACCCCCTTCGTGCAAGAGTACCTCCAAAAGGCTGCAGATCGCACGCTGCACCCGCATACCCTACTCACGTTGGCCATCTGCCAAAACGAGAGCCACCGTTCGGCAGCCTCGGCGCTCTACCTGCCCGAGGCCCTCTACCGAGAGGCGGAACAGGTGTTGGTTTGGCAACGCGAATCGGGCTCGCTTATCGGCCATATCGCCCACGATGCCACGGGTGAAGATGAACGCAGCGACCGTTACAGCCGTGTCATGCCCTTCGGCATGCTCTCCTCGACCTGCAACCTGCTCTTCGAGGAGGAGCGCTCGGCCCGCCTGATCAACTATGTCTATGCCACCGAGGACTACACCCTCAAGGAGGCTACCCCCGAACGCATCACCCGGGCCTGGGAGGAGAGCACCTTCCACTTCAAGCGCGGCAAGTCGGGTTCTGCGGCCCGTTGGTCGAACATCTACAACGCCAACACGCTCCTAAGCAAGCTGCGCAACATGGGCTGGAGTCCCGAAAAGGGGTGCGAGCTGGAGGAGGCGTTGGTCGAGGTGATGGCCATCACCGAGCACAACCGCTGGAACATGGAGCAACTCCTGATGCACTACCGTCCCCTGACAGCCGAGGAGCAGAGCGACCTGCTGGCCGGCAAGCGCGAGAAGAATACCCTGAAGCAGCAGATGGCCCATGCCGACATCTGTACATTTGCCCGCCTGAAGGATCTGGACACGACCCAAAAGTATGACCGACTGCTGATTCGTGCCCTGCCCTATATCCTGCAAGTCCTCCACACCGCCTCACCGAAGGCCTAACCGACCAAAGCCCATGAAACGCAACGAATATACCCCCCGCCCGAAAGAGACCTCCGAAGTACAACTTCCCGAGGAGTTGCTCCCCCTGATGGAGCAACTGGCCCGCAATGTCCACGAAGTGTGGGCAGCAGGGCGCTTGGCCGACGGTTGGAGGCTCGGCCCTGAGCGCAACGACCTCAAACGCGAACACCCCTGCCTGATCCCCTACGAGGAGCTCTCGGAGGAGGAGCGCGACTACGACCGTTCGACGGCCACCCAAACCCTGAAATTTATCCTGCAATCGGGATTCAAGATCCTGCCTAACGAAAAATAGACGATGAAGATACGTTGGAAACCCGGTACGCTGATCTACCCCCTGCCTGCCGTCTTGGTGGGATGTGGCGACAACCCCGAAAACTACAACCTGATCACCGTTGCCTGGACCGGCACGGTCTGCACCGACCCGGCCATGTGCTACATCTCGGTACGCCACGAACGCCACTCCTACGAGTTGATTCGCCGCACCGGTGAGTTTGTCATCAACCTCACCACCCAAGAGCTCGCCCGCGCTACCGACTGGTGTGGCGTACGCTCGGGCCGCGAGGTCGATAAGTTCCGGGAGATGGGGCTCACGCCTGTTGCCGGCTGTGAGGTGAAGGCTCCGTTGGTAGCCGAGGCTCCCCTCTCGATCGAGTGTCGCGTAAAGGAGATCATCCCATTAGGCTCACACGATATGTTCTTAGCCGAGGTGGTCGCCGTGCAGGCCGACGATGCCTACATCGACCCCGAGAGCGGCCGCTTTGCCCTGGAGAAGGCCCGTCCCATTGTCTACTCCCACGGCGAGTACTTTGCGCTGGGTGAGGCGATCGGTAAATTCGGCTGGTCGGTTCGCAAAAAGAGTCGTGCCAAAAGCTCAAAGTCCCCCAAAAAGAGTAATAAGCAGTAATATTGGCAAAAAATTGTTATCTTTGTAAAAGTATCAACTACCTAAAACCTACTGAAGTATGAAGAAACTCGTGCTGATCATCGCTTTGGCGGCCATTGCCGTAGCCTCCTCCTCGTGCAGCGACAAGATGTGCCGCTGTGTCTATGGAGACGGCGAAGTGGATTACATCCATGCCGACGAGGGAGACGACTGCAATATCTCCTATGTGGCCGGAGGAGAGCGTGTCTCCTGCAGCGAGGAGTAAACAGCTCCGCTACGAGCCGTGTTTACCCCCACGCGACTGCAACGAATCCTCTTTAGAGCCCTGCCGGGTGGAGTCTTTCTCCTATCGGCCGGGCTTAAACTCTTTTCGGTGGAGGAGTTTGAACTCTACCTCTTCTCCTTAGGGCTCTTTTCGTTCGACGTGGCTGCATGGGGTGCCCGTTTAGTGGTGGGCGTTGAGGCGATTCTGGGAGTGATGTTGCTTGCGGGATGGCGCGAACGCACGGGGGCGGTTTGCAGCCTTGTGCTGCTTGGTGGATTTTCGCTCTGGCTTCTTTGGCGCATCCTGATCGGCGACCGGGAGAGTTGCCACTGCATGGGCGCCTTCGTGGAGATGCGACCCGGCCTGTCGCTCCTTAAGAACCTGCTCATAGCCCTCCCGCTTGTAGGGCTTCTTCATTTTCCGGAGCCGAAGAGGCGGTTATGGCCCGCCGGATGGGTAGCGGCCGCAGCCCTTACGCTCCTATCTCTTCCCTTTCTTCTCTTTCCGCCCGATGCCTGGTATCGCTACCAAGAGCCCCACTCCGAAGTGCGCACCAAGCCCTTCAACGAGCTACTCCATGAAAGCGGCCTCGAAAAGGGGGAGTATCTGTTGCTATTCCTGAGTACAGAGTGTCCCCACTGCCAAAAGATGATGCGCAAGATGGCCTCCATTCTCCACCGCCACCCTGCCAATCAAACCCTTATCCACGCCCTCTTCCTGGCTACCTCGGAGGAGATGGCCGATCCGATTAAACGCTTCTACAAGGAGGCTAAAAGTCCCCTGCTCTCTTGGGGCCTACCCCATCCCCGCAGACTTCTCGCCGCGACGGGAGGGGCCCTTCCCCTCGTGGTTATGATCCGCGATGGCGAGGTGGTGGCCGAATATGACTACCGCACGCTCTCGGAGGAGGAGATCGCCGCCTTTCTTGCCCCCAAAGAGTAATTTTCCTGCCGCAAAGAGGCCGGCGAGGCCCGATTTGTATTACCTTTGCCCCGTAAGAAAGCGCTAAAACGATGTCGATGAACCGAGAAATCCTGCGCATTGCGCTCCCCAATATCATCTCCAACATCACGGTACCCCTGATGGGTATCGCCTCGACAGCCATTGCCGGTCGGTGGGATACGGCAAACTCGGCAGCCTCGATCGGGGCTTTAGCCATCGGGGTCTCGATCTTCAACTTCATCTACTGGAACTGCGGTTTTGTCCGCATGGGAACAAGCGGCCTGACGGCCCAGGCCTATGGGGCCCGGGATTGGAGGGAGTGTACCCGCATGTTGGCCCGTTCGCTTGCCGTCTCGGTGGGCTTGGGCATCTTGGTACTGCTGCTCCAGGTTCCGCTCGGCGAGCTGGCCCTCTGGGCGATGAACGGAGGGGAAGTTGTCCGCGACTACTACTATGCCCGCATCTGGGCCGTGCCGGCCGGCATCCTGCTCTTCGGACTGAACGGTTGGTATACGGGAATGCAAAATGCCGTGATTCCGATGGTGATCGCCATCACGGTCAACATCATCCATATCCTTTGCAGCCTCTGGTTTGTCTTTGGCTACGACATGGGAATCGTGGGAATCGCCTACGCCTCGGTGGTGGCCCAGGCGATGGGGGTGCTGCTCGCCTTTGGTGGGCTCTTGGGCTTCTACCGCCACCTGCTCAAACGCATCCCTTGGAGCGAGGTATTCGATCGGGAGGCGATGCTTCGCTTCTTCCGCATCAACCGCGACATCATGTTGCGTACGCTCTGCATCGTGGCCGTCTACACCTTCTTTACCGCCATCTCGGCCCGCATGGAGGAGGGGATCCTGGCAGTCAACACCCTGCTGCTGCAGCTCTTTACGCTCTTCTCCTATATGAACGACGGTTTTGCCTATGCCGCCGAGGCCCTCACGGGGCGCTTTATCGGAGCCCGAGACAAGCGTTCCCTGCGCCGCTGTCTGGTGCGTTGTTTAGCTTGGGGAAGCCTCATTTCGCTCCTCTTCGTCGGGATCTATGTCATCTTCTGGCGCGATCTGTTGGGGCTCTTTGTTGAGCGCGGTTCGGCCGATGCGGCCACGATTCTTCAGCTGGCCGGCGAGTATATCGGGTGGATCATTGTGATTCCGTTGGCAGCCGCCATGCCCTTTATCATGGATGGGATCATGGTGGGGGCTACCCGCACACGCACCATGCGCAACTCGATGTTCTACTCCTCGGTGGCCTACTTTGTGCTCTTCTTTACGCTCCACCCCCTGATCGGCAACAACGCCTTGTGGCTCGCCTTTACGGCCTATATGTTCCTGCGCGGGGTGCTGCAATACCTGATGACGGATCGTCTGAGGGAGATCTACCGCCAGGCCGAATAGCAAAAAAAGGGGTGAAAGGGCCCCTTTTTCTGTTTTTTCAGGCTTTTTCCTCCGCTTTTCTTTCGGATAATCGGGAATTTACCTACCTTTGCAGCGCCGTTCCCGGAATGCAGCGACTGCAAGGCCGTGGAGGGTATAAACCAACGGGTGAGGGTGCCGCGAGGCAAAGCAAGCCGTGAGGCTACGCAACCAGGCCCCACCCAAAAACAGAGCAAAAAAAGATGAAAGATTTTAAGAACGACTCGACCCTCGCCCGCTTTGGCCGCGACAAGCGCCAGCGAATCAGCACAACCGAGCGTGTCGAGCCCCGTCCTCGCACCGAGCGAGGCGCAGAGGAGGAGCGCACTTCGCGCCCCCGTCGTGCATCCTACAATCCCCACTTCACGGAGGAGAATCGTCCCAATTTCGAGCGCAAACCCCGCAGCACGGGCAAACCTGCCTATGGTAATCGCAAGAGCGGTGAGCGCAGCTTTGGCTCTCGCAACAACGAAGAGCGCTCTTCGCGCCCGGGCTATGAGGCCAAGGGGGGCTTCGAGAAGCGCACTTCGGAGAAGGGTTTTGCCCCGAAGGGTAAGAAGGGGGGACGCTTTGGTCAGGAGCATGGCAAGTTTGGCGGCAAGGGCAAAGAGAACAAGCCCAAGAGTTACCCCAAGTATGATCTGCAAAAACAGGTAGGCGAGATCCGCCTGAACCGCTATATCGCCCAGTCGGGTGTCTGCTCGCGCCGCGAGGCCGACGATTTCATCACGGCCGGCCTGGTGAGCGTCAACGGCGTGATCGTAACGGAGCTCGGCACGAAGGTTCTGCCGGGCGATGTGGTGAAGTTTGCCGACAGCAAGCTCGAGGGCGAGAAGCGTGTCTACTTAGTGCTCAACAAGCCCCGCGGCTATGTTACCTCGCTCGAAGATCCCCATGCAGAGAAGACCGTAATGGATTTAGTGAAGGGGGCCTGCTCGGAGCGCATCTACCCCGTAGGGCGTCTGGACAAGAACTCGCTCGGTCTGCTGCTCTTCACGAACGATGGCGACATGACCAAGCAGCTCACCCACCCCACCTACCGCAAGAAGAAGATCTATCAGGTAACGCTCGACAAGCCGCTGACCCGTGCCGACATGGATCAGATTGCCGAGGGCATCGTGCTGGAGGATGGCGAGATTCATGCCGACGAGATTGCCTACGTAAAGGACAACAAGAAGGAGATCGGCATTGAGATTCACTCGGGTCGCAACCGTATCGTGCGCCGTATCTTCGAGTCGCTCGGCTACTCCGTGCAGAAGCTCGACAGAGTTTACTACGCCGGTCTGACCAAGAAGAACCTCAAGCGCGGACAGTGGCGTTTCCTCACCCACGAGGAGGTGGATCGCCTCAAGTCGGGCCGCTACGAGTAACCCTTTTGCATTGCGGTCATGGTCAAGTACCGCAGCAGAAAAGCGAAGAGGAGATTTCGCGCAATTTTGAATTTTGAATTTTGAATTCTCAATATGGCAGGTTCCAATTTTGTTGACTACGTCAAGATCTTTGCCCGCTCGGGGCACGGAGGTGCCGGCTCGGCCCACTTCCGTCGCGAGAAGTTTGTCGCCTTCGGAGGCCCCGATGGTGGCGATGGCGGCAAAGGTGGCAGCATTATTCTTCAGGGCGACAGCCAATACTGGACACTGATCCACCTGAAGTACCAGCGCCACCAGTTTGCCGAAGATGGGCAGAATGGCTCGGGAGCACGCTCCTCGGGAAAAGATGCCAAAGATATTATCATTCCCGTACCGCTGGGTACCGTTGCCCGCCGCGTAGTGGAGCTTGAGGATGGCTCCACCGAGCTGGAGGAGGTGGGTGAGGTTACGGCCCATGGCGAGCAGTTGGTGTTGCTCAAGGGTGGCCGCGGAGGCTTGGGTAACTGGCACTTCCGCACAGCCACCAACCAGACCCCGCGCTATGCCCAACCCGGTGAGGAGGGCGACGAAGGGGCCTTTATTCTGGAGTTGAAGGTGCTGGCCGATGTAGGATTGGTCGGTTTCCCCAATGCCGGCAAGAGCACCCTGCTCTCGGTGGTTTCGGCCGCCAAGCCCAAGATCGCCAACTACGCCTTCACCACCTTGGAGCCCAACTTAGGCATCGTGGAGGTGCGTGACGGCCACTCGTTTGTGATGGCCGACATTCCGGGTATCATTGAGGGGGCCCACGAGGGGCGCGGTTTAGGTACGCGCTTTTTGCGCCACATCGAGCGCAACTCGGTCTTGCTCTTCATGATCCCGGCCGACAGCGACGACATCCGCAAGGACTTCGACATCCTCTTGGG
>CAZRJU010000055.1:0-10845 GCA_964600455.1 uncultured Alistipes sp. | reverse complement strand
GATGATCTCGTTGTCGAAGAAGGGGATATGGCCGAACTCACCGGCAAAGCCGCTCTTGCCGTAGTAGAGCTGTCCGTTTACCACAATGCCGATGGCCACGCCACGCCCCAAGTGGAGGTAGAGCACGTCGCTCTCGTTCTTCGACTTGCCGCAGGTGTACTCGGCATAGCAGCGGGCGCGCGTGTCGTTCTCGAGCAAGACGCGAATCCCGATACGCTCCTCGATCAGGTCGCGCAGGGGCTGTTCGCTCGAGGTGAAGTATTTGTAGGAGTTGCCCGTCTCGGAGTTTACTCGCCCTACGATGCTGACTCCCACACCGAGGATCTTGTCGCGGTTAACGCCGCAGTTGCGGATGAAGTTTTCGATATTGGAGTAGATGCGCTCCAAGCACTGCGGACGATCGGTTAGCTCGAAGGTGGTGTCGATCTCCTCCTTGATGATGTTGTTCTGCAGGTCGGTAATGAGGAAGGTCATGTTGTCGCGGCCGACATTGATACCGGCAAAATAGATGGCCGAGTTAGCCAAACCGAAGACATTGGGACGACGCCCGCCCGGGGTCTCCACCTTGCCCAGATCGGTAACGATGTTCTCATCGACCAACTCCTGTACCAATTTGGTGATCGTCGGAACGCTGATATGCAACTCCTTGGTTAACTCAGAGAGGGTACACTCGCCGTTGACAGCCATATAGGCAATGATGTTGCGCTTGATGAGGTTATTCTTGTGGGAGATGCCGCGTTGCGCATCCTCACCATTTCGGTTGAAAAATTCGGTTAATGAGCTCATTGTTTTACGATCTAATCCTTTCTAAGGGCAAATATAATTAGAAATATTGAAATCTCCGCATCTTTTAGTGATATTATTTAAAAATATAGTGAATATTTTTGAAAAAGGCCTTGGCGAGGGGAGGCAGAAAAACTGATTATAGGAGAAAATCAAAGGATTTTGGGGAATAGAAAATATTTGCTACTTTTGTAAAGCTGTTCTTGGGGCAGCAATATAATTTGATGAAGGTGTAATTGCATCGATCCCGTATAGAAATCTGGAAAATTTCACTGAATCAGGATTGGCATACACTCATCACCTGTTATTGGATTCAGCGCGGCATCTTCATTGCCTCGATCCGATACGGGTGTGGGGCAATGTCTGTTTGATTCAAGGTATTCCAGAACCTCTATGCGGGCGGACAATCCGGCTCCACACTTTCTTTTATGTAAAACAGCATCAGGGGCCCATGCAAAAACTAATTTTTAAGCAATGAAACGCTTTTCTCTTCTCTTGTTGGTAGCCCTGCTCCTTTTGAGTGGCGGAGAACTTTTTGCACAGCTCCCAGATTCGCCTGCCTATTTGCAGGAGGGGCAAGTTGTGTCGAATTTTAAGCTCTATCCTACGCGAAACCATTGGAATTTTCTTAAATTAGACACAAGAACTGGTCAGATTTGGCAGGTGCAGTTTAGTGTAGATGAAGAGGAGGGATATCTACATGAAACCGTATTAAACGAACAAGACTTGACACCTGGTACTAATAAAAATCCGGGACGCTTTCAACTCTATCCTACTTCAAATCTATGGAACTTTATTTTATTGGATCGGGAAGATGGTCGAACGTGGCAGGTACAATGGGACCTTGGGCGTCTTCACCGTTCTATATGGAGGATTGAGTCAGCTCCTCTACCGGATTGCGAAATAGGAGATGTGTTTATACGGGATGGTGTTGAAGTTGAGATTGTTGAAAATCTTGGAGAGGGCTATTATAGGATCACCCCCACTGCAGATATAAAAAGAATGTCTTGGACCGAAGCCAACGATTATTGTGCTGCTTTAGGCGACGGGTGGAGATTGCCTACTTATGAGGAGTATTTAGTATTGGCTAAAGGGAAGAACACGCGTTTTTGGACTAGTGAAGTAGATTCGACTCAAGATACTGTTTTCTTTTATGATCCGAATAATGTCTTCAATGTGTACAAAAATTACACAACAGATAAGTCGCTTAAACTTAAGACTCTTCCTATAAAGGACGTTTATTTGCATTAGCCTCCTTACCCCAAAAACGCAACCCCCTCGCAGTCTAAACCGCGAGGGGGTTATGATTTTCGGTCGGTTGCGGTCTACAGCGTAGCCTTCGACTCGACGGCGACCTCTGCGTTGACCTTCTTTACCAGGCCCTGCAGTACGTTGCCGGGGCCGAGCTCGGTGAAGTTGTCCACGCCATCCTGGAGCATCTGCTTGACGATATAAGTCCAGCGTACCGGGGCGGTGAGCTGGGCGATCAGGTTCTTCTTGATCTCCTCGGGGTCGGTGTGGGGCTGGGCATCCACATTCTGGTAGATGGGGCAGCTCGGGGTGTGGAACGGAGCCTCGGCAATAGCGCGGGCGAGTTCCTCACGGGCGGGCTCCATCAGGGGCGAGTGGAAGGCACCGCCTACGGGCAGACGCAGAGCGCGGCGGGCACCGGCCTCCTTGAGCTTGGCGCAGGCGGCATCCACGGCCTCAATGGCACCCGAGATCACCAACTGGCCCGGGCAGTTGTAGTTGGCGGCTACCACAACACCCTCGGTCTCGGCGCAAATCTGCTCGATAACGCGATCCTCCAGACCGAGTACGGCTGCCATCGTGCCGGGCTGCATCTCGCAAGCCTGCTGCATGGCCATTGCACGCTTCGATACCAACTTCAGACCATCCTCAAAGGAGAGGGTGCCCGAAACCACCAGCGCCGAGAACTCGCCGAGCGAGTGGCCGGCAACGGCATCGGGCTTCACGCCTAAGGCCTTGGCTAAGATAACCGAGTGGAGGAATACGGCGGGCTGCGTAACCTTCGTCTGCTTGAGCTCCTCGTCCGTGCCCGAGAACATGATGTCGGTGATGCGGAATCCCAGAATCTCGTTGGCCTGCTCGAAGAGCGCCTTTGCTTCGGGAACCTGCTCATAGAGGTCTTTGCCCATGCCTACAGCCTGGGCTCCCTGACCGGGGAATACGTATGCGTGCTTCATTTTGTTCTGTTTTTTGGTTAAAAAATACGCAATCGGGGACAAAGATAGGAAAAATTCCGCTTTCAACAAAAAAGCCACCTTGCGGGTGGCCTTTTTGTCGGAAGCGGTTGTCGCTTACTTATTGCAGATCAGGTTCTCGCGCTCGATATCCTTGAAGTAGCGATAGGTCGATACGCGCAGCTCCTCGGCAGCGGGATCGTCGCATACAATGATGCCGGCGGGGTGGGTCTGCAGGGCCGAGATGGTCCACTGGTGGTTGTAGCTGCCCTCCACACCGTGGCGGATGGCGCGGGCCTTCTTGTGGCCGGTGGCCAGAATCAGCACCTGTTTCGAGGAGAGAATCGTGCCAACACCCACCGTGAGAGCGGTCTTGGGAACCAGGTTTACATCCCCGCCAAAGAAACGCGAGTTCACGATGATCGTATCCTGCGTAAGGGTCTTCTGACGCGTGCGCGACAGGAGCGAGGAGAAGGGTTCGTTGAAGGCGATGTGGCCATCCTCACCAACACCACCCATGAAGAGGTCGATGCCGCCGGCCTTCACGATGCGGGCCTCATAGTCGGCACACTCGGCAACCAGATCCTCGGCATTGCCGTTGAGAATGTTGACGTTCTCCTTCTTGATGTCGATGTGGCTGAAGAAGTTGTTCCACATGAAGGAGTGGTAGCTCTCGGGGTGATCCTCGGCCAGACCTACATACTCATCCATGTTGAAGGTGATCACGTTCTGGAACGACACCTCACCGGCCTTGTGCAGACGGATCAACTCTTTGTAGGTCTCCAGCGGCGTGGAGCCCGTGGGGAGACCCAATACGAAGGGGGCATCACACTTGGCGGCCTTGGCCTTGATCTGCTCAACAATATAGCGTGCAGCCCACTGGGCTACCTGGGCGGAACTCTGCTCAATAATCAATCTCATGGTTATCTTCTTTTTTTGTAGTTACCTATTTAATATTAGAACATGCGGACAAAGACCTCGATGGCCTGATACTCGGCCATACCCAACTGGTCGTAGAGGCGGGCCGTATTCTGGGTGCGCTCCTCGGCACGCTGCCAGAACTCGCGCGGGTCGCTACCCGGGAAGGGCATGATGTCCTTCTGCGAGAGGTGGCGGTAGATGGCGTGACGCTTCTTGATCATCTCGTCGGGCGAGAGGGGCACTGCCATATCCACCATGCCGAGATCCCACTCCATCCAGGCTCCACGATAGAGCCACAGGTGGCAATCCTTCATCCACGCGTCATCCTTTACAACCTCCAGGGCACCCAGTACGGCCTCCATGCAGACACGGTGCGTGCCGTGCGGGTCGGCCAAGTCGCCGGCGGCATAGATCTGGTGGGGCTGAATCTCGCGCAGGAGCTTCACTACGATCTCGATGTCGCGCTCGGAGAGTTCACCCTTCTTGATACCGCCCGTCTCATAGAAGGGGAGGTTCAGGAAGTGGGCGTTCTTGTCGGGATCGAGGCCAAACGAACGTACAGCGGCACGGGCCTCGGCGCGACGGATCGAACCCTTGTAGTTGAGCAGCGGACGCGGCTCGGGCTCACCCTTCTTCTTCGAGGCAATTACCTCCATGGCCTCCTTCAGCTGGTTGCCGATGCCCAACTCGCGGGCGGTGTCGATGTTCTGGAGTACCACGTCGTCGGCCACGGCCACATTGCCCGAGGTCTCGTAGGCTACGTGCACATCGTGACCCTGCTCCACTAAGCGGATAAAGGTACCACCCATCGAGATCACGTCGTCGTCGGGGTGAGGCGAGAAGATCACCACGCGCTTGGGGAAGGGGTTCGAGGGGGCAGGACGCGTCGAGTCGTCGGCGTTGGGCTTACCACCGGGCCATCCCGTGATGGTGTGCTGCAGGTCGTTGAATACCTTGATGTTGATCTGGTCGTAAGAGCCGGCCTTCTCGAGCAGCTCGCCCAGCGAGTTCTCGATATAGTCCTTGTAGGTGAGCTTCAGGATCGGCTTCTTCACCACGCTGCAGAGCCAAACCACGGCCTTGCGGATAAACTTCGGAGTCCAGTCGCAGGGGCCTACCAACCAAGGGGTCTGCTCACGCGTGAGGAGCTGGGCGGCATTCTCGTCGATAACAACCTCCATGTTGGGGTGCTCCTGCAGGAGCGATGCGGGAAGCTGCTCGGTAACACTGCCCTCGACCATCTTCTGCACTACATCGGCCTTGTTCTCGCCCCAGGCCATCAGCACGATCTTCTTGGCCTGCATGATCGTCTTCAGACCCATTGTGATCGCCATCTTGGGGGTGTTCTCCAACCCGAAGAAGGCGCCCGACTGTACCTTGCGCGAGTTGTGGGTAAGCTGTACGAGGCGCGTGCGCGACTTGGCATAGGAGCCCGGCTCGTTGAAGCCGATCTGGCCCTGCTCACCCACGCCGATGATCATCAGGTCGATGTTGCGGGCCTCCTTGTCGTAGGCGGCGCAGTACTCCGAGATGTCGCTCTCCGAGATCGAGCCATCGGGAATGTGGACATTCTCGGGGGCAATATCGATGTGGTTGAGGAACTCCTCGTGGATACGGTAATTGCGGCTCTGCTGCTCGGAGTGCTTGATCGGGTAGAACTCATCGAGGCTGTAGACGGCCACGTTACGGAAGCTGACCAGCCCCTCTTTGTGGCGCTTTACGAGCTCGCGGTAGAGGCCCAGCGGCGTGCGGCCCGTCGTGAGACCCAACACAAAGGGAAGTCCCTGATTCGACTCGAGCGTGGCATCGTGTGCCTGAATCATCTTGATGATGGTGTCGGCAACATGCAGAACACCCTCATACTCACTCTCATAAACCGACGTGTGCATCTTCTCGTAGCGATGCACGATGTCGCGCGGGGCGGCCGATGCGATCAGACCGCCATCTTTCGGAAGAGAATACTTGTTGTTTGACATGGGATAGTTTGTTTTATTTGTTGTTTCTTGAGTTCTATTCGCAATGCACCTCCCCGAAGAAGGCGGGCTGGTGGAAATTGGGGCTTTCGGTTGTGATTGGTTGCCAGGAGAGGAAATGGGGCCGGCTCAAATCGTCGCCACACTTGTAGAAGTTGGCTCGGAAACGAAGACCGTCCCAACGCTCGACCGTATGGCAGAAGAGGGCTGCGGTCGGAATCTTCAGGGTAAGTTGCCAGCGGTTGTTGCCCTGACGCTCGGCGAAGGGCTCGGTGCCGAGCGAAGAGGTGCGCTCCACGCACTGCATCACCTCCTTGGAGCCGTAGACCGGGTTGGGTTTTTCCTTGCGGAAGCCTAACAACATACGGCCGATGCAGGTGGTCTCGAAGTTGTAGTAGCCACGCTCGTCGAGCGAGAGGAAGAACTCCACGCAGGAGTCGGTCCACACCCGGCCGTTGTCCTCCTGAACGAGGGCCTGCGTATACTGCTCCTCTACCTCAAAACGCAGGTGGAGGTACTCCGAGGAGTGGAAGATGCGAAAGCCTGTCTGCGGGGCATAGGGGTAGTTTTCGGCCCAGTTGTTCGAGGCGATGGGGTGCAGGGGAAGGCGCTCGAAAATCTCGTCGAGCCTCTCACTTTGTGTCAGTGGAATATGGGGTACGATCAACATGCAATTAGCGGTATTGAGCGGCTATACGTTGAATGGTCTGCTGCATGGTGGCATACTGCTCCTCCATGCTCTGCAACAGACGATACTGGGCACGGGTACGTTCCAGGTTGTGTTCGGCCGATTTGGTGCGGTAGTAGCGGTCGCCGTCGATGTAATCCATCAGGAAGCGCAACACCTGCTCGTAGGTGATGTAGCGGGCCGAGAAGGCCATCCACTCGATCTCGGCATCCACGAGCTGTGCGGCACGCTGTGAGAGGAAACCGTCGGCATAGGCCTCAAACATCTCCATCGAGCAACTCACCTGCTCCAGGTCGGTATCATCCTCGGCACCCGTGTTCGTGTAGGTGCGGATGGCATCGCCAAAGTCGTTCAGACAGGTGCTGTTCATCACCGTATCGAGGTCGATGGCGCAGAGCACCTCGCCCTTTTGGTCGAAGAGTACGTTATTGATCTTCGTGTCGTTGTGGGTAACGCGTGTGGGCAATACCCCCTTCTCGACCAACTCCCAGAAGCGGAGCATCTCCTCGCGGCGGCTCTCCACCCAACCGATCTCCTCCTTGACGCTCTCTTTGCGCCCCACGGGGTCGGCCTTCAATACCTCATCCCACTGCCCAAAGCGATGGCGAATGTTGTGAAATCCCTTGATCGTCTCGCTGAGGGGCTCCTTAAAGTCGCTGAGCATTGCCTGAAACTTGCCGATACCCTCGCCACCCTTACGGGCCAAGGCCGGCGTGTCGGCGCGGTTGTAGGCTGTTGTGCGATCAATAAAGAGGGTCATGGCCCAATACTCCCCCTCGTCGTCTACGTGGTAGAGCTTCCCATCGAGGGTCTCAATTACGGTCATCACCTCGCGCAACGGATCGCCCCCCTGGGCTACAACCCGCCCGCGAATATGGGCCGTAACCTTGCGGATATTCTCCATCATGGCCGGCACATCCGGGAAGATCGACTTGTTCTTGCGTTGCAGGATGTAGTCGGGCGCATCTCCAACGGTGCGCACAATCAGCGTGTCGTTAATGAACCCCTCGCCGAGCGACTCGATGCGCTCAATCTCCCCCTCAAGACGGAAGGTGCGGGCAATTTCATACAGCCTCTTCTCTTGGCTCGAAAGCGTGTTCATAGTGGTATTGTTTGGTATCTTATATGACCATTCAAAGGTACAAATTTTTTGTGGAATATTTGCATCTTTTGTGCAAAAAAAGAGGATCTCAAAGCGTTGAAATCCTCTTTTTGGCTATTTTTCAAATTGATAGACCTGTTCGCCGCGTCGCTGCATGCCGAATCTGAGACGGGCATAACGTTCCAAGTAGTTGTCGTAGCGCAACTCCTCGACCAGCGTACTGTCGCGTCGGATCTGTTCGCGGTAGTGGGCCCCCTCTCTTCTGAGCTTCTTGAGTTGGCGGCTCGTTTGCCAGATGTGGAGCAGGTTGCGCCCCACGACCAGGGCTGTGAAGCCCACGGCCACAACCGTCAGTGTAATCCACAGGGTCTTGGAGAGTCTCGAGGCCATTGTGTGCGGGGTGTTAAGGGATGTGCATGTATTTGTGGATCTGGATCGAGATCGACCACTCGGGGTGGCTCTTGGCGTACTCCACAATCCGCTCCATCATCTCCTCCTTTCGGCTCCACTCGGGTTGCAGGTAGAGGCGGCAGTTACGCCCCACCTTGCGCCGATTCTCCTCGGCCCAGGCAAAATCTTCATCGCTCTCGATGATCACCTTTAGCTCGTCGGCCCGGTCAAAGGCCTCCTCCAAGGGGGGCTGCTGCCGTTTTGGAGAGAGGCACACCCAGTCGAAACAGCCGCTGAAGGGGTGGCTGCCCGAGGTCTCGAGGAAGATCTCCAGGTTGAGCTCACGCAGTCGGTCGGTGAGGGGCTTCAGGGGGTAGAGGAGCGGTTCGCCACCCGTGATCACGATGGCGCGTGCCGGATGCTGAAGCGTGCGCTCGATCACCTCCTTGATCTCGATCGGCGGGTAGAGTTTCGGGTTCCAGGTGTACTTGGCATCGCACCAACGGCACCCCACATCGCATCCGCCCAGGCGAATGAAGTAGGCGGGCTTGCCGGCATGGAATCCCTCGCCCTGAATGGTGTAGAAATCCTCGACAAGGGGGAGTTTCTGCCCGTCGTCGAGGAGTCCTTCGTATGGGGTAACGCTACTCATTGGTTACCACATAGACATCTTTGAAGTTGCGCCCCAGCTGGTTGTAATCGAGGCCGTATCCGACGATAAACTCGTTGCCGATCTCCAATGCGCGGTAGCGAATGGGATGTTTCTCGGAGTAGGATGCGGGCTTAAAGAAGAGGGTGCATACCTCCACGCTGGCGGGCTCCTGCTCTTTGAGGGTCTCGATCATATGGGCGATACTGCGGCCCGTGTCGACGATATCCTCGACGATCACCACGTGGCGGCCCTTGAGCGAGCCGTTGATGCCGATCAGCTCGTTGACTTTACCCGTCGAGGCGGTACCCTCGTAGGAGGCGAGCTTTACGAAGGTGATCTCACAGGCGAAGGGGAGCTTCTTCATCAGGTCGCTCAGGAACATGAACGAGCCGTTCAAAACACCCAGAAAGATCGGGGTGTCGCACTCCTTGTAATCGTTGTAAATTTCCTGTGCAACAGCCTCTACGGCCTGGTCGATCTTCTCGGCGGGAATCATCACGCGGAAGTTCTTGTCATGCAGTTTGACGGTCTTCTCCATAAGAGTTAAGGTGTGGTTGTCTGAAAATTTTAGCAAAGATAGTAAAACGCCTCCAATCTTTCTACACTCCGGCCCGATTTTATTTCTTAAAAGTGCGTAAAACACTCCCAATCCGGATCGATCTGATCTCCGTTGTCGAACCATCGAACCTCCTCGCAGAGCGATTCCGTGATTTGACCAATGGGGTAGAGGGGTGTGCCAAAGAGACGCTGATACTCCTCGCAGAGGGATGCGACGGCCTCCTCTCGGACGGTGAAGAGCAGCGTATACTCCTCCCCACCTGTGATGGCATCCTCTAAGGTGGCATCTCGTGCGACAGGGATCATCTCGAGATTCACATCGGCACTCATCTCGATACCCTGTTCGCGGCTTGAGGCCCTGACGAGCCGACCGAGGTCTGTGGCAAGACCATCCGAGATGTCCATCATGGCGTGTACCTCTTCCCGACGGCCGAGCCATATGCCTTGTAGCACCTGGGCCTCGGGGGCATTGTGATAGTGAGCAGCCTCGCTGTCGTAGTTGCCGTTGAGGATGTCGCGCAGTCCGGCCTTTGATCGTCCCAAGGGGCGGGCCACGCAGACGATGTCTCCAACTTGTGCGGCGCTTCGGCGCTTGATGTGCGATTTATGGCCACGGCCGATGGCCGTTACGTTGATTACCACCTTATCGGTGGAGGCGGTCGTGTCGCCGCCTATGAGGGTTACATTGGCCCTCTCCGAGGCTTGGGCCCAGGCCTTCGAGAAGCGATCGGCCCAGTCGCTCTTTGAGGCCTTCTTGGGCAGGGCGATCGAGAGCAGTGTGGCAATGGGCCTTACCCCCATGGCTGCCACATCGCTTAAGTTGACATGCAGGGCCTTTTGCGCTACCGTCTCGGGGGTTGTGTTCTCAAAGAGGAAGTGCACGCCCTCAACCACCAAGTCGGTTGTAAGGGCCAACACATAGCCATTCTCGACGGGAATAATGGCACAATCATCCCCAATCCCCTCAAACCGGTAGGTGTCGATCCCCCTTCGGATCTGATTCAAGCTGTTGAGCTCCAATCCGGCAATAAATCCTTCTTCGCTAATCATAGGACAAAGATAGTGTTTTTTTAACGGAAAATTTCTACCTTTGCTCGTGTAAATATCAGCCCGCCATGAAAATTTTGATCCTCAACGGCCCCAACCTCAACCTCCAGGGGCAGCGCGAGAGCGCCCACTATGGTACCACCTCCTTCGAGGAGTACCTTCCCATGCTCCGTAGCCGTCTGCTTGATCACCAAATCGACTACCTCCAGTCCAACCACGAAGGGGAGCTTATTGATGCACTACATGCCGCCCCCGGCCATTACGATGGCGTGATCCTCAATGCCGGCGGCTATACCCACACCTCCGTCGCCCTGCGCGATGCCGTTGCCGCCATCTCCACGCCTGTTGTCGAGGTGCATATCTCCAACATCGCTGCCCGCGAGGAGTTTCGTCACACCTCCCTCCTTACCCCCGTTTGTCGCGGCCTGATTATGGGGTTTGGTTTGGAGAGTTATTATTTGGCTGCCCAATTTATTTTGTTGTGATAAGGCCGCACCTGCGGCACATCCCAAACAAAGCCCGAACGG
>CAZRJU010000054.1:0-10883 GCA_964600455.1 uncultured Alistipes sp. | reverse complement strand
GTTCGGACGACAAGATGCACCGCCCGATCATGATTCACCGTGCGCCGTTTGGCTCGATGGAGCGTTTCGTGGCCGTATTGTTGGAGCACACGGGCGGTAAGTTCCCGCTCTGGCTCTCGCCCGACCAGGTGGTCGTACTGCCCATCTCGGAGAAGTACAACGACTACGCCAATGAGGTTGTCAACTACCTGACCCTCAACGACGTTCGCGCACAGATCGACGACCGCAACGAGAAGATCGGCCGCAAGATCCGCGACAACGAGCTCAAGCGCATCCCCTATCTGGTGATCGTGGGCGAGAAGGAGCAGGCCGACAAGCTGGTTTCGGTACGCGCTCAAGGCGAGGGCGATAAGGGCCAGATGACGCTCGAGGAGTTCCGCAACCTGATCAAGGGGCTGGTACAAACCGAGATCGAAGCCAACAAGATGGAGGCATAAAGGAGCCGCGGAGAGGCCCGACGGTCTCTCCGCCCCTTCGCCATAAAAACTTATAAATCAACGTTAAACCTTTAATTTTTTACAGCTATCGCAGCACCAAAACCGTTCCCGCCGAGACCGCATATCCCGGGGAACAACAACAATCAGTCGAGGCCCGGTGGCCCCAATGCCCCCCGAGGCCCTCGCAAACCGGAAAAGGAGAATCCGAACCGCATCAACGAGGAGATCACGGCACCCGAGGTGCGTGTCGTAGGCGATAATATCGAGCAGCCTACCGTGATGCCGATCCGCGAGGCGCTTCGCCTGGCCGATGAGATGGATCTCGACCTGATCGAGATCTCGCCCAAGGCTGTACCTCCCGTGTGCCGCATTGCCGATTACCAGAAGTTCCTCTACCAGCAGAAACGCAAGGCTAAGGAGCTGAAAGCCAATCAGGCAAAGGTGGTCGTGAAGGAGATCCGCTTCGGCCCGCAGACCGACGACCACGACTACAACTTCAAACTCAAGCACGCCGAGAACTTCCTCAAGGAGGGTTCCAAGGTGAAGGCTTATGTCTTCTTCCGCGGCCGCTCGATCGTCTTTAAGGAGCAGGGCGAGATTCTGCTTCTGCGTTTCGCCACCGATCTCGAGGAGATCGCCAAGGTGGAGATGATGCCCAGACTCGACGGCAAGAAGATGAACATGATGCTTGCCCCGAAGGGAAAGAAGTAGTCTTTCCGAAACCAACTTTTGATTATTCACCCCAACGGTCGTATCGGTAGCCCGGCTGCCGATACGACCCGATAAAAAACGGAAAATTCAGCAATGAAAGTAGCACAGAACAAGATGGTGAGCGTGGATTACAAGCTCACGGTAGATGGCCAGATCGCCGATCAGTCGATGCCCGGCCAACCCCTTCAGTTTATCTTCGGTACCGGCATGTTGCTGCCTAAGTTCGAGGAGGCTATCCTGGATAAGGAGCCCGGCGAGCAGGTAACCTTCACCCTGCAGCCCGAGGATGGTTATGGTGTCTATCACCCCGAGGCGCTGGTCGACCTGCCCAAGACGATCTTCATGGTAGACGGCAAACTCGCCGAGGATATTCTCTTCGTAGGTTCGCAGGTTCCCATGGCCGATGCTCAGGGCAACCGCATGATGGGTATCATCAAGGAGGTTGGTGAGGAGACCGTAAAGATGGACTTCAACCACCCGATGGCCGGCAAGGTACTCAACTTCGAAGTTGAGGTTGTCGAGGTACGCGATGTTACGCCCGAGGATCTGGCTCCGAAGGGTGGCTGCTCGTGCGGTTGCGACGAGTGCGGCGAGGGCTGCGGCGAGGAGCACCACGACGGGTGCGATTGCGGCCACTGCCACTAATCACACGCTCTGACTACCTCTATAAGAGGTTGTCCCCCTTTCGGTCGGACAACCTCTTTTTTATAAAAAACGATGCACACCCTTTCGCAATACCTCACCACCTTAGAGAGTCCCCACGGATTGGTTCGTCGGCTGAACGGATTCCGGCTCTTACGCGACCCCGACGGAAAGCCACTCTTCTTCCTGGGCAACTCGGCCGCCACGTTTCGCATCGAGTGGCAGGGCCGAGCCTATGCCCTGCGTTGCTATCTGCGCCCTATGCGGCGGGATGTGGAGGCACTCTATCCAGGACGGCTGTTTCGCAAGGAGCTCTACCTCTTCGCTTCGCCCGAGCGCGGAGAGTGGGTCGATGTCGTACTCTTGGATTGGATCGAAGGGGAGAACCTCGCCTTTTGGCTGCAGCAAGCGGTCGAGAGGCAGGATCTGAGTGGGCTCAAGCGAATCAGCGAGCAGTTTGACTGCCTGGCAGCCCGCCTCAGTAGCGACGATTGGGCCTTGGGTGATATCAAACCTGAAAATATCGTGGTGGATCGGCGCCTTGAGCTCCACCTGATAGATCGGGATGCCGCCTTCCTGCCCACCTGCCAAGGGGAGCTATCGCCCGAGTTGGGCACTCCGGCCTGGCAACACCCCTCACGCACGGCCGAACTCTTCGACCGCACGATCGACCACTATGCCCTGGCCATGCTCTCCGTACAGATCAAGGCGCTCGCACTCGACCCCTCGCTCCTTGAACGCCATCACTCCGAGGAAGCTCTCCTCTTCAGCTCCGAGGAGGTGGTGGGCAAGGAGCCACCCGCAAGCTATCGTGAAGTGATGGATCTGCTATCCCGCCGAGGAGCGGCCCGCCACTACCGCCTCGGAAAATTGTTGGGCACACGACTTCTCCCTACCGAACAAATCGAGCGGCTTTTGAGCTACGCCGCACTCCACCCCGGAGACTCGTCGGAAGAGTACCCCGAATTCTATATGGAGTGGGGCCTCTGCGGCTTCCGCAGCGTGGCAGGGGTCGTTATTCCGCCCCTCTACGATGAGGCCTTCGACTTTCGGGAGGGCCACGCCGCCGTTCGGCTTGGGCGAGAGTACCACCTGATCAACCTGCGGGGCGAGTCGGTCTGGCACCGTGAAGGGATCACAGCCCTCAAATCGCTCCGCAAGGGGCGACTGCGCTATCGCGATGCCGCAGGGTGGCACGAGGAGGAGTTGTAAGATTGTGCCATAATTTTACTACCTTTGTCGGGTAAAAACCATCGAGAAGTGAACCATGGAGGATATTCGTTTAGATAAATATTTATGGGCCGTGCGCATCTTCAAGACGCGCAGCGATGCCGCAGATGCCATCCGCAACAACCGCGTATTGGTCAACGACGCCTACTGCAAACCCTCGCGCGAGGTGAAGATCGGCGACCGCATCACCGTTAAACGGATGCCCGTACTCTATCAATACAAGGTGGTGGAGTTGGTTTCGAGCCGCCAGCCGGCCAAAAATGTACCCCTCTACTGCCTCAACATCACCCCCGAAGAGGAGCTGCAGAAGCTCTCGACACCGCGCGAGACGATCTTCGTCTTCCGTGATCGAGGCACGGGACGCCCCACCAAAAAGGAGCGCCGCGAATTGGATACCCTTATGGAGGGGATCTTCTACGACGACGAGATGGATTAACTACTCGGCTCGTTCGCGGGAGAGCAGCAGTTCGACGGTCTCTCTGAGTTGGGTCGTATCGAGGTGGGTGTAGATCTCGGTCGTAAGAATACTCTCGTGCCCCAACATCTCCTGCACCTGGCGAATCGAGGCTCCCCCCTCCAGCAGATGGGTGGCAAAGGAGTGTCGGAAGGTGTGGGGGCTGATCTTTTTCTTCAATCCGGCCCGTTGGGCCGCCTGTTTGATGATGGTGAAGAGCATCACCCGCGTAAGGGGCTTACGTCGGTTGCTCAGGAAGAGGTAGCCCGAATCCGCCCGCTCACCCCGCATCTGATCACGCCGATCCTCTAAATAGATCTGCACCTTGTCGCGGGCCACATCGCTGATGGGTATCAGGCGCTGCTTGTCCCCCTTACCAACCACCCGAATATAGCCCTCGCCAAAGAAGAGATCGCTCAGGCGCAACGAGGTGAGCTCCGAGGCACGCAACCCACACGAATAGAGTACCTCAAGCATGGCACTGTCACGCCGCCCCTTGGCCGTGGAGCAGTCGATCGAGTCGAGCAGCAGATCAATCTCGCGGGTCGAGAGCGTATCGGGCAGCGTGCGCTCAATGCGCGGAGCCTCCACAAACTCGGCCGGCGAACTATCCATCTGCTCGCTCATCACCAAAAAATTGAAGAAACTTTTGATTCCGCTCAACTTGCGGGCCTGCGACGAGGACTCCTTCCCCTGATCGAAGAGACGGCCCATGTAGCGTTCGATCATGAAGGGCTCCACCTCCTTGGGCGGGACATCCCAGAAACGAAGAATAAAATGAGCAAACTGCTTGAGATCCAGCATGTAAGCATTCACACTGCTCTCCGATAAACGGCGTTCAGTGCGAATGTGCAGGCGGTAGCGCCGCGCAAAATCCTCCCAACGTTTGCTGTTTTCTACCATTTTATTGCTAACTTTAGGGCAAATATACAAAAAAACAAACGAAAACCTATGGATTACGTCGAACTCAATATAGAGGCTACGGGTGAGTTAGCCGAAATTCTGACGGCCGAACTGGCCGATTATCCCTTCGAGAGTTTCAAGCAGGAGGGCCCGATCCTGAAGGCCTACATCCCGCGCGAGGAGCTGGTCGAGTGCATGGAGCCCGTCAACGCGTTGTTGGCCCGCTACGGGATCACAGGAGCCCGCTATATCTCGATCGAGACACAGAACTGGAATGCTCTCTGGGAGAGCAATTTCACCCCTGTCGACGTGGAGGGTCGCATCTATATCCGTGCCCCCTTCCACGCCCCCGCACCCGAGGGGGTAATGGAGGTGGTGATCATGCCCAAGATGTCCTTCGGTACGGGGCACCATGCCACCACCTGCTTGGTCTCGGGCTATCTGCTCGATTTGGCCCTTCGGGGAAAAGAGGGGCTCGATATGGGGAGTGGCACGGGAGTTCTCTCGATCGTGGCTGCCAAGTGCGGTGCCCGCCACATCGACGCCGTGGATATTGACGAGTGGGCCGATGAGAACTGCCGCGAGAATATCAAGGCCAATAAAGTCGAGGGGCAGATCACCCCGCTCTTGGGCGATGTGAGACGTATCGCCGGCCGCCACTACGATTTCATCGCAGCCAATATCAACCGCAACATTCTCACGGGCGATATGGCAGCCTACGCTGCCACCATGCGCCCCGGGGCCGACCTGGTGATGAGCGGCTTTTTGGAGGCCGACATCCCGATCATCCGCTCCGCCGCCGAGGCCTGCGGCCTCTGTTTCTGCTCCTCCCGCCTGCGCGAGGGGTGGGCTGCCGTCCACTGCCGTAAGGAGTAGCCCGCCACAGCTCTACCGACTTATACCGCCAGGGGGCAGCCGATGAAGAAAAGCGGCTGCCCCTTGGCGACTGCCTTTTTATGATGAAAAAGAGGGGGATCATTGATTTTATTTTTTGGTTGAAAAACCTTTTTCTATTTTTGTGCGGTTTTTTAGGCCTTTTGCCTTAGGGAGAGGAGGCCGCCACCCACAAGCAAACAATTAAGTAACACTACAATATAGGATGAAAAAGGAATTATTGAACTACGAAGCCCCCGCAGTGGAGTGCATCGAGTTGCAGGTAGAGCGCGGCTTTACGCTCTCGAACACAGGAAACGAATTTGGAGATTACGACGCCGATGGCGATGACGCCTATCTCGACTAACGCAAAAAAAGGATTAACCATGAGAAATAGAGTTTTATTCGCAATCTTTGCGCTTTTCGCCGCGACGGCCTGCTCGTCGAGCGATACGGATCAGCTGATCATCCCCGAGGACGGCAACCAGGAGGTTGTAATCCCCGAGGGTAACGATGTTTTTGAGTTGACGACTTCGGCAATCGCCCCCGAAGAGGAGGTGCGTGCCGGCTTTACCGATGCTCAGAAGACCCAGACCGTGTGGTATAAGGGCGACCAGATCCGCCTCACCTCGTTAGCCGGTGCCTCGGCTGTGCTGACCAACGAGTTGGAGCAGGGCAACAACGCCTTCTTCCGCGGCACGGGTACGGCAGCTGCCGAGATCGACACCTACTTTGCCGCCTACCCCTCTTCGCTCGACCTCCGCACGGATGGTAAGGTGGTCATGGACTTCTCCAAGGTTCAGGATGGTAGCGAGCAGAACGCCATCATGGCCGCCGGTTGGTGCGAGAGCGTGGGCAAGAACGAGATCGTAATGGGCTTCACCCCCATCAACGCTCTCCTCTACGTAACGGTTGCCAACCTCCCCGCAGGCTACACGATCTACGAGGTGAAGTTCTCCGACCTGGATACCCTGCTTCCCGGTAGCCAGACCTACGACATCTCGGCAGCAAGCTACGGCACCATGACCACCGAGGGCGGCCTGACCCACTACACGATCAACACCTCGGCCACCAACTTCTTCATTGCACTGCCCGCCTACTACACCCCCACGACGGGCTATGTGCTGACCGTAAAGGCGAAGGATGGCGCCGGCCAGGAGTACTGCACCGTGGGTGCATTCGGTGCACAGGGTGGTTTTAGCGCAGGTTCGACCAGCTACGTAACCTTCGACTGGACCAAGAACGGCATCAGCACGATCGGTCCCAAGACCTCCTACGACCTCTATTTGGCCAACAACTCGGCAGCCAACACGGCCAACACCGGCCAGTTGGTCTACTGCGATGCCAACAACGCCACCACCTACACCATGCAGAACACCTTGATCAACAAGGGCTTTATCACGAATGTAGGGTATGTGTACGATGGCACGGAGTTCAACACCGGCAGCGGCATCGTTTGGGATCAGCCGAATAAGCAGTTCTATGTAGGCAGCAACTTGGACGGACAGTCGAAAGCCGCCCACTCGTTGGAGGTCTTCATGACCACCAAGCTCGGCGACCGCATCGTAGTCCGCAAGACCCTCCATGTAACGGGTATTCCCTATACGAGCCCCGACTGCCGTAGCAATGATGTTGCCGCTGCACCTGGCTGGGAGACAACCGGCACCGTGGAATATTGGGAAAATCGAGGTTGGCAGATAAGCTATTATTACAACTATCTTTTCGGCAGCGAGTCAAAAGCTGGATCTCTCTTCTCGCCTACTTTTTATACCCCGGCGAGTGTAAATGTGACATACATTCCGTATATGGCCTACTTCACAACTATCAACGGCAGTGGATCGGCCACAATTTATAGCGGCGTAACGACTGGTACAACTGAGGCAAAGACGAACTCAACAAACATATCAATCTTAGCTTACTCCAACCCTCCCGCGGGGGATAGTTATACGGCCTGCTCACACAATGCCACAATTCCTGCGGGCAATGCTTATCGCATCTATATCTCAGATAACCGCCCAACGTATAAAGACAACCGTGCACAAAACTGGGTTTGCATGCGTCTGTTTGAGATCAAATACAATATATAGTCGAAAGCCAAGCACGGAGCAATCACAGCGGACAACTCTTTCGGGGGTTGTCCGTTGTTGTTTTGTTTAAGTAAGGCCAGATTGGCTTTAATGTGGGGTGCGATGAGAGGGGAGTGATGAGAATGATGAGAATCCCCGGGGCGTATTACCTAAAGTTTATTATCCCAATAAATTACATTGTGGGCCTCCCATTACTCCCATTACTCCCATCTCTCCCCTCTCTTCGCACCCCACGACACATCCCCCCACGTCAACCGTGGCCGTAAACTTCACCCCGTTTTTTGATTTTCCCGAAAAAATGGTTATCTTTGGGAGATAGTTAGAACCTTTTAGACGATGCAACAAGAGAAGATAAACTACAAACGCGAGGCGGGGCCGGTGTTGGCCGGCTACTTTGTGATGGCTTTCAGCGACATTGTACCCCCGCTCACGCCCCGTATTGCCGAGACTTTTCCCGAGGCGCTGCACCCGCTGATTGCCCTGTTGCCCACCTCGGTTTTCCTCTGGTTCCTGCTCCTTTCGACCCCCTTGGCGGCCGCGATGAACCGCATAGGGCGCAAGAAGATGGCCTTAGCGGGATATACCGCCGTGGTGGTCGGCCTGCTGACCGCTTGGTTTGGTGGCGAGGGTACGGGGATCGGCTTCTTCTTTGCGGGCTTCACCCTCTTGGGCATGGGGTGTACGGCCGTGCAGATTGCCATCAACCCCATGCTGGCCCTCGTGGCACCGCCGCGCCAGATGGCGATCTACCTCACGGCAGGTCAGGTATTTCGTAGTACGGCCCTCTTGATGATGGCCCCGCTCATTACGCTGCTCACCCTCTACACCTCGTGGAACTGGTTGCTGCTGATCTATGCGGCCATCACGCTTCTGAGCGGCGTGTGGATGGTGCAGACCAAGATGGATCGGATTGACCGCGTGGAGAATCCCCGCTACTTCAGCCTGAGCGACTGCTTTGCGCTGATGAAGGATCGGGTAGTCGCCCTTGCAGCCTTTGCCATTGCCCTCTTCCTGATTCTCGACGTGTCGATCGGCTACCTGAGCGTGCAGCTTGTCGAGATGGAGCAACCGCTCCTGACCACCACGGGATTCTACCTCTGCCGTATTGTGGGCCCCATCACCGGTATTTGGGCGATCAGTAAGATGGACGAGAAACGCTATCTGATGGGGAACCTCATGGTGGCCCTTGCTGCCGTTGTGGCCCTCTGCTTCACCCACTCGCAATGGGCCGTCTGCCTGCTGTTGGGGGTTATCGGCTTCTCGATCTCGGTGGTCTTCTCCATCTTCTATGCCTCGGCCACGGCTGCACAGCCCCAAAAGGCCAACGAGGTGGCGGGTCTGTTGATGTGGATGATCTCGGCCGGCGCATTAGCCTCACCTTTGGTGGAGGGGATGCACTACTTAGGTGGGAACATAAGATATGGTCTGCTGATTCCGATAGCCGCCCTGCTCTACCTCATTACGGCAGCCTTTTTGATCGGCAAGAAGCGATGAAAAGGTTTTTGGGAAGCCTGCTCCTCCTTTTGATGGTGTGGAGCACGGCATGGGCCGGCGAGAAGGGGGCACCCAAGCCCCCATCGGTACGCTTCGAGTGGGGGGCCCAGGCAGGTGCTGCCTGGTGGAGCTACAACACGCCCGCCGAGTTAAGCGACCTGAAGTGCGCCATGGGATGGCAGGTGGGGGTTACCACCGCCCTGGTATGGGGGAAATGGGCGCTGCAGCCCGAGGTGCGCTTCGCACGCCACCGCCTCGACTTCACCCCGACGCCCGACGCAGCAGTGGTGGAGGTGAAATCCAACGCCATCGAGGTACCGATCTTGGTGTCATGGCGGCCTACGGAGCGTTGGCGCATCCAGGCAGGCCCCGTCATCACGGCCCTCAACAGCTGCAAGCACCTCTCCGAAGGGGGCTTGGAGTTTGACTTAGGGCGTGTAAGACCGACAATCGGCTACACGGTAGGAGTAGGCTTCAAACTCACGAAGCGTCTCTTGCTGGATGCCCGCTACATCGGAGGCTTCTCCCGCGTGGAGAGTATCCTCTGGGAGGATGGGCCCGAACTTAAACTCAAAGGACACTCCCTGCAACTGAACCTCGGAGTGGTACTGAAATAGCACAATGGAGAATAAAACCAAAGAGATCCTGATCGAAGGGGCTGACCCGCGCGAGTTGTATGGCCCCCAAAACTGCTACTTGGAGCAGATCAAGGCGCTGCACCCGACCCTCAAGATTGTGGCCCGCGGCTCCTCGCTCAAGGTGTTGGGATCGGAGGCCGAGAGCCTGCGTTTCGAGAAGCGTATGCAGGGGCTTGCAGCCTACTACCTGAAGTATGGGCACATCTCGCGCGAGGTGGTGGCCCAGGCCTTCGCCGGTGTGGAGCTGCACGAGGAGCCCCCCACGGAGAAGGATCTGATCCTCTATGGCAACAACGGGGTTGCCGTTCGTGCCCGCACGGTCAACCAACAGAGGCTCGTACAACTCTATGACAAGTGCGATCTAATGTTTGCCGTGGGCCCCGCAGGATCGGGTAAGACCTACACGGCCATCGCCTTGGCGGTCAAGGCCCTCAAGGAGAAGCAGGTGCGGCGCATCATCCTTACCCGTCCGGCCGTGGAGGCGGGCGAGAAACTCGGATTCCTGCCCGGCGACATGAAGGAGAAGCTCGACCCCTACCTGCAACCCCTTTACGACGCCCTCAACGACATGATTCCGGCAGCCAAGTTGCAGAAATTCATGGAGGAGGGCACCGTACAGATCGCTCCGTTGGCCTATATGCGCGGCCGCACGCTCGACCACGCCTTCGTGATTTTAGACGAGGCGCAGAATACCACCCTGTCGCAGATCAAGATGTTCTTGACGCGCATGGGTCGTTCGGCCAAGTTCATCGTAACGGGCGACATGACTCAGATCGACCTGCCCCACCGTGCAGACAGCGGGCTGAAGCGGGCCATGGAGTTTTTGGCCCCGATCAAGGAGATTGGTCGTGTGGAGTTTGATCAGCGCGACATCGTGCGCCACCCCCTTGTGAAGCGCATTGTCGAGGCTTTTGAGCACCCTTTGGAAGAGGAAAATAACCTTAAAAACCGATAAAAATGGACAAAAACTTGGAGGGCTTGAAGCCCGCACTTCTTTGGAAACACTTTGCAGCCATCTGCCGGATTCCTCACCCCTCGCACCATGAGGAGAAGATTCGTGCCTATGTGAAGGGCGAGTTGGAGCGTATGGGCTATAACTGCCTCGAGGACGAGGCCCACAACCTCTACGCCGCAAAACCGGCTACCCCGGGTATGGAAAACCGCAAAGGGATTGTTCTGCAGGCCCACCTGGATATGGTGCCGCAGAAGAACAACGATAAGGTGTTCGACTTCGAGAACGACCCGATCGAGGCCTATATCGACGGCGAGTGGGTAACGGCCGACGGTACGACGCTCGGCGCCGACAACGGTATTGGTGCTGCCGCCATTCTGGCCGTCATGGAGGATCGTGATCTCGTACACGGCCCCGTGGAGGCCCTCTTCACCGCCACCGAGGAGACCGGTATGGATGGTG
>CAZRJU010000053.1:0-10935 GCA_964600455.1 uncultured Alistipes sp. | reverse complement strand
AATGGAGGGGCGGTTTGACCCTCGCAGTCGTTGGGCTCGAATGGGACGTACGTTAAGTACTACCCATCCGAGCCCTCCTCTTTTGAGCGCAAATTTGCTCCTCTAAATGCAGGTAATGATGCAAAAAAAAGGCTTGTGGTGAGGGGTGCTATAAGATGGGAATTTAGGGAATAATGGGAATGATGGGAGGCCCACAACGGAATTCAAAATGCAAAATTCAAGATTCAAAATGGAGTCTTTGCTTTCGGGGAATGCGCTCCGGGTAATCCCTAAAATGCCAGAACTCTCAGAACTCCCAGTCTAACGCCCCGCGGCCCCCCCCCTCCGCAGCAAAAACAATTTTGCATTTTGAATCTTGAATTTTGAATTTTCCACTATCTTTGTGGGTATGAAAAACATTGTCTTTGATCTTGGAGGGGTGCTTTTTCGGCGTGATCCGAAGAAGTGCAGCCCCGATTTTCTCGATTTTTTTGCCTTTGTGCGCTTTCCGAAGATGCCCGAATTTTGGGAGGAGTATGATCGTGGAACCCTCTCGTTGGAGGAGGTGAAGGAGGCGCTTTGCCGTGAGAAGGGGGTGGATCGTGCTACTTGTGACCGCTATGTGGAGGAGGCGATCCTCAAGCAGGAGGAGATAGGCCCGACGGCCGACCTGGTGGCCGACCTGAAGGCGGCGGGTTATCCCCTCTATGTCCTCTCCAACATGTCGCGTGAGTTCATCGACTTCCTGCGCCTGAAGCCCGTCTACCGCTATTTTGACGGAGAGGTGGTCTCCTGCGAGGAGCTTGTCGTTAAGCCCGAACCCGCCATCTACCGCATCCTCTTGGAGCGCTATGGCCTCGAGGCGGCCGAGACGCTCTTTGTGGATGATCGACCTGCCAACATCGAGGCCGCCGAGCAGCTGGGGATTCGGGGTTTTCATTTCGACCACCTGGATCCTGCGGGGAGCTGTCGCATGCTGCGGCAAATGCTCTTGGGTGGGGAGTAGAAAGCCTCTGTGGGCCAACCCTTTTTTCGGCGAAGTGTTTGCATCTTAGCCAAAAAAACAGTATCTTTGTTTGATTTATCGGGTCTTCGGTGTAGGGCCCGCATGGAGCGAAACCCAAAAACTAATACGATAAGCAACTCATGAAACTCAATTTTCATCTGAACTACGGTACCCGCTGGGGCGAGAACTTGGCGTTGGTACTCGACAAGGAGGATGCCGAGCGTTTAGGGCTCAATCCTCTCTACGCGATGCGCTATAACGAGGGTGAGTGGCAACTGGCCGTGGAGGTCCCTGAGGGGGCTTCGTTTGGCTATCGCTACCGCCTGGTTGGGCAGCAGAACGAGACCCTGCGTGAGGAGTGGGGAGCACCCCACCGCTTCGAGGCCTCGAAGAGCTTAGGAGCATGCCTTGTGCTCGATCGTTGGTCGGAGCAGCCCCAGGAGGGGAGTTTCTACTCTTCGGCCTTCACCGAGGGTATCTTCTCGCGTCTGAAGCGCCAGAAGCCTGCTGTTGCCGCTTCGGGCGCCCTTTTGATCAGCATTGAGGCCCCCACGCTCCGCTCCGACGAGCAGCTCTTCATCGTGGGTGAGTCGCCCGAATTGGGTGGCTGGGATCCCGAGAAGGCGGTGGCGATGAGCGATGCGCACTTCCCGCTTTGGGGCGTGGCCCTTAAGGCCAAGAAGCTCACTCCGGGCTTCGCCTATAAGTTTATTGTCAAGAACACTGCAACGGGCCAAGAGGTAGCTTGGGAGGCCGGTGCCAACCGCTATTGGGAGGGCCCGCTGCCCGCCACGAAGGAGTGCATTGCCCTTACGGGGCTGCGTTTTCAGTCGCCCGAGGCTCCCTGGCGCGGTGCCGGTGTGGCGATCCCTGTATTCTCGCTCCGTTCGGAGGAGAGCTTCGGTGTGGGTGAGTTCCACGACCTGAAGAAGATGGTGGATTGGGCTGAGAAGACGGGCCTGAAGGTGATTCAGATCCTCCCGATCAACGATACGACCATGACCCGCACCTGGCAGGACTCCTACCCCTATAATGCCAACTCGACCTTTGCACTTCACCCCATGTTCATCCACTTGGAGTCGGTGGGACAACTTAAGAGCAAGAAGGAGATGGCCCGCTTTGCCAAGCTCAGAGAGGAGCTCAATGCCCTCTGGGAGGTCGACTACGAGCAGGTCAACAACCTCAAGCAGGAGTACCTGAAGGCTATCTTTAAGGAGCAGGGCGAAAAGACGCTCAAATCCAAGGAGTTCAAAGTTTTCTTTGAGAAGAACGAGTATTGGTTGCGCCCCTATGCCGCCTTCTCGTCGCTGCGCGATAAGTTTGCCACACCCGACTTCTCGAAGTGGGGCAAGTGGGCGCTCTACGACAAGAAGGTGATCGAGAAGTATACGGCCCCCACCTCGTCGGCCTATGAGGAGGTGGCCTTGGCCTACTTCACGCAGTATCATCTGGATCGCCAGCTGAGCGAGGTGCGCAACTACGCCCATGAGCACGGTGTGATCCTCAAGGGCGATATTCCCATCGGTATCAGCCGCACCAGTTGCGACGCCTGGGTGAACCCCGACCTCTTCCACATGAACTCGCAGGCGGGTGCTCCGCCCGATGACTTCTCGGTACTGGGTCAAAACTGGGGCTTCCCCACCTACAACTGGGAGCGCATGGCCGAGGATGGCTTTGCCTGGTGGAAGGCACGCTTTACGAAGATGGCCGAGTACTTCGATGCCTACCGCATCGACCACATCTTGGGCTTCTTCCGCATCTGGGAGATCCCCTACGACTATGTGCACGGCCTGATGGGCCACTTCAACCCGGCCCTTCCCTACACGGAGGATGAGATCCGCGGCTACGGCCTCTGGTTCAACTATCAGCGCCACGTGGAGCCCTATATCTACAACTACATGCTCGACGACTTCTTTGGCGAGGCTGCCCAGGAGGTGCGCGACAACTACCTCTGGGATGCCGGTTATGGCCGCTATACCCTGCGCGAGGAGGTGGCAACGCAGCGTAAGATCGAGGCCCTCTTTGCCGGTCGTGATGATGATCGTTCGCGCCGTATTGCCGATGGCCTGATGAGCCTGATCGATGAGGTGCTCTTTGTGGAGGATCCCGTGAAGCGTGGCCACTACCATCCCCGTATCTCGGCCCAGTTTACCTACTCCTATCGTGCCTTGAACGACCAGGAGCGTGCTGACTTCGATCGTCTCTACAACGACTTCTTCTACCGCCGTCATAACGACTTCTGGCGTGGTCAGGCCATGTGGAAGCTCCCCGCCCTGCTGGCGGCAACGCGTATGCTGGTGTGCGGCGAGGATCTGGGTATGATTCCTGATTGTGTGCCCTCGGTGATGAACGATTTGCAGATCCTCTCGTTGGAGATTCAGCGCATGCCCAAGGATCCCAACTCGGAGTTTGGCAACACCTGGCACTACCCCTACCGCTCGGTATCGGCCACCTCGACCCACGATATGGCCCCGATCCGTGCCTGGTGGGAGGAGGATCGCAACGCTACGCAGCGCTTCTATAACAACGTGCTGCAGGAGTGGGGCGCTGCTCCGCAGTTCTGCGAGCCCTGGATTGCCGAGAAGATCCTCAGCATGCACCTCTACTCCCCCTCGATGTTGGTCATTCTGCCCTTGCAGGATTGGTTGGCCGAGGATGGCACGCTGCGTCGTCAGATTCCGCAGGAGGAGCGTATCAATGTGCCGGCTATCCCCCGCTACTATTGGCGCTACCGCATGCATATCAGCCTCGAGCAACTGCTCAAGGAGGATGGGTTCAATAACAAGCTGCGCGACCAGATTCGCTCGTCGAACCGATAATCTGCGCACGAATACACGCACAGAGCCCTCTGCTTACGGCAGGGGGCTCTGTTTTTTTGGGGGGGCGGGGATGTTAGTTAGGGCGCTCGCTATGCCCTCCCCTAAATACAACAAAAAAGGGCCGGATGAATCCGACCCCTTCTTGGTAGCGAGAGAGAGACTTGAACTCTCGACCTCATGATTATGAATCATGCGCTCTAACCAGCTGAGCTATCTCGCCATTGCTCTAAAAGCGAGTGCAAAGATATGCAAAAATTTTATTATACCAAAACTTTTCTCCACTTTTTTCTTGAAAAAGCACTTGCCAAAGCGGGTTTCGGCATACCGCTTGCGGTGCTTGGGATAACGGATAAATGCGTAATGCTATGGATAGCAAGGAAAAAGAGGGCCGTCTGCACGCCCTGTCACTTGTCGTATTGGTTGCTTCACTGGTCTTGATTGTTGCCGTCTCGTTGGAGATCATCACGGGCGACAACCTCCACTTCACACCTCTCTACCTCCGCTTGCAGTTGGTGATCTGCCTGATCTTCCTTGTAGATCTGCTGCTGCGCGGCATGGCCTCGGAGCATAAGGCCCACTTCTGGCTCTGTAACCTACCCTATCTGCTGCTGGCCATTCCCTGGCTCAATATCGCGCAGTGGATGGGTTGGGGGGAGGATCGCTCCCTGGAGATGGCCCTCGCTACGGTGCCCGTGTGGCGTTCGTTTTTGGCCCTCTATGTAGTGGTACACTGGCTCACACGGGGAGGACACCGTGCCCGCAAACTCTTCTGGGCCTATGGCCTCACGGTGATCCTCTTTACCTACCTCTCGGCCCTGCTCTTTTACGATTACGAGGTGCTGGTCAACCCCCACCTCAAGGGCTTTGGCAATGCCCTCTGGTGGGCCTGGATGAATGTTACCACGGTGGGCGCTTCGATCTTCCCCGTGACTACGGCCGGCAAGGTGATCTGCGTGCTGCTGCCGATTGTGGGAATGGCGATGTTCCCGATTTTTACGGTCTATATCACCACGCTCTACTCCTCCCCTGAAAAACGTGAATAAAATTTTCTATCTTTGCTCTTTGGAAAATCAAACCAAAGAACAAAACCTATGCAGATAGATCTTCAGGAGAGGGAGAAACGGGCTCGGGAGCTCTTTACCTCGGGATATAATTGTGCGCAGTCGGTCTTTTTGGCCTATGTCGATCTCTTTGGCGTGGATCGCACGCTGGCCGCTACCCTCTCGGCTCCGCTGGGGGGAGGCATGGGGCGTCTGCGGGAGGTGTGTGGTGCCGTGAGCGGCATGTCGCTTTTGGCGGGGCTTATCGTGCCGGCGGCCGACCCTGCCGATCGTGAGGCCAAGGCCGGGAACTACGCCCTTGTACAGCACTTTGCCGAGCAATTTCGCCGCGAGAACGGCGCAATTGTCTGCCGTGAATTGTTGGGGCTTAGCGTAAAAAAGGAGGATCCTACGCCCGAGGCCCGCACGGCGGAGTACTACCGTAAGCGACCCTGCGTGGAGTATGTGGCCTCGGCTGCACGGATCGTGGGTGAGTGGTTGCAAAAGCAGACTGAGTAGCCGCATGTTGTCTGCGGATACAAAAAAAAAAACGGAGCCTCGGCCCCGTTTTTTTTGTGGTCTTCCCCACCCCTTACTTCGCCGAAGAGGGATCGGCTACCACCATGTTCTTGTCGATGCGCAGCGTTACGTTGCTGTCTACCTCGATCAGCAGCGTCGTCTCCTGAATCTCCTTCACGGTGGCGTAGATACCGCCGGCGGTGATCACCTTGTCGCCCTTCTTGAGGCTGTCGCGGAACTCCTGCATCTGCTTGCGGCGCTTCGACTCGGGACGCCACATGAAGAAATACATCACCAGGATCATCAGACCGATCATCAGGATAAACGAGTAGTTGCCTCCACCCTGCGCTCCGGTTGCTTCCAATAAATAGATCATTGTTCAATAAATTTTAAGTTGTTAAACGTACTTTTCCTTTTCCGCAAAGATAGGAAAACTATTTGAAAATACAAAGCCCTATTCACATTCGGCCTCTACATAGAGGGTCAGTGGTGCTACAGCCTTGTGCAGTTGCAGACGAAAGAGCTTGAGCTGCCAACCATAGAGCCCGCGGCTGTCGAAACGAAGCTCCACGGGGAGGTATTCGTTTGGCATAACGGGTTTATTCTCATAGTGTAGGGCAATGCATCCGCAGGTGATCTCGTGACCTAAAACAACCTGGGGCGACGAGGCCCGGTTGTGCAGCCAAAAACGGTAGCTGAGTTGCTCGCCCGTATGCATGCGCCCCAAGCGGAGGGTGTCGGTGCCCCTTTGGAGGAGCAAAGAGTCGGTAATGACCACGACCTTTCCGTGGGGGGCGCCCATCTTTTCGCCCTTCGGCTTGGCCTTGTGGCAGGCTGTCAGGCTCAAAAGCAACAACGACAGGGTTAAGAGCAGTGCTCGTCTCACCTCAATCACGCTTGGGGCGGGTTGCTACTTGATCGAACGGTCGATCAGACCACGGCCGCTCTTGACGATGCGGCCCTTCGTTGTCAGGTCGGCGATCATCTTGTCCAATACACCGTTGATGAAGTTGGCGCTGCCGGGGCCCGAGTAGAATTTCGAGATCTCGATATACTCGTCCATGGTAACCTTCACGGGAATCGTCTCAAACTCGATGAGCTCGCTCAGGGCCGTTACCAGGATCAGCATATCCATATAGGCGATACGCTCCATATCCCAGTTCTGGAGATAGGGTTCGATCAGGCGCATCATCTCGTTGTAGTTCACCAGGCTCTTCTCGAAGAGCAGGCGGGCAAAGCGCTCATCCTCCTCGTTTTTGAAGCAGGGAAGTACCTTGACCTCGCTGTGCGAAGCCTTCATGCTTTGAAGGGTGCGTACCACCATGACGAGGATGAAGGGGAGGTCGTCAGCCCAAAGAATCGAACTCTCCTCGAGGAGCTGATCGAGCGCCTCGCACTCCTGCAACTCGTCGCAGAAGATGCGCTCCAAGAGGGCTTTATCCTCGTTGAAGGTGCGCTCCTCACGGCTCATGTAGGTCTTGAAGTAATCGCGCTCGGATAGTTGATTGTAAAGCAGTTTGATAAACTCAGGATAGGCCATCCACGAGAGCTTACGCTTGGCTAAATAGTCGTTTACCGAATCGCTGTTAGCGAGCAGTGCAACGGCTTTATTTTCGACAAATTTGGTATTGGGATTCAAGTCCTCAAAGGTGGGCATCAGCTTCTGACGCGCCAACTCCTGACGGGATTCGGCATAGCGGACCAACTCGGCCGGCAGGGCCAACATCTGGAAATAGAGGTCGTAAGCCTTCTCGATGGAGGCCATCATCGACTTCTCGGAGGCCATCATGCTCTCGGCCTCGCACTGCATGTGTGCGTAGAGGGCCTTAAGTGCCTTGATGCGCAGGATTCTTCTACTTAACATAAGAACTCTTCTTTTTCGCTTGTTTTCGAGCGGCAAAGGTAGTAAAAAAAGCGCAAAGGAGAAAATCGCGGCAGGAAATAAATTTTTTCGCCAAATTATGAGAATAATAGGCCGCGATCACCGAACTTTTTTGTATCTTTGAGGGATTAAACGAAAACAAACGAACCTAAAAATTTCAATATGAAGAGAATTATCGAGTGTGTCCCCAACTTCAGCGAGGGACGCGACCGCGCAGTGATTGATCAAATCACTGCTGCCATCACCTCTGTTGCCGGTGTAAAACTGCTGGATGTCGATCCCGGTGAGGCGACCAACCGTACCGTCGTAACCTTTGTGGGTGAGCCCGAGGCGGTACTTGAGGCAGCCTTTCGTGGGGTGAAGCGAGCTTCGGAGTTGATCGATATGCGCCACCATAAGGGGGCCCACCCCCGCATGGGCGCCACGGATGTATGTCCGCTGATCCCGATTTCGGGGATCACCTTGGAGGAGTGCGCCGAACTGGCCCGCTCGCTCGGCAAGCGTATCGGTGAGGAGTTGCAGATTCCGGTCTATGCCTACGAGGCGGCCGCCTTTACGCCCGAGCGTCGCAACCTGGCGGTCTGCCGTCGTGGCGAGTACGAGGCACTGCCCGAGCGTATGGTAGGGCAAGAGGCGCCCGATTTCGGGGCCCGTCCCTTTGACGAGGGTGTAGCCCGCACGGGAGCTACGGCTGTGGGTGCCCGTGACTTCCTGATCGCTGTAAACTACAACCTCAACACCACCTCCACGCGTCGCGCCAACGCCATTGCCTTCGACGTGCGCGAGAAGGGCCGCCCGATGCGTGAGGGAAATCCCATCACGGGTAAGATTATTAAAGATGAGAAGGGCAACCCCCTGATGAAGCCCGGTACGCTGAAGGCCTGCAAGGCCATCGGCTGGTATATCGACGAGTACCAGATCGCCCAGGTCTCGATGAACCTGACCAATATCTCGGTAACGCCGTTGCATGTCGCTTTCGATGAGGTGTGCCGTGCAGCTCAGGCCCGCGGTGTGCGCGTAACGGGTACGGAGATTGTGGGCCTCATCCCGAAACGGGCCCTCATCGAGGCGGGCCGCTACTTCCTGGAGAAGCAGCAGCGTTCGACCGGTATCGCCGAGTCGGAGATTATCCGTATCGCCGTAAAGTCGATGGGGCTCGACGACCTGAAGCCCTTTAAGCCCGAGGAGAAGATTATCGAATATATGCTCGAAGCCGAGACCAAGCAGCAGGGGCTGGTCGATATGACCTGCACGGGCTTTGCTTTGGAGACGGCCAGTGAGTCGCCCGCCCCGGGTGGCGGTTCGATCTCTGCCTACATGGGGGCCTTGGGCGCGGCCTTGGGTACGATGGTGGCCAACCTCTCGTCGCACAAGGCGGGTTGGGATGAGCGCTGGAAGGAGTTTTCCGACTGGGCTGATCAGGGCCAGGCTATCCTCAAGGAGCTGCTCTATCTGGTAGACGAGGATACGGCCGCTTTCAATAAGATCATGGCGGTATTCTCGATGCCCAAGTCCACCGACGAGGAGAAGGCTGCCCGTGCTGCCGCCTTGGAGGAGGCTACGCTCTACGCCACACAGGTTCCCTTGCGTACGATCAGAACCGCCTTCTCGGCCTTCCCGTTGGTACATGCCATGGCCGAGGTCGGCAATCCCAATTCGGTTTCGGATGCCGGTGTGGGTGCCCTCTCGCTGCGTAGTGCCGTGATGGGTGCTGCCCTCAACGTGAAGATCAATGCTGCCGGTCTGAAGGATCGTGCCACGGCCGAAGCACTGGTGGCCGAGGCTGAAGCCCTGGTGAAACAGGCACAGGAGCTCGAGGCGGAGATTCTGGCCATTGTGGAGGAGAAGATCAAATAATAAAAAAGCAATACAATGACTTTAGAGCAATTTAGAAGAGATATTGAGGCGGGTATTCCCGATCAGCTGCCCGCCCCCAAACCCTACGACAAGACGGTTAACCACGCTCCGCGTCGCAAGGAGATTCTTACGCCCGAGGAGCAGGTGCTGGCCCTGAAGAATGCCCTGCGCTACTTCCCCGAGAAACACCATGCCGAACTGGCCAAGGAGTTTGCCGAGGAGCTTAAACGCTATGGCCGTATCTACATGTATCGTCTGCGTCCCGATTATGAGATGAAGGCGCGCAACATCGACGACTACCCCCACAAGAGTCGTCAGGCTGCCGCTATTATGATGATGATCCAAAACAATCTGGACTACGCCGTGGCGCAACACCCCCACGAGCTGATCACCTATGGCGGTAACGGAGCCGTCTTTCAGAACTGGGCCCAGTATCGTCTGGCGATGAAGTACCTCTCGGAGATGACCGACGAGCAGACCCTGGTGATGTATTCGGGCCATCCGATGGGTCTCTTCCCTTCGCACCCCGATGCTCCGCGCGTGATCGTAACCAACGGTATGGTGATCCCCAACTACTCGAAGCCAGATGATTGGGAACGTTTCAATGCCCTCGGTGTGTCGCAGTATGGCCAGATGACGGCCGGCTCCTATATGTATATCGGCCCGCAGGGTATCGTGCACGGTACCACGATTACGGTGCTTAATGCAGCCCGCAAGCAGTTGCGTAATGGTCGTACCGATATTCGCGGCATGCTCTTCGTGACGGCCGGTCTGGGTGGTATGTCGGGTGCTCAGCCCAAGGCGGGTGTTATCTCGGGTGTGGTGAGTGTGGTGGCCGAGGTCAACCCCCATGCCGTGCAGAAACGCTACTCGCAGGGTTGGGTCGATGAGGTCTACACCTCGCTTGATGAACTTCTGCCGCGTATCGAGCGGGCGCGTCAAGCCAAGGAGGCCGTTTCGTTGGCCTATCAGGGCAATGTGGTCGATCTTTGGGAGCGCTTAGCCGAAGAGCATATTGCGGTCGATTTGGGATCGGATCAGACCTCGCTGCATAACCCCTGGGCCGGAGGTTACTACCCTGTCGGTCTGAGCTACGAGGAGTCGAACCGCCTGATGGCCGAGGATCCGGCCGCCTTTAAGGAGGCGGTGCAGGTCTCGTTGCGCCGTCAGGCTGCCGCGATCAACCGCCTCAGCGAGCAGGGCATGTACTTCTTCGACTATGGCAACGCCTTCCTCTTGGAGGCTTCGCGTGCCGGCGCCGATGTGATGGGCGAAGGGGGTAAGTTCCGCTACCCCTCCTATGTGCAGGATATTATGGGCCCGATGTTCTTCGACTACGGCTTTGGCCCCTTCCGTTGGGTCTGCACCTCGTGCAAGCCCGAGGATCTGGATCTGACCGACCGTCTGGCTTGCGAGGTGCTGGAGGAGATGCGCAAGACAGCCCCTGCGGAGATTGCCGGTCAGCTCGACGACAACATCCACTGGATCAAGGAGGCCCGCAAGAACCGCCTGGTGGTGGGTTCGCAGGCCCGTATCCTCTATGCCGACAGCGAGGGGCGCACGAAGATCGCCTTGGCCTTCAATGAGGCAATTCGTCGTGGTGAGCTCTCGGCACCGGTGGTGCTCGGCCGTGATCATCACGATGTGTCGGGTACCGATTCGCCCTACCGCGAGACCTCGAACATCTACGACGGCTCCTCCTTTACGGCCGATATGGCGGTTCACAACGTCATCGGCGACTCGTTCCGCGGTGCAACGTGGGTTTCGATCCACAACGGTGGCGGTGTCGGCTGGGGTGAGGTTATCAACGGAGGCTTCGGCATGGTTATCGAC
>CAZRJU010000052.1:0-10980 GCA_964600455.1 uncultured Alistipes sp. | reverse complement strand
CTCGATCATATTGGCAGCCTCCATCAACGCCTCGTCGATGGTGATGCTCCCCACATAGTTCAAGTTGGCCTGCGTAACCGTAACGCGGTGCAACTTCGATTTGATCACTTCAATCTGAAATTTCATTATCGGATGGCAATATTATCAATTAAACGAATCTGGCCGGCCTGTACGGCAATGCAGCCCTGAATCTGCGGAGCCTCCTCCCAACTGTTGACCTCCTTGAGCGTGAGCGAGTCGACCGCCTGAAAGTAGATCACCTTCATTGCACTCTGCTGCTCAATCTCGGCCACAACCCAGGCCTTCAACTCGGCCGGGGAGAGCTCTTTCGAGCGCTCGACTGCCCCTTTCAGGGTGGCGTAGATGAGCGGAGCTTCGGCTCGGAAGGCGGGTGTGAGGAGCTGGTTGCGCGACGAGAGGGCCAGACCATCCTGATCGCGTACGATGGGGCAGGGGATAATCTCCACCTCAATAGCAAGTGCCTTGATCATGGCACGGATAACGGCGATCTGCTGAAAATCCTTCTCACCGAAGTAGGCACGGCCGGGATTTACGATCTCAAAGAGGCGGCTTACAACCTGGGCTACACCGTTGAAGTGACCCGGGCGCGTTGCCCCCTCCATCACCTTGTCGATCTGCCCGAAGTCGAACTGTCGCGTGTCGGGCTCGGGGTAGATCTCCTCTACGGAGGGCATCAGTACATAGTCCACACCTGCCTCACGAAGCATAGCCTCGTCGGCCTCGGGCGTGCGGGGATAACACCTTAAATCGTTCTTATCGTTGAATTGAGTGGGGTTGACAAAGACACTCACCACCACCACTTTGTTCTCTTTGCGGGCGCGTTCGACCAGCGAGCGGTGTCCGGCATGCAGGGCTCCCATGGTCGGGACAAAGCCGATGTCGCTCTTGGTAACACCGCGCAAAGCCTCCTTCAGGGCTCCTACCGTTTGAAAAGTTTTCATTTGCCAGAAAAAGTTGGGTTTTACGGGGCAAAGGTAATAATAAATTCAGAATACAAGGGCCAAAAGTGCTTTTTTTCGTATCCGGAGAGCGGGCTATAGCCTTAGAGTTCTCTCTTCCAACTCTTGTAAGGGTGCTTTGTCAGCATTGAGTTGTAGTACTTTCGGTCGCCGGTAACCTCCTTCCCCAACCAGGCGGGTTTTAGGAAGGTCTCCTCCTCCGACGAGAGTTCCACCTCGGCAACCGTCAAGCCCTCGTTCTCGCCCCGGAACTCGTCTACCTCGAAGGTGTGCTCACCCGCCCGAACCAGGTAGCGGGTCTTGTCGATGAGGCCGGGCTCGCAGAGGGTCAGCAACTGCTCGGCCTCGGCGCTCGAGATCTCCTTCTCCCATTCAAAACGGCTGACACCGCTTGCGTTGCCAATCCCCTTGATCGTGATAAAGCCCTTTTCTCCCACCATGCGTACACGTGCCGTACGTTCGGGGTTTGAACACAAATACCCTTGCTTAATGCGGATTGCCCTTGTGACCTCGGATTTGAAATCCCCGGTCACCAAGAATTTTCTTTCGATCTCCAGTGCCATGCTTGTCTGTGCGAAAGGGCCTATTTCCCGCTCGTTGAGAAGATGTTGTCGAGAATAAGGGCGGTGGCGCCCTGGTTCTGCTCGGTGTAGTGCTTGGCGATGGCTGCTACGCGTTCGCGCTCCGGCTCGTTGTCGCGCAAGGGGGTGAACCACGCCTCATACTCGGCTGCGGAGTTGATCGAGGTGGCAGCACCTAAGGCGATCATGTCGCGTGCCTCCTTGAATTTTTGGTAGTTGGGGCCAAAGGCAATCGGCAGACCGAAGGTCGCAGCCTCCAACGTGTTGTGGATTCCCACGCCGAATCCGCCACCGATATAGGCCCAATCGGCATAACCGTAGGTGGAGGAGAGAACTCCCACCGTGTCGAGAATCAGTACCTGGGCCTGCTCCACAGGGGTCTCGTCGCCACATTGCGTGTAGCGTACGGCACCACCCTTGATCTCGCCTATCAGGCGCTCGATGCGCCCCTCGTCCATCTCGTGGGGGGCGATGACATATTTGATGGCGGGATTTCGGTTGATGCTTTCGAGCAGAATCTCCTCGTCGGGCCCCCAAGTCGAGCCGGCTACGAGCAGACGCGACGAACCCTTAAAGCGCTCGATAAGCGGAATCTGCTTGGCTGCCCGGGCGATGGCTGCCACACGATCGAAACGGGTATCACCCGCCACCACGCTATTCTCGAAGCCCAACTCTTTGAGCAGCTCCTTCGATTCGCTGTTTTGCACAAAGAGCTTTTCGAAACTCTTGAGAGCACGTCGCCAACGCCAGCCATACCAGCGCCAGAAGATCGAATTGCGGCGGAAGATGGCCGAGACGATAAAGGTGCGGTGGTTACGAAGACGCAACTCCTCCAGCAGGTTCAGCCAATACTCATATTTGACAAAGATCGAGATCTCGGGACGGACAATATCCAGAAACCGGCGGGCGTTTTCGCGGGTGTCGATCGGTAGGTAGAAGATGTAGTCGGCACCGGTGTAGTTCTTGCGAATTTCGTAACCCGAAGGGGAGAAGAAGGTGATCAGTACCTTGTAGGTAGGGTAGCGGCGCTTGATCTCCTCAACAAGGGGGCGCCCCTGCTCAAACTCGCCAAGCGAAGAGACGTGAATCCAGACGATTGGAGAGTCGGTCGTAATGCGCTTTGCCATTTGGTCGAGGAGCCCCCGACGCCCTTCACGCCAAAGGCGGGCCTTCGGGTTCCATCGGCTCACCAGAGCGACGGCCCCGGCGTAGAGATGTATGCCAATATCGTATAATCCCATCATGCTGTTTGCTATTCTCTGCCGCAGTGGAGCTCGTCGGCGGCGCAAATATAGCTTTTTTTGTCGGGAAATCAAAATATTAGCCATGTTAAGCATTGCGAGGAGGGATGGCTTTTCCCCTTTTGGAGCAATCCGGAGGATAAAACGGATCTACCAATGAGCCTGCATGGCATCGCTCGTGAAGCGAATCTCTGCCTCGCCATTGGGCAGCGTCTCCACGGCGCAGAGGTCGAATACCGGTTCCAGATCTATCCGCTTGAGGGCCATGTAGAGCGAGGCGGCCCGCCGAAGTGATTGAAATTTCTTGGGCGTGATTGCCTCCTCGGGCGTTGTCCAACCTCCCAACTTGCGGCTCTTGACCTCCACGAAGTGGATCTCGTCCCAGCGTTGGGCGATGATGTCGATCTCGTAGCGCCCGTTACGCCAGTTGCGTTCCAGAATGAGATAGCCCTCGCGGCGTAAATAATCGACCGCCGCATCCTCTCCGCGGCGGCCGATCTCTAAGGTTTTTTCCATAAGGTGTTTATCCGAAAAATAGGCGTGTGGCTGCTTTTCTCTTCTTAATAAAATAGGTGTAGGCTTATAAGAGGAATTGCAGATCGTCGCCGGGTTGCAGTTCGCGGATCGGCTCACCACGCTTGAATAGGCGCATAGGCTTCTTGCCGATCAACTCCAGACGCCCCTCCTTGAGGCGCAGCATACATCCCTCGCGCAGGCCCACCACATAGCGACGCGGGTTGGCCTTGATATACTCCAGGATGCGCTGTTCGCGAGTCTCGCCGGCATGGCCTTCGGGGTTGGCATCCAGGTAGTGGGGGTTGATCTGGAAACGTACGGCACCGATCGCATTGAAGGAGTCGGGCTCGACGATGGGCATATCGTTGGTGGTGCAGATTGTCGGACAGCAGACGTTGCTCCCGGCCGACCAACCGACATAGGGGACACCGGCCTTGATACGGCAGAGAATGGCGCTCGTAAGGTGCTGTTCCTGCATCTTGCGGGTAAGGGCAAAGGTGTTGCCGCCACCGACGCAGATCGCCTGAGCGTGGCGGATCATCGTGCGCGGATTGGGCGAGCGGTGAATCGAACGTACCCGAATACCGATCTCGGCAAAGCGCTCCTGCACCTTCTTTTCATAGGCTGCATAGGAGAAGGTTACGGCGGCATAGGGGATAAAAACAATCTCCTTTACGCCCTGGAGCGTCTTGGCGATTTCGGCCATGGGGTATTGCAGGTAGGGCTCTCCGGCGTTGGTGGAGTTGGAAATAAGAAGTAGGTTCATAAAGTACTGATAATTAGTTGGTTATTGTCTTTGGTTGAAAAAATCGCGTTAATTTTTTCGTTCGTTATGTCAAAAGTAATAAAAAAAGTGTTATTTTTGCCCAAAAATTACGAAGAAATACGAAAAACGGTAAAAAAACACCCGGTTTCGTGAGGGCCCCACTCTCGGGGGACAGGGTGTTGGAGCGTTTTGCGTGTGCTTGTTATTTTGAAACAACTTACTATTTTAATACATTTTGTTTAACTAAAAATTTAAAGTTATGTCTGAAGTACAGCAGAAAGTTGTCGAGATCATCGTTGACAAGTTGGGCGTTAAGGAGTCGGAGGTAGTTGCCGAGGCCAGCTTCACCAACCACCTGGGTGCCGATTCGTTGGATACCGTAGAGCTCATCATGGAGTTCGAGAAGGCATTCGACATTCAGATCCCCGATGAGGACGCTGAGAAGATCGCCACTGTAGGTGATGCTATCAACTACATTGAGGAGCACAAGAAATAATTTTTACCCAATAAACATTCGCAAGTAGAGAACCAATCTTAAAAAGTATGGCAGAAAGAAGAGTTGTTGTTACGGGAATCGGTACGATCAACCCGCTTGGACACAGTATTGAGGAGTACTTCTCCAATTTGGAAAAGGGGGTTAGCGGAGCCGCTCCGATCACACACTTTGATCCCGAGAAATTTAAGACCAAGTTCGCTTGCGAGGTAAAAAATTACGACCCGAATCAGTACTTCGATCGCAAGGAGGCGCGTAAATATGACCTCTTCACGCAGTATGCGCTCATCGCAGCCGAGCAGGCTGTTCAGGATGCCGCATTCGACATGGAGACGATCAACAAGGAGCGTGCCGGTGTGATCTGGTGCTCGGGTATCGGAGGGCTTAAGTCGCTCTTCGATGAGTGTGTGGGCTATTCCGAGGGTGGTAACACCCCTCGGTTTAGTCCCTTCTTTATTCCTCGAATGATTGCCGATATTGCAGCGGGTTATATCTCCATTAAGTATGGTTTCATGGGCCCGAACTACTGCACCGTATCGGCCTGCGCTTCGTCGAACCACGGTTTGGTCGAGGCGTTCAATCAGATTCGCTACGGCAAGGCCGATATCATGGTGGCCGGTGGATCGGAGGCTGCGGTAAACGAGCCTTCGGTGGGCGGTTTCAATGCCATGCAGGCCCTTTCGACCCGTAACGATGACCCGGAGCACGCTTCGCGCCCCTTCGACGTAAACCGTGATGGTTTCGTGATCGGTGAGGGTGCCGGTGCGTTGATCCTGGAGGAGTATGAGCATGCCAAGGCACGCGGCGCCAAGATCTACTGCGAGTTTGCAGGTGGCGGTTGCTCGGCCGATGCTCACCACTTTACGGCTCCCCACCCCGAGGGTAAGGGTGCCATCCTGGCCATGCGCGAGGCGTTGCGCGATGCCAACCTCCGCCCGGAGGATGTGGACTATGTAAATGTTCACGGAACTTCGACGCCGTTGGGTGATGTTGCCGAGTTGAAGGCCGTACAGGGTCTCTTCGGTGAGCACGCCTACAAGATGAACATCTCTTCGACCAAGTCGATGACCGGTCACCTGCTCGGTGCTACGGGAGCTATCGAGGCTTTGGCCTGCATCATGGCGCTCACGAAGGGGATTATCCCCCCGAGCATCAACTGCGAGACGCTCGATCCGGCTATTGACGAGAAGCTCAACCTGACCTTAGGTGCGGCTCAGAAGCGCGATGTGAAGGTTGCCCTGAGCAATACCTTCGGCTTCGGTGGCCACAACTCGACGGTCATCCTGCGCAAGTTCGAGGAGTAGTCGTTAACGTTTAACACTTGTTTCTAAGCCGTGATTGATTTTTTGCTGCGTCCCTGGCGACGCAATTTCGGCCGCGACAAGGAGTATTACAGAGCAATTGACGATATTTTCGGATTCATTCCGAACAATATCGAACTCTACAAGCTGGCTTTGATTCACAAGTCAGCTTCTTTTGTTTTGGCTGATGGAACCCAGATGAACAACGAGCGGTTGGAGTATTTGGGGGATGCCGTCATCGAGGCGGTAACCTCCGATTACCTCTATATCGAGTTCCCGGATCGCTCGGAGGGATTCCTTACACAGCTGCGTTCGAAGATCGTTTCGCGCCAGTCGCTCAATGCACTGGCCATCAAACTGGGAATCGACCGGCTGCTGGTGGCCCACTCCGGGGCAACCATCTCCCAAAAACATATCTACGGGGATGCCTTCGAGGCGATGATCGGGGCCATCTACCTGGATCAGGGTTACAACTTTGTGAACCGCCTGCTGATCAATACGATCTATGGCGGGATGCTCGACATGGAGACCCTGACCGAGGAGGAGACCGACTTTAAGAGTCGCTTGATCGAGTGGTGTCAGAAGAACCACCATACGGTGCAGTTCCGCACGAAACATGGGGCACAGAACGGACAGTTTGTCTCGACAATCTGGATCGACGATCTGGAGGTGGGCCACGGCCGCGGTACCTCGAAGAAGGAGGCCGAGCAGAATGCAGCCCGTATGATGGCCTCTTCGGTGGATGATGAGGCCTGTCTCAGGGCCTTGGATCGTATGGATAAATTACACGGTAATACTCCGTCATAAAAGAGAGTTATGGCCTCGTTGTATGATATTTTGCAACTCCGTGGCGCTGCTTCACTCAGCGATGCGGAGTTGCTGTCGCTTTTGATGGATGAGGGCGCCGAGGGGAGCCTGGCGCGTGCCGAGGCCCTACTCGAGGCCTCCGGGGGTTCACTGTTGGAGGTGGGGCATGCCGACCTTGCCCGCTTGCGTATGACGGCGGGGGTGGGGCTGAAGCGTGCAGCCAAGGTGGCTGTTGCTGCGGAGCTCGGACGACGAATGGCCCGTATGACGGCCGAGACGGAGGTGCAGACCATCTCCTCGAGCGAGGATGTGGTGCGGTTGATGCGCCCGCTGCTCTCCGATTTGACTCATGAGGAGTGTTGGGCCCTCTTTTTGAGCTCCTCGAATCGTGTGGTCGAGCGGATGCGCCTGAGCCAGGGCGGTGTGCAGGGAACGGTGGTCGATGTAAGGCTGCTGCTCAAGCGTGCCCTGGAGCTCCTTACTCCACAGTTGATTCTGCTGCATAACCACCCCTCGGGATCGGCGCTTCCCAGTGAGGCCGATCGCCAACTTACGCGTCGCGTGGTGGAGGCCTCGGCGCTGTTGGATATTCGAGTGGTCGATCACCTCATTATCGCCCGCTCGGACTACTACAGTTTCCGGGCCGAGGGGCAATTATAAGTCTGAACCCTAAACTTCCATAGCCGAATGAAACGCAACGATTGTTGGTTTGCCCTCTTGATTGTGGGGCTCTTTCTTCCCTTCTTTTTGAGCGAGGAGCTCTATGCCCTCTACCGCTCATTCAACTCCTCACACGGAATGGTGATGAGTTTCGTGAAGTTCGCCATCCTCTCCACCCTGGGGGAGATGTTGGGCCACCGCCTCTCGACGGGCAGCTATACGGCCCCGGGTTTTGGCGTTGCACCGCGTATGGTGGTGTGGGGTCTCTTGGGTATGGCGATCAATATAGCCATGATCATCTTCTCGAAGGGTACGCCCCTCTTTTTGGAGCAGATGGGGATGAGCAATGCCGTGGAGGCCTTCGCGGCCGAGGACTTTTCGCTCGATAAGATGTGGGTGGCATTGGCTGTTTCGGTGGCGATGAATACGATCTTTGCCCCGCTCTTTATGACCTTCCATAAGATTACGGACGCCCATATTGCCGCCTCGGGAGGCTCGTTAAGGGCTTTGATTACCCCGATTCCGATGGCCAAGCGACTCGCCGAGATCGACTGGCAGCGGCAGTGGGGTTTTGTCTTTAAGCGAACCATTCCACTCTTTTGGTATCCGGCCCACACGATAACCTTCCTGCTTGCTCCCGATCAGCGGGTACTCTTTGCGGCACTGCTTGGGGTGGTGCTTGGCGTGTTGCTCTCCTTGTCGGTACGCCGATAGAGGCTTTACGAGAAAAAGGGCCCCATCAACTGACAAAATGTCAGTCGATGGGGCTCTGGCATACCCTTTGATCAGCTTGTTGGCAAAGCAAAAACAGAAAAATTAAGCATATAACCTATGGCACACGGAAAAATTGGGGTTACGACCGAGAATATCTTCCCCGTTATCAAAAAGTTTCTCTACTCGGATCATGAGATCTTCCTGCGTGAGCTCGTCTCGAATGCGGTAGATGCTACGCAGAAGTTGCGCACCCTCTCCTCGAAGGGGGAGGTGAAGGGGGAGTTGGGCGACCTGACTATTCGGATCAAGATAGACCCCGAACAACACACCCTCACGGTAACGGATCATGGTATCGGCATGAGCCTCGAGGAGGTAGATCGCTACATCAACCAGATCGCCTTCTCGGGTGCCGAGGAGTTTATGGCCAAGTATAAGGATCAGGCCATCATCGGCCATTTCGGTTTGGGTTTCTACTCTTCGTTTATGGTCTCGGATCGGGTTGAGATCCTCACGCGCTCCTTCCGCGAAGGGGCCAAGACCGTGCACTGGAGCTGTGATGGTTCGCCCGAATTTGAGATGGAGGAGGTCGATACGCCCCACGAGCGGGGTACTTCGATCATCCTGCACCTCTCGGAGGAGTGCCGCGATTATGCCGAGGAGTCCAACGTGGAGGCTCTCCTGAAGAAGTATTGCCGTTTCCTGCCTGTGCCCATTCAATTCGGGATGGTCAAGGAGTGGAAGGAGGGCAAGTATGTCGATACCGAGAAGCCCAACATCATCAATGCTGTGGAGCCGCTATGGATGCGTAAACCCGCCGAGTTGACCGAGGAACAGTACAAGGAGTTCTACCGCGAGCTCTATCCCACGAGTGAGGATCCCCTCTTCTCGATCCATCTCAATATCGACTACCCCTTCCACCTCACCGGTATTCTCTACTTCCCGAAGATCCACAACAACTTCGAGATCCAGAAAAACCGTATTCAGCTCTACTCGAATCAGGTCTTCGTGACGGATCAGGTGGAGGGAATTGTGCCCGAGTACCTCACGCTGCTGCATGGCGTGATCGACTCGCCCGATATTCCACTCAATGTCTCGCGCAGCTACCTGCAGAGCGACTCGAACGTAAAGAAGATCTCAAACTACATCACGCGTAAGGTGGCCGATCGTCTGCAGGAACTCTTCTCGACGATGCGAGCCGACTATGAATCCAAGTGGGACGATCTGAAGATCTTTATCCAGTATGGCATCCTTACCGATGAGAAGTTTGCCGAAAAGGCCCAGAAGTTCATGCTTTGGAAGTCGACTGACGGGAAGTACTATACCGATGAGGAGTATACCGCACTGGTCAAGGAGCAGCAGACCGACAAGAACAACACGTTGATCTTCCTCTATGTGGATGATCCCATCGAGAAGGATGCCTTCCTTACGGCGGCCAAGGCCAAGGGGTATGATGTGCTGGAGATGAACGGCCAGCTCGATAACCACTATATCAACTGGTATGAGTCGAAGCATACGGATTGCCGCTTTGTGCGTGTGGACAGCGATGTGATCGAGAAACTGATCCAGAAGGCTGAGGCGCTGAAGATCTCCCTCACGGAGGCTCAGCAGGAGCTCTTGCGCCCTGTCTTCGAGAGTCAAATGCCGCGCGACGAGAAGATCCACTACGCTATTTCGTTCGAGGCCATGGAGCCCGGTGAGGCCCCCGTGGTGATCACCCAGAACGAATTTATGCGCCGTATGAAGGAGATGGCCCAGATGGGTGGCGGTGGCATGAGCCAGTTCTATGGTCAGATGCCCGACAGCTTCACGATTGCCATTAACGGCAACCATCCTATCGTGATCGATATCCTCGGGAAGGTGGAGAGCGCCTATGGCGATAAACTCAAGTCGATCACCAAGAAGATTGATGCCGCCGAGGGGGAGGAGCGTCGCTTCGAGGAGGTAATCAAAAACAAGAAGGAGGAGGAGCTCTCGGCCGAGGAGCGTTCGATGCGTGAGGAGCTCTCCAAGAAGGTGGTGCTGCTGCGCGATGAGCGCAACGAGCGCCTGACCCAAATCGGCAAGGAGAACAACCTCGTCAAGCAGATTATCGACCTGGCACTTCTCTCCAACGGCCTGTTGAAGGGAAAGAACCTGACCGATTTTATTCAGCGATCGATCAACCTGCTCGCTTAAGTCGATCATCCAATCAAGTAAGAAGGGCGATCCCGAATGAGGGGTCGCCCTTCCTGCATGATGGATACTGTCGGCTAATAGAGCTCGATATATTCGTAGGTATTGCCCACCAGGGAGAGGTAGCGCTCGAACTCGTGGCGCGAGATAACCACCGTGGCCCGGCAGTCGTTGGGGTGGAAACTCAGGCGCTCCTCCTTCTGCAACGCCCGATCCAGAAAGAGATGTACATGGTGGTCGCTGTCGTTGATCAGCCCGAAGGGTGATACCGATCCGGGACGCAGGCCTAAGTAGCGCTCCATGCGTTGCTCGGAGGCGAAGGTGAGTTTGCCTTGATGAAGGCGCAGTTCCAGATCGTGGATGGCCAACGATTGGTCGCAGTCGAACGAGACCAAGTAGTGGCGGTTGCCCTTGTGGTTGCGGAAGAAGAGGTTTTTGCAGTGTTTGGAACCATCTTGCCGCCAATGAGCCTTTGCCTCCTCGATGGTAGGGGAGGCGGGGTGCTCATACCACTCGTAGGTGATACCGTGCTCGTTGAGCCAGCCGAGTGCCTGCTCGATACGTTCCATGGTTGCCCTTTTTAGCGGTTATTCGACGTAGAGAACCAACCCCTTCAGGTACTCGCCCTCGGGATGGTAGATGTTGATCGGGTGGTCGGCCGGCTGGGTGAGTTGGTGCAGAATACGCACCTTACGACCGGCGATGGCAGCCGCCGAGAATACCGTGGTGCGGAAGAGCTCTTTCGAGAC
>CAZRJU010000051.1:0-11128 GCA_964600455.1 uncultured Alistipes sp. | reverse complement strand
TCTATGTGTTGGGCTTCTTAGAGGGCGGTAACGGTTTTGAGTCGTGGCGCAAGTACTCCCCCTTCAAGATCAAGCGTTCGGCCGGTTTCGGTGTCCGTCTCTACCTGCCGGTTGTGGGTATGCTCGGTATCGACTGGGGTTATGGTTTCGACCCGGCTGCCGGACAGACCAAGAAGAGCGGAAGCCAGTTCCACTTTGTGTTAGGTCAACAATTCTAACCCCTTGTGGCAACAAATTTGAAGGAGAGTGCGTTATGTTAACAGAGACTTAACCTTTGAGACAATGAAACGACTACTTTTAATCATGGTGGCGATCTTCGCCCTGGGTGGTGGCGCAGCCGTAGCCCAAAACTATATTGTGGTGGATAGCGAGAAGATCTTCCGTTCGCAGGCCGACTATAACGAGGCGATCCAGACGATTGATCAACTGGGAGAGCAGGAGCAGGCGCGTGTCGATCAGATGTATGCCGAGATCGAGACCCTTTACAACAACTATATGCAGGTGCGTCAGAATCTCTCGGCCTCGACCCGTCAGGCCCGTGAGCAGGATATTCTGAACCGTGAGCAGCAGGCCCAACAGTATCAGGAGTCGGTCTTTGGCTCGGAGGGTACGCTCATGCAGCGCCGCGTGGAGCTTATTCAACCCATCCAGAAGCGGGTCTTTGAGGCTATCGAGCAGTATGCCGCCTCGGTAGGGGCCGATCTGGTGATCGACAAGGCCTCGAATCCCACACTCCTTTTCAGCAGCGAACGTGTGGACAAGACCCAGGCAATCATCGACCTTTTGAAACAGTAACCGAAAAAAGAACAAAACAATAAACCCTAAACACACATGATGAAAAAAATCTTGAAACTGACCCTTGTGGCAGTAATGATGTTGGGCGCTACGTCGCTCTACGCACAGAAGTTGGGTCGTATCAACACGGCCGAGTTGATCCAGGCCATGCCCGAGACGACCGAGGCGCGTACCAATATGGAGGCCTTCTATGCCGATCTGCGCAATACGATGGAGACCATGCAGGTAGAGTTGAACAATAAGATCAACGAGATCCAGCAGAACGAGGCTACGTGGAGTGAGTCGATGAAGCAGCTGAAATATAAGGATGCTCAGGATCTGCAGGCCCGTATCGAGCAGTATCAGCAGTCGGCCAGCTATGAAGCACAGCAGAAGCAGGAGGAGTTGATGGCTCCCATCCGCAAGAAGGCTGCCGAGGCGATCAAGGCTGTGGCTCAGACCGGTGGTTTTACGGCTGTTTTCGATACCCCGACCCTTGTTTACTACGACGAGACGACCGTGGAGGATATTCTTCCGGCCGTGAAGGCTCACCTCGGTATCCAGTAGTCGGACTGCCTTGTACCAACCCCTTAAAGCCCACTCGACACGATCTGTTGGGTGGGCTTTCGAATAAAACACAATACCCATAAATCGAATTGACCTATCATATAATATGGCGATTTTCAGAAAAGTAAGAGGCCATGAGCCTCAGGTGGGCGAGGGTACCTTCCTGGCCGAGACTGCCGTCTTGATCGGCGACGTAACCATCGGACGCGACTCCTCGATCTGGTATGGAGCAGTGCTGCGTGGCGACGTAAATAAGATTACGATTGGCGATCGCACCAATATCCAGGACGGTACGGTGATCCATACCCTCTACGACGGCTCGAAAAACCCCTCGCAAACCCATATCGGCAATGATGTGTCGGTGGGGCACAACGCCACAATTCACGGAGCCATTATCGAGGACAACTGCCTGATCGGCATGGGTGCCACTATTCTGGATAACGCCGAGGTCGCTTCGGGTTGCATCATCGCAGCCAATGCTCTGGTACTCTCGAACCAGAAATTGGAACCCAATTCGGTCTATGCCGGAGTGCCGGCCAAACGGGTCAAAGAGGTAACCCCCGAACAGCGCGACGAGATTATCCGACGCATTGCCCACGATTACCACATGTACGCCTCCTGGTATAGCGAGGAGTAGTCCCTAAAAAATACGACCCATGTTACACAAGCGTAGCGGCACAGCCCGCTGGATGATGAACCTCTTGGCCGCCTTGGCCGTCAGCCTGGTTGTCAACTTCTCCTACCTGCTTCTGGTTGTTGTGGAGCAGACCTCCGAGCCCGAAACCCGCGATGAGGAGTTTATCGAGCGGGAGGGTATCCTGCACATGAATCCCAACGGACACGGCTATCTGGTTACCCTCGACGAGGGTGGAACGGGCGATTCGATCTACCTCTCGTCGTTCCGAGCTCGTCGATTCCAACTTCAGGATGGCGACCACCTGCGGGTAAAGGCCGAGCCGAAGCCCGGTGCCCTCCACAGCGTCAAGGTGGTGGAGGAGCGTAATGGCGAGCGTTTCGACGAGGGAAAACTCTACCACCGCCCCTCGCGCGTAGTAGTCATCGGAGTTCAGTTGCTCTTCTACATGGGCCTGGCGCTGCTCATCATCCTGATCTGCACCTGGCGGGGCGAGCGCCACAACTTCTCGCCGGGCTTCTACCTCAAACGCTTGGTGTGGAGTCTGCTTTTTGCTACGGCCTTCTATATGGTGGCCCCTGTCGAAAGGTGGCATACCGGCGAATTGGTGCTCAACTTCCAGAATGGCAATGGAATGGATTATGTGGTGCTGCTGCGTGTAACCTTTACGGTGGTCGTCTCCCTGCTCTACAGCTACCTGCTCGGCCTCTTTCACGAGAGCCAGCGTATGGCCCTCGAAAACGAGCACCTGAAGAACGAGAATCTCACCTCGCGCTACAATATTTTGATGAGCCAGGTGAATCCCCACTTCTTCTTCAACTCACTCAACTCGTTGACGATGTTGGTACGTGAAGAGCGCCAGGAGTTGGCCCTGCACTACATTGATCGTTTGGCCTATGTCTTTCGCTACATCCTGCAAAACGGTCAGACAACCCTGATCAAACTGGGTGAGGAGTTGCGTTTTGCCGAGGCTTACAGCGAGCTCTTCAAGACGCGCTATGCCGAGAAACTGAACTTCGAGTTCCGCATCGAGGAGGGGCTTGAGGAGTATCTCTTGCCGGCCCTGAGCCTGCAACCGCTCATCGAGAATGCCGTCAAGCACAACACAATCACCCGCCAACAACCCCTCACCGTGACCATTACGGGGCGTGGAGAGCGGCTTACGATCAGCAACCCGCGCCGTCCGAAGCTGGCCTCCGAACCCGGTACCGGGATCGGCTTAGAGAACCTGAAGAATCGTTGGGAGTTGATCACCGGCCTCTCGATCGAGATCGTGGACACGCAGGAGTACTTCGAGGTACACCTCCCGCTCCTTAAACGCGAACCCTAATCCGACGAGAACCATGCGTATTCTGATTATTGAGGACGAGACGGCTGCGGCAGTCAATCTGCAAGCCATCCTGAAGAAGATCTCCCCCGAGAGCGAAGTGGTGGGGATCCTCGAATCGGTTGCCGAGTCGGTGGAGTGGTTGCAGAGACACCCCATGCCGGAGCTGATCTTCATGGATATTCACCTGGCCGATGGTGATTCGTTCCGTATCTTCCGCGAGGTGGAGATCACGGCCCCTATCATCTTTGCCACGGCCTACGACCAGTATGCCCTCGAGGCCTTCAAGGTCAACTCGATCGACTACCTGCTCAAACCCATCGCCGAGGCCGACCTGAAGCGAGCCTTCGAGAAGTGGCAGCGCTTGGTAGGACACGAACGCGAACTCTACCGTGAGCGTGTGCGTACGCTCACCGAGCAGCAAGAGAGCCGACGCGAACAGCCCCAGGTCTTTCTGGTACACCACCGCGATAAGATCATTCCGCTCAAGCGTGACGAAATAGCCTACTGCTACACGCGCGATGAACGGGTGGTGGCCTGTAACATGCAGGGCGAGGTCTATGCCCTGGATAAAACACTCGAATATCTGCAGGGAGTACTCCCCGCGGATGCCTTCTTCCGTGCCAACCGTCAGTTTATCATTGCCCGCCGTGCCGTGAAGGATATTTCGGTCTGGTTCGGGAGCCGCCTGACCCTTTCGCTTACGGTCAAGGAGCCTGAGCGCATCGTGATCTCAAAGGCCCGTGTACCCGAATTTAAGCAGTGGCTCATGGCAATTCACCCCTCGAAATAGGCGATTCACCCCGAAATACGGGTCGGTTGACCCGATCACTTGTTGGCGCTCCGGAAACGGGGCGCTATCTTTGTAATGTGGTTATAAGTAAACCTATTTTAATTCTTAAGCGTATGAAAAGTTGTAGAATGATTTGGCTTGCAGCCATTTTGCTGATGGCCGGAGCCGAAGCCGTGGCTCAAAACCGCGGTGAGCGAGAGGGACGCCGTAAGCCCAGTGTGGAGGAGATTGCCCAACATCAGACGACCAGAATGACCGAGACTTTGGGCTTGAGCCCCGAGCAAGCTGAGCAGGTAGGGGTACTCAATCGTCAACAAGCCGAGAAGCGTCAGGCCCATCAGGAGGCCATGCGCCGGGAGCGTGAGGAACAGAAGCAGGCCTTGCGATCGGTTCTCAGCCCCGAGCAGTATGCCCGTTGGGAGCAGATTGAGTCCGAGCGCCGCGAGAACCGCCCGCCCGCCATGCGTGGCGATTCGGCCCACCGTCGTGGCGAGGGGTGCTGCAAGGGGGATGGCTGCTGCCGCAAGCCTCAGCCACGTGGTGAGCGTCACGGAGGAGCACCTGCCCCCAGACGCTAAACGATACCGGTTGCAACGATTCTATAGACCCCATTGAGTGGTTATGTGTTTCTGCGGTTGCAGCCTGCGGGGGATTCGTTGGGGCGACGATCCCCCGATTTTTTACTAACATCGAAAAAAGTTTACTATCTTTGTCGAAAATTTAACCAACTGTAATGAAGAAGATTGGATTGTTGCTGACGGCTCTTTTCCTGGCAATAGGAGCCTATGCACAACAGGGTGCAGTGAAGGGCGTAGTTTGGGATACGGAGCAGCAGATCGGTATTCCGGGTGCTGTTGTAGAGGTGGCTTCTACGGCAAATCCCGACCAGAAGCGCTACTACACCTCGGGCTATGACGGAGAACTTTCGATCCCGAGCCTGAAGTATGGAGAGTATAAGATGCTCGTAACCTTCATGGGCTATGAAAATATCGAGCGCACCTTTACATTGGAGCGTGCGACGCTCGATCTGGGTCGCCTGGAGACCAAAGCCTCGGCCGAGATGATCGAAGCGGTCGTAACCGAAGTTGCCGCCCTGCGTACTTCGCAGAAGGGCGATACGCTCAGCTACAATGCCGGAGCCTTCCGCGTAGCGGCCGATGCCGACGTGGAGGGATTGTTGCGTAAGATGACCGGTATTACGGTCAATAACGGCACCGTGGAGGTACAGGGCGAGGAGGTCAAGCGTGTCTATGTGGATGGCAAGGAGTTCTTCGGCGACGATGTAACGACAGCCATCAAGTCGCTGCCGGCCGAGGCCGTGGATCGCGTTGAGGTCTTCAACAAGCTCTCCGATCAGGCCGAGTTTTCGGGCATGGACGACGGCGAGGGTTACAAGGCGATCAATATCGTGACGCACAGCAATATGCGCCAGGGCCAGTTTGGTAAGCTCTATGCCGGTGGTGGCTACGACTTCGAGAACGACAAGTTCCGTTACCTGGCCGGGGGTAACGTCAATATCTTCCAGGGCGACAGCCGCCTCTCGATCATTGCGCTCTTCAATAATGTCAATCAGCAGAACTTCTCGTTTGAGGATATTCTGGGAGTCAATGGCGGCGGCGGTGGCGATCGTGGCCGCGGGGCCGGTGCCTACATGGTGCGTCCGCAGGCCGGTGTCGCTACGGTTAATGCTGTTGGTCTGAACTATTCGGATAGTTGGGGCAAGGAGAATCAGGTAACCTTCCAGGGTAGCTACTTCTTCAACCACACCGACACGGAGAATAACTCCTGGCGTGAGCGTTACTCGGAGTTCTACTCGCTGGATAACGTGCTGCAACGCGACTCCTTGGAGGAGTGGGGTGCGAGCTCCACGCTCAATATGAACCACCGTTTCAGCGCCCGCCTCGAGTGGAAAATATCGCCCAATCAGTCGCTGATGTCGCGTACTTGGTTCAGCTACCAGGGCAACGACCCCGAGTCGCTCAAGTGGGGTTCGCAGTGGGGTGATAGCGGCTATTCGCAAATTTGGGACAAGAGTTACAGCGATCGTGGCGGTTTCAATCTGAGCGAGTTCCTGCAATACCGCGCCAAGTTGGGGAAGGCCGGCCGTACGATTACGCTCGATGCCAATGTTCGTTACCAGGACAACGACCGTACGGGCTATACCGAGGCCAACCAGACGGCCCCCATCTTCCCCGAGGAGGGGTGGGTGATGCCCGATCCCACCACCTCGCCGGAGAACCTGCTGCGCCAACACCTGGTGCAACCCTCCTCGTCGCTCGATCTGCGTGGAAACTTTACCTATACCGAGCCTCTTTCTCGCTATTCGCAGCTCAGTCTGCAATACCGCTTCGCCTATGTGGAGGATGAGTCGGATCGTCAATCCTTCAGTGAGGATCCTTCGGGTGAGTTCCAACTCAATCCCACCCTCTCGAACAGCCACACGAGTACCTATACCTCCCACCAGATGGGCCCCGGCTTCCGTTGGGCCAAGGAGCGCAATACGATCGTGGCCAACGTCTACTACCAGCGTTCGGAGTTGGATGGCCGCACGATCTATCCCTATGAGGATCGCATCAATCAGCGCTACAACCACTTCACCTACTTTGCGATGGTGAACATGCAGTTCAACCCTGAGAACTCGATCCGTCTCTTCGTACACTCCCGCACGCAGGAGCCCTCGATCACGAACCTGCAGGAGGTCTACGATCTCTCGAATCCGCAGTATATCTCAACGGGTAATGCGGCTTTGAATCCCTCCTACACCCACTCCGTACGCCTTCACTACGTCAACTCGAATGTCAAGAAGGGTCGTACCTTTATGTGGATGGCCATGATGAACACCACTTCGGATTACATCACCTCGAACGTGGAGTACAATCAGGAGATTGAGGTAGACGGCACGACCTACCACCCCTTGCAGCTCACCACTCCAATCAACATGGATGGCTATTGGTGGTTGCGTACTCATATCAGCTATGGTCTGCCGCTCAACTTCATGAAGTGCAACCTCAATATGATGGCCGGTGTGAACTACTCGCTCACTCCGAGCTTGATGAATGGCGAGCGCAACGAGGCCTCGAATATCGGTTACGATGCTCAATTCACGCTCGGTAGCAACATCTCGGAGAATATCGACTTCACCCTTTCGTGGAACGGTACCTACAACGAGGCCCGCAACTCGCTCCTCAGTGAAGTGGGTAAGAACCAGTACTTCAGCCACAACGCCTCGGCCTCGCTCAAGTGGGTCTTCTGGAAGGGCTTTACGCTCACGGCCAGTGCCTCCTACAGCCAGTATCTGGGTATCACGGATGACTATAACGAGGAGTACCTCCTCTGCAATGTCTACCTGGGCAAGAAGTTCCTCAAGAACCAGCGTGCCGAGGTGCAGATCGGTGTGAATGATCTGCTGAACCAGAACAAGGCCTTCTCGCGTACCACCGGTTCGGGTTGGGTGCAGAACGCCACCAACAGTGTGATCGGCCGCTACTTCATGGTGAACTTTGTCTTCAACCTGCGCAACTTCGGCAAGAAGGGCTCTACAAGCCTTTCTGACTACGGTATTGATGAGGGAAGCGGTAGCAGCCGTCCGCCGATGGGAGGCATGCGTCCGCCGATGGGGCGTTTCTAAAGCAAAAAGAGTTTGTCCATGGACAAACTCTTTTTTTTGTGCCTCGGCAAGGGCCGGTCTACCGATCCTGAAGCGTGAATAATGTAATCTCGGGCGGGGCTCCCAGGCGGGCAGGGAGGCCGACCGATCCGATTCCGTCGTTGATATAGAGCGTGTGGCCCTGCTCTTCGTAGCGACCGCTCCAGCGCGGATACTTCAGCCGAGCGAGCGAAAGGCCCCGTTTGCCTAAGGGGAGTTTATGCTGCATGCTGTGTACATGGCCCGAGAGAGTCAGATCCTCCCCTTGCCGCTTAAGCACCTCTTCCCAAAGCTGGGGAAGATGGCAGAGATTGATCCCGAAACGGCTGCTGTCGCGTTGTTGCAGAGCCTCCTCCAACGGCGGCCAGGCGGGGAGTGTGCGATCGTGGCGTAGTTCGCGCCAGGCGGGGTTGAAATCAAGACCGGTCAATTGCAGCGTATCGCCACCCCGCACTAACAGGCGGCTTTCGTTGCAGAGCAGCTCCCACCCCATGGCTCGTTGTCGCTCCTGTAGGAGCCTGTGGCTCTGCTTGGCCGGAAGGGCAACCGTATCCCGAATATAGCTCCCGACATCGTGGTTTCCCATCACCGAATAGATCCCCAATGGAGCTTGTAATCGTCCCAGAATCTGCATCAGACTGCTATCTAACTCCGAATAGCGAATATGTACCAGATCGCCCGCAACAAGGATCAGGTCGGGGTTGAGCCGCTCGATCCGATCCACCAAAGCGCGGCACTCTTTCGTGGGATTGAGCATCGTTCCCAGATGGAGGTCGCTCAGAAGCAGGACGCGGGCCCCCTGCCAGCCGCTCGGCAGCCGCTCGGAGCGGATCTCCTCTTCCACCACGCGGAGCCGTGTCCGCTCGATGGCCGTTCCCCAAAGCAGTCCCCCTACAACGAGCACGACAGCCCCTACGGCACATCCCCGTAGGGTGCGGCTCTTTGTGCGCCATCCCACATGGAGGATCAGACGTGTGGGGATGGTTAAGAGAAAGATCCAGATCAGCCACATCCAGCATCGGGTCAGCTGCGGGGTGTTGTCCTCCACGATCCACTTTGAGCAGATCTCCACTACAAACGGGATAAGGGCCGTAGCGACAAGCAGCGCTCCGCCCACCAGGCGTACAACGCCCCCTTTCGGGGCCAAAAAGCGCCGAAAGAGGGCCCGGTCGAGCCATAGCGTGAGGAGCGAGCAGCCTGCAAAAAACCAGATCATCGCTCGTAAAGGTATAAAAAATGGTGCCAACCGCCAAGCCTTGGCCGATTCTTTTTCCTCCTTCTGATTTGGCATATATCTTGCGGTTGGGGTTGGCAGAATCCTAAAAAGAGATTGGACGTTTAAGAGAAAATACCTATTTACCAAAACAAATGCTTATGAAAACTGTTCGACTTTTTATCACCGCTCTCGTTGCTGCCGCGACGTTGGCACCGGCCGCGGCACAGCATCGCCACCACGCCCGCAGGGAGTATGATCCGACGGTCTACATGATCTCGGTTCATGAGGTGGATACCTTTATGATGGATTGCCAGGCTCGTCAACAGGCGGCTCTGCAAAACCGTCTGGCAACGGCTGCTGCCATCGAGGATCACAAACAGACCTGGCGCCCGGGATTCCATCAGCCCCACATGCCGCAATTTATCTTTGCCTCGAAGAACAATCGCTTCTCGTTGGCCTTGGGTGGGAGTATCGAGCTGCGCACCTTCTATGAATTTGATGGTGCGGTCAATGGCCTCGATTTCCGCCCCGCAGCGATCCCGATGGATGCCACCTACAATACCTCGCAGCGAATTATGATGGATGCCACGGCCTCCCACCTCTTCCTGAAGGCGATCACCAACACGCGCCTGGGCCGTATTGTGGTCTTTGTCGATGGCGACTTCAGGGGCGGTAGCGAGGGGAGCTACACCCCCCATATCCGTTCGGCCTACGTCTCCTTCCTGGGTTTCACGGCGGGTCGGGACATCACCACCTTCTGTGACTTGCAGGCTGCGGCTCCTACCATCAACTTCTGCGGCCCCAATGCCTACAACTACCGCTACACCACGCTTTTGCGCTACGAGCACTCGATGTGGGATGACATCTTCTCGTTTGGTTTGGCCGCCGAGCTCCCGAGAGTGAGTGCCACCTACGATGAGTTCTTTGCACCGCAACAGCAGCGTATGCCCGACTTCCCGCTCTACCTGCAACTCTCCTGGGGGCGTAATCGTATGAGCCATATCCGCGCCTCGGCCGTGCTGCGTAACCTCTATGCCTATAACCTGAGAACGGAGAATACCACCTCGCTCTTCGGTTGGGGAGCTCAGCTCAGTGGCCATATCGTTGTGGCTCGTCCCGTGGAACTCTACTTCAATGCCACCTACGGCGAGGGTATCAGCCCCTATGTGCAGGATCTGATGGGTTCGGGCCTCGACTTTACCCCCAACCCCTCACGTCCCGAGTCGATCCAGACCATCCCTACGTTGGCTTGGCAGGCGGCAGCCCGTATCCATATCGTTCCCGAGATCCTGAGTGTGGCCGGTGGCTACTCCTGTGTCAAGGTAAATCGCCGCAATGGTGTTTGGAGCGAGGATATCTACCGCGAAGGACAGTATATCTTTGGTAATATCTTCTGCAATATCACCCCGCGTATGACCCTTGCTGTGGAGTATCTCTACGGATCGCGTAAGGATATGAATCTCGAAAAGAACCATGCCAATCGCGCCAATCTGTTGATTAGTTACAGCTTCTAAACGGATGGCCGATAAAGGGGAGTAGTCTAACAAGGTGATTTTTGCGTTACACTTGCCCTCAAAATGCTCATTTACGCCTAAGTAAACTCCGCTTTCGGGCTTCATGAGCCTTAAAATTCCACTTGTTATACAACCTTCATCAAGGAGAGCGTGCTCATAAATTTGTTGGGCACGTCCTCCTCATTTATAAGGAGTAGGGTGGGCCCTATCGGCTATTTTTGTATCTTTGTCGCCATGATGGAGTTTTTAGCAACCTATAATCTGACGGGCATCATGATCGGAATCGCCACCTTTCTGATCATCGGCCTTTTTCACCCCCTGGTAATCAAGGGGGAGTACTACTTTGGCGTTGGCTGCTGGTGGGTCTTCTTCTTGATGGGGGTCGCCGCAATCGTCGGGGCACTCCTGATCCGCGAGGTGCTCTTTTCGACCCTGTTGGCGGTCTGGGGAGCCTCCTCTTTCTGGTCGATCGGTGAGCTCTACCAACAGCGCGAACGTGTGCGCAAAGGGTGGTTCCCCAAGCGTGAAAAACGCCGGTAAAAAGAGCGGGTATCTTTTTTAATACCCGGGGCCGGGGAGGGGATATAGGAAATCTTCTCCGTAAAAGGGAGTTTGCAAGGGGCCCTTTGGGGATTGGCTACTACGCTCACCCAAGGG
>CAZRJU010000050.1:0-11315 GCA_964600455.1 uncultured Alistipes sp. | reverse complement strand
CAAGATAAGTCTTCCCTTGAGGGGCGTAGGAGACTACTACGTTGATAGGCTGCAGGTGTAAAGACAGTGATGTCAAAGCCGAGCAGTACTAATTACCCGAACGGCTTTCTTATAATCTGTTTCTCATTCTCTGTACATGTCAAACTTATACTGTGTGCGACAGGTTGCTACAAGGAGTAGCGTTCGCACAGTTTCGATAGAATGAAGCAAACGTTCTTTTAGGTGGTTATAGTGGTGAGGTTCCACCTCTTCCCATTCCGAACAGAGAAGTTAAGCTCACTAACGCCAATGGTACTGCACTTATCGTGTGGGAGAGTAGGTAGCCGCCTCTTTAAGCCAATCCTTTTTAGGGTTGGCTTTTTTTTGTGCCTTTATGGAGAGTCCTTTGGGGGGGGCGGGGCACTCTTGACGGCTGAATCTATTGGCTTAAAGAGGTGGCTAAGCCGCCAATGCTTTTTACATTCCCCCTCCGGCCTCCCCCCTTTTCAAAAGGGGGAGGTTTTAGAAGAGCCAATCCGAATAGCGTTGGCTTTTTTTGTGCCTTTATGGAGAGTCCTTTGGGGGGGGCGGGGCACTCTTGACGGCTGAATCTATTGGCTTAAAGAGGTGGCTAAGCCGCCAATGCTTTTTACATTCCCCCTCCGGCCTCCCCCCTTTTCAAAAGGGGGAGGTTTTAGAAGAGCCAATCCGAATAGCGTTGGCTTTTTTTGTGCCTTTATGGAGAGTCCTTTGGGCGGGGTACTCTTGCCGGCTGAATCGTTTTCTATCTTGCAACAAAAAAGCCCACCAATAATGTAGGCGGGCTTGAAAGGAGGGCGTGTTGGCTATTGGGCCGATTCGACTAAGCGGAAACCTAAGGTATAGTTGGTTGTTTCGGGGGAGATGTGGTTTCTATTGCTGATGCGGCAGTGGCGCTCATCGCTTAGCCAGCTTCCTCCGCGAAAGGCGCGTTCCGAGGTGATGCTGTCGGCCACTTCGCCCTCGCCGAGGTAGTAGTCCGAACACCATTCATGCACGTTACCCGTCATATCGTAGATTCCCAAAGCGTTGGGCCGGAGACTCCCCACGGGGTGGCTTGTCTGGTCGGCATTCCCGCGCCACCATCCCACCTCGTTTAGGGGTTGCTCCCCGCTAAACCGATGATGTGCAGCCAAGGCCCCGCCGCGAGCGGCATACTCCCACTCGGCCTCGGTCGGTAGGCGATAGTTGTGGCCCGTACGCTCATTCAGGCGTTGGATAAAGAGTTGAACGCCAAACCAATGTACCCCTTCAACCGGATGATCCTCTTCCACAAAAGAGGAGGGATTTTTGCGGCGCATCAAAAGATTCCATTGGCGCTGCGTAACCTCATATTTCGAGATGTAGAAATCCTCGACCCGGACCTCGCGCAGGGGTTGCTCATCGGGGTCGGCCTCCGCGGAGAGATCTCCCATCATAAAGCTACCCCCTTCGACAAAGACCATCTCCATCTCGGCAGGGTCATTCAGACAACTGACCCAAAGGGGCAAGAGTAGAAGGCAAGTGTAAAATCTAATGTTCATCTGCTGATAGGTTAAGGGTGGGATTAGGTCGGTATTCTGCCGGATATGGCTCAACTTGTCGAGTAACTCCACAACTTGAAAAAGCCGACAAACATAGAGTGGCCAGCAGAAGATATAGGCCGGTTTGGTAGATTTTCTTCATTTTTTCAAGGGATTAAAAAGTGCCCCACCCTCTTAAGCTGAGGGCGGGGCTCACCATTGAGGATCAATTGTCGATCAGATAGCGTGCTGTTGCACCTATTGCATACCCTGTATTATATGCATCTTCTTCACTCATGTTGCTGAATCCACTACAAGCTGTCAGACAGGTAGCGGCAAAGGCCGAAAGGGCAGCCAGTAAGAAATAATACTTAATCCGTTTCATATTCTCAGTTTTTGATAGTTAATATTACCTTATTGCTATAGTTTCCGGAAGAGATAACCTTCAATATCGATGCAAATACCCTCCTGTGTGGGCCACATATAGGTACCGGCAAACGAACCTTTGTCGGATGTAAAGCGAATAATGGAGGTATCTCCGGCTGTAACCTCTCGGTCAATCGAATAATCTCCCGAATAGGTCTCCCCCTCAAGAACAAGCGTATAAGAGCCGTTGCTACGCAGCTGCAATGTTCCCACGAGGTCACCATCCTCCCAGCAGGAGAAAGCACCTGAAGTAGTCCATGCAGAGATAGAGAGTACAATACCAAAGATGGTAAGAAGTGATATTAAAAGCTTTCTCATTTCTGTAATAATTACAAGTTAAAGTACCAGTAGGAGGAACTTCCGTCATAGAATTTATAGTCGTAGCCACTTCTATCCGAATAGCTGCAAGAGCGCCACTCGCCGCCGTAGTAGGCTTGTACAGTCGAACCGTCGCGGCGGATGGAGGCGGAATTGGTAGCCTTCATATTGCCTATGAATTTCGTAATCTGTCTGCTACCGCAATCTTCCCACTCGGTGGCACGCTCTACAATGGCCGTGGGGGTGTTGGCGGCATATTCGGTGGCGATTACCGAGCCGCAAAAGAGCAGGCATGCTGCTGCAAAAATCATCTTTTTCATACAGTTTAGGTTTTTTAGTTGTTAAAATAGGGTTGTTGGATTAGTCGCAACGCGAACCGGTCAATTCCGAAACTTTAACATGGCGTGCATCCACACGACGGCCAAAGGAGATCTGCTTGGTATCTTCGCTGTTGGCATAAACCAGTTTGGAACCGGGGATCGATCCTACGTTTGTTGCCGAAATGACATAACGTACGTTGACATTACGATCGGTGTCGTTCGAGAAAGTGATGATGCAGGTGCCACTCTCGGCGTCTGTAACATTCACGCTAACCTCAACCGAGCCATCCGTGCCCGATACATTACAGGTCTTCGTGCCATCGGCATAGGCAGCCATACTCAGGAAGAGAATGCTGAGCAGCAAAAAGATCTTTTTCATCTCTTTTACGTTTTTAGATTTGACTTAAGCGGAGTTCTGCCCCGTGAAATTTGGCTTAAGGATGTGGAGTACATACATAAAAAAAGCGCGGACAAAACTCCATTATCGGTTCATGAGGTCTTCGACTACCTTACCACCAAACAACGAGTAAAGCCCACGCCATAGACGGCGTGAGCGTCATCGCTTTACTCCTGGTGGTCAATAGAAAGTGTCGAAGTTTCATGAACCAGATCAAAGCTAAACGCTTTTTCCTTATTCTAAAATGTATGTCCTAAAATTCTGCTCTCTTTTCCTGTTTTTCGTTACGATTTAGGGGTTATCTTTCACAAAGATAGAGATAAATGTTGAATGAACAAAATTTTTTTCTTATCTTTGTCTTTCACATAAAACCCCGAAACAACAATGGATGGGAATCAAAGTGGCCGGCTAAACCTCGATGGAGAGGCCTTGAAGCAGCTGCGGAACCTCTTGGAGGAGGCTCCGAAGCGGGTATTGCTCTTGGGCCATACGAACCCCGATGGCGATGCCTTGGGATCGGCATTGGCTTGGGCACTCCTTTTGGAGGGGATGGGCCACGAGGTCAGTTGCATTGTGCCGAATCGCTATCCCTACTTCCTGGAGGGGATGCCGCGTATCGGTTCTGTGATGAACTACAAGGTGGATACGGAGCGGGCCAACAAGGCGATTGCCGAGGCCGATCTTCTCTTCTGCATCGACTTCCATACCCTCTCGCGTTTGGAGGCCTTGAGCGAGGCTGTGGCGACCAATACGAAGGCTAAACGGATCCTGATCGACCACCACCTCTCGCCCGACTCCGGCTACGAGGTTGCCTTCTCTTTTCCGGAGAGTTCCTCCACGGCCTTTGTGGTCTACTCGATTATCGAGGCGCTCTATGGCGTGGAGCGCATCACGCGCGAGATGGCCGAACTGCTCTATGTCGGCATGATGACCGATACGGGCAACTTCTCTTTCTCCTACCTTACGCCGGCCCTCTACCGTGCCGTCGCCGTATTGGCTGAGACGGGGATTGATATTCCGGCCCTCCACAACAGCGTATACAACGCCTATTCGGCCGATCGTGCCCGCCTCTTTGGTTATGTGATCAACCGCAAGATGAAGTTCCTGCGCTCCAATACGGTGGCCTATATGTCCCTTACGGAGGAGGAGATGCGTCGTTACTACTTTCAGCAGGGCGACAGCGAGGGGTTTGTCAACTACCCGCTCACGGTGGGTAAGATGAAGATGTCGGCCATGTTTTTGGCTCACCACAAGTTTATTCGCGTTTCGTTGCGTTCGCGCGGCGAGGTGGATGTCAACCTCTTTGCCAATCGCTATTTCAACGGGGGCGGCCACCACAACGCGGCCGGCGGTAAATCCTTCCTCTCCATGGAGGAGACCATCGAGCACTTCCGCCGCTCGGTAGCCGAATTTGCCCGCGAGGGGCTCTTGTAGGGAGCCGTTGGCACAGCGCAAAACAAAAAAGATAGAACCTTACAGACTTATACTGCTATGTACGGAAAAATGAAGGAGTTTCTTCAGCAGGAGTTGGAGAACATCAAGGCCGCCGGTCTCTATAAGACCGAGCGTATCATCTGCTCGCCCCAGCGTGCAGAGATTCAGGTTGCCGGTCGTCCGGTATTGAACTTCTGTGCCAATAACTATCTGGGCCTTTCGGACAACCCCCGTCTTATCGAGGCTGCCAAGCGTGCCATGGATGAGCGAGGTTTCGGCATGTCGTCGGTGCGCTTTATCTGTGGTTGCCAGGATATGCACAAGGAGCTGGAGAAAGCCATTTCGGATTACTTCGGTACGGAGGATACGATCCTCTATGCAGCCTGCTTCGATGCTAACGGAGGCGTATTTGAGCCACTGCTTACCGAGGAGGATGCCATCATCAGCGACGCGCTGAACCATGCCTCCATCATCGACGGCGTACGCCTCTGCAAGGCAGTGCGCTACCGCTACGCCAGTGCCAATATGGAGGAGTTGGAGAAGTGTTTGCAGGAGGCTCAGGCCCAGCGTTTCCGCATTGTGGTAACCGACGGCGTATTCTCGATGGACGGTCACGCGGCTCCGCTGGATAAGATCTGTGCTCTGGCCGAGAAGTACGATGCTCTGGTGATGGTGGATGAGTGCCACTCGGCCGGTGTGCTGGGTAAGACGGGGCGCGGTATCACCGAGCTCTACAACCTGCGTGGTCAGGTTGATATTCTTACGGGTACCTTAGGCAAGGCCTTTGGTGGTGCTGTTGGAGGCTTTACGACGGGCCGCAAGGAGATTATCGACATGCTGCGTCAGCGTTCGCGTCCCTACCTCTTCTCCAACTCGTTGCCTCCCGCCGTGGTGGGTGCCGGTATCGAGATGTTCAAGATGCTCGCGGAGAGCGATGAACTGCACGATCGCCTGGTGGAGAATGTGGAGCACTTCCGCTCGGGGATGATGGCTGCCGGCTTCGATATCAAGCCTACGCAGTCGGCCATCTGCGCTGTGATGCTCTACGATGCCAAACTTTCGCAGGACTTTGCCGCGAAGTTGCAGGAGGAGGGTATCTTCGTTACGGGATTCTACTACCCGGTAGTCCCGAAGGGGCAGGCGCGTATTCGTGTACAGGTTTCGGCCGGTCATACGCGCGAGCAGCTCGACCGTTGCATCGCAGCCTTTGTGAAGGTGGCCCGCGAGTTGGGCGTGATCAAGTAGTTGCCACCCCGGAAGCAGGGTAGGCCGATAAATCAAAGAGGTCGGGATCCGAAAGGGTACACTCCCGACGGATTCCGACCTCTTTTAAGGTGGAAAATGAGAGAACAATATAAAGGTTAGTAGTATTATGGCAAGAAACACGATGGATTCGGTGGATCGTAAGATCATCAAGATTTTAATCCAAAATGCGCGTACTCCCTTCTCGGAGATTGCACGACACTGCAATATCTCGAGTGCGGCCATTACGCAGCGTATTCACAAGCTCGAGGAGTTGGGTATTATTCAGGGTAGCCGTATTCTGATCGATCCCCGTATGCTGGATTTTGATGTCTGTGCCTTTGTGGGTATCAGCCTCGACAATCCCAAGTCGTTGGATTATGTCCACGAGGAGCTGATGAAGATCATGGAGATTGTGGAGTGCCACTTCATTACGGGTGGTTACAGCATCTTCCTGAAGGTCTATTGCCTCAATAACGAACACCTGATGGAGGTGCTCAGTGAGATCCAGTCGATCAACGGCATTGCCTCGACCGAGACCCAGATCTCGTTGCGTGAGACCTTCCAGCGTTCGATCCATGTTGGATGCCTTAAGGAGTAGAAAAAGATGGCTGCAACCATTCGTTTGACCCGACAATTCTCCTTCGAGGCGGCCCATGCCTTGGAGGGCTATGATGGCCCCTGCCGCGAGATCCACGGCCACTCCTATAAACTACTGGTAACGGTGAAGGGGGAGCCCGAGAGCGATGAACGCAATCCCAAGTTCGGTATGGTGATGGACTTTGGTGAGCTCAAGCGTATTGTGAATGAGCAGGTGGTGCAGCCCTTCGACCACGCTTTTGTGTTGCGACGGTCGCAGGCCAACAGCCGCCTCTATGACCTGATGCGCGAGCAGTTTGAGCGGATTGTTTTGGTGGAGTTCCAACCCACCTGCGAGAATATGCTCATCGAGTTTGCCCGCCGTATCCAGCGCCAACTTCCCGAGGGAATACGTCTCCATGCTCTACGCCTGCATGAGACCGAAAACTCCTATGCGGAGTGGTATGCCGAGGAGAACTAAATCCGATTAACAACCCATCATGAGCCGACAAGAGAGACTCTTTTTGGTCGACGCCTATGCGTTGATCTACAAATATTACTACGCCTTTATGGGGCGTCCCATGCGCAATCACCGAGGGATGAATACCTCGGTGATCTTTGGCTTTGTGAAATTCCTGCGCGATATTCTCAAACGCGAGAAACCCGACCTGCTGGGCGTTGCTTTCGACCCGAAGGGGGGCTGCTTCAGACGCAGGCTCTATGCCGATTATAAGGCCAACCGCCCCGAAACACCGGAGGATATTCTTCTCTCGGTGCCCTACGTCAAGCAGATTTTGGAGGCGATGTGTATCCCCATTCTGGAGGTGCCCGACTTTGAGGCCGACGATGTGATCGGTACCTTGGCTCACAAGGGCGTGGAGGCCGGTTTGGAGGTCTTTATGGTGACCCCCGACAAGGATTACGGACAGCTTGTGCGCGACCATTGCCACATCTATAAGCAGCGTGGTGAGCAGATCGAAGTGGTGGATCGAGCCGCCATCTGTACCAAGTACGGGATCGACGATCCGGTACTGGTGCGCGATATTCTGGCCATCTGGGGCGATGCTTCGGATAACATTCCCGGGGTGCCGGGTATCGGGGAGAAGGGAGCCTGTAAGTTGGTGCAGCAGTGGGGTACGGTGGAGAACCTCCTGCTCCATGCCGACGAGGTGAAGGGCAAGCAGGGCGAAAACATCCGCCAGTGGGGTGATAAGCTGCGCCTGAGCAAGGAGCTCACCACCATCCGACTTGATGCCCCGATAGCCTTCTCGCGCGAGGAGTTGCAGATCTGCAAGCCCCATCTGGATCGCCTGCAGGAGCTCTTTGCCGAGTTGGGATTCAAGGCCTTCTTAGCCGACCTAAATAATTTAGCGGCTCCCGATCCCATTCCCGATGGCCCGCGTCAGGAGGCGCAGACCCAGTTGGCCGAGGTGGCCAGAGCCAAATCCTCGGCGCTGCGTGCCGCCCGTCTTGAGGGGCAGGGTGATCTCTTCGCCGCCTTAGCAACTCCGGCGACTACGGAACCAATTCCCGAACTTCCCTCTCCGGCCCCCATGGAGCCAGCCAAGGACGAGGGCTATGCTACGATCCTGACCACCGAACACGACTATCGGGTGGTGGAGAGCGAGGAGGAGTTGCGTTCGGTAGTGGGCCGACTGCTTGGTTGCAAGGAGTTTGCTTTCGATACCGAAACCACCGGGCTCGACCCCTTCACCCACCGGCTGGTGGGCCTTTCGCTTGCCCATAAAGCGCATGAGGCGTGGTATGTACCCTTCCCCCTGGAGGCCGATCTTCGGGAGCGCTATGTGGAGATTCTGCGCCCGCTCTTTGCGGCAGAGGGGATTGATAAGGTGGGCCAGAATATCAAATTCGACCTCTTGGTGTTGCGCCGTTTAGGCCTGGAGGTGAAGGGCCGTAAGATCGATACGATGATCCTCCACTACCTGCTCGATCCCGAGGCCCGCCACAACATGAACTACCTCTCGGAGCGCTATCTCGGTTACTCGCCCATCGAGATCGAGACCCTCATAGGCCGTGGAGCCAAGCAGCTGAAGATGGATCAGGTGGCCGTGGCCCGCGTGGCGGAGTATGCAGCCGAGGATGCCGATATTACCCTTCAGCTCAAGGCCGCACTCTACCCATTGTTGGAGGAGCAGCACCTTACGGAGCTCTACTTCACGATGGAGGAGCCCCTGATTGATGTGTTGACCGATATGGAGTGGCAGGGAGTGAAGATCGACACCGACCTGCTGGCCCGTTATGCCGAGACCCTCTCGATCAAACTCACCTCCTTGGAGACCGAGATCCGGGCCTTGGCCGGTGATCCCGAACTCAATGTCAACTCCTCGCGCCAGTTGGGTGAGCTGCTCTTTGCCAAGATGCGCATCACCGAGAAGCCTAAGATGACCAAAACCAAGCAGTTCTCCACCGAGGAGGAGTATTTGCAGGGTTTTGCGCATAAGTATCGGATCGTGGATCTGGTGCTGGAGTATCGCGGTGTGAAGAAGCTGCTTTCGACCTATGTGGAGGCCCTTCCCCTTCTGGTCAACCTCTCCACAGGGCGTATTCATACCTCGTTCAATCAGGCTGTTACGGCTACGGGTCGCCTCTCGTCGGCCAACCCCAATCTGCAAAATATTCCCATCCGCGACGACTTGGGCAAACCCATTCGTGAGGCCTTTATCCCCTCGGATGAGGAGCATGACCTTCTTTCGGTAGACTACTCGCAGGTGGAGTTGCGCCTGATGGCCCACCTCTCGCAGGACGAGGGGCTGATTGCCGCTTTCGAGCAGGGTGAGGATATTCATGCAGCCACGGCAGCCAAGATCTTTGCAAAACCGCTTGAGGAGGTGTCGGCCGACGAGCGTCGTCGAGCCAAGACCGCCAACTTCGGTATTATCTACGGCATCTCGGCTTTTGGCTTAGCCCAGCGCCTCGATATTCCGCGTCAGGAGGCGAAAGTCTTGATCGAAGGCTACTTTACCTCCTATCCGAAGGTGAAGAGCTACATGGAACGGGTGGTGGCCGAGGCCCGCGAGAAGGGCTATGTGGAGACTATCTTTGGCCGTCGACGCTACCTGAACGATATTGCATCGCAGAATGCAGTGGCCCGAGGTCTGGCCGAACGCAATGCAATCAACGCCCCGATTCAGGGATCGGCAGCCGACATTATGAAGTTGGCAATGGTGCGTGTGGCTCGTCGTTTCCGCGAGGAGGGGATCCGTTCGCGGGTGATCCTCCAGGTTCACGACGAGTTGGTGATTGACACCCTCCGCTCGGAGCGCGATAAGGTACTTTCGATTGTGGTGGAGGCCATGGAGGCTGCGGCCTCCCTGCGCGTAAAGCTCATTGCCGAGGCCGGCTTTGGCCGAAATTGGCTTGAGGCCCATTAACCCCCCCCCGAGAAAAGCAGAGACTGCCCTACCTTCGCGGTAGTGCAGTCCCCAGAAACACACTTTACAAACTAACTAATATCTCTTAAGGCAGGCGACAGTTAAAGCGCCTGCTTTTCTGTTTCGGGTTGCAGAATCGTGTCGCGCACCTCGTTGAGTTCCACCAACTTGTGTACAATGGCGTAGATCGTAAGACCGGCTGCCGAGTGGATCTGCAACTTCGAGGCGATATTGCGGCGATGGGTGATTACCGTGTGGGTTGAGATGAAGAGCGCATCGGCAATCTGTTTGTTGGTCATCCCCTTCACCACGCAGACGATGATCTCCTTCTCGCGCTGGCTCAACACCTCGCGCAGCGGTTCGGCGATGGAGGTCTTACCCCGCTTCTCCCCCTGCGAACGCTCCTTCTCTAAACGCATAACCACCGGAACAAAGAGGCGATCCTCCACATAGTTGTGCGAGGCCAAATCCTCTTCGCAGGTGAAAATATCGAAGAGTACACCGTTCAGCTCGTAGCTATCGGCCGAGGGGTAGTACTGAATCAGGATCTTCTTGAGCTCGGTAAGACGGTCGGCAATCTGATCGTGCTGCGAGGCAAATTTCTTGATCGAGTACTCGCCACGCTCCTTGCCGGCCAAGAGGGCCCGCACATAGGGGAAGAGAATCGTCTCTTCGTGTTGCAGGTGGTTGCGCACCTCGGCCACATACTCATCAAAGAACTTCAGCACAGCAAAAGCAATGTCGCCGTGGCGGCAGTCGATCGCCTCGATGAGCTTACGACGAAGCTCGGGCAGACGGAATTGCAGGTAGTAGTCGTGCGAGTTGTGGAGGTAGCGCAGGAAACACTCTACCGAGATCGTGCCATCTTCGGGCTGCAACTCGTAGTCGGGGTCAAGCATCGTATTGATAATGGCCAGAAAAGTCGGAGTATCCACTCCGCTGCGCAGACATACCTCCTCGATGGTCTGCTCACCAAAGCCGAGCGAGATACCGAAGCGGCTCATAACCAAGAGGATGTTGTGGTTTTCACTCACCAACTCGCTCATGCGGTTGATCGCCGTGTAGTGCTTTTTTACTGCTGTCATTCTGCCTTTATTAGTCAAAATCACCTATTTTTCTCGTTGCAAATATAGAGTTGTTTTCCCAAAAACCCAATACCGACTTTTGGGTATATTGTCTTTTTGGCTAATTTTTTCTACCTTTGCCGCTGCAAGTCCGCCTTATCGCTGCCCGCCTTTTGTGCGGGGGGAGGAAAGTCCGGGCAACACAGAGCACCGTACCGGTTAACGGCCGGATCTTCGTGAGGGGATAGGAGCGTAACAGAGAAGAACCGCCTGCGCTTAAAGATTTTGAGTCGCAGGTAAGGGTGAAAAGGCGGGGTAAGAGCCCACCGCGGAGGCAGCAATGTCTTTCCGGCAGTACGTCTTACGGGTTGCAAGACCATGTATACCGACAATTAAGGGTTGCTCGTCCAATGTCGGGGGGTAGGTTGCTGGAGGCGGCGTGAGAGCGCCGTCGTAGATAAATGATAAGGGCTTGAGGGAGAGCTCCCATCAAGTACAGAACCCGGCTTACAGGATTTGCTGCGCAACGAGAGAGTGGTTAACGGATCACTCTCTCTCTCTTTTTCCGGGTTTGTCCCGTCCTGAAATAGCGTTACACAAAAAAAGGTAAAGCTATGGAAGAA
>CAZRJU010000049.1:0-11336 GCA_964600455.1 uncultured Alistipes sp. | reverse complement strand
ATGTGATCTACCACGAGGAGCTCGAGTCGCTCGTGAAGAACTACCCCACCATCAAGCGTGCCCGCTTCTGGATGACCTTTGGGCAGGAGTACCTCACCCACCTGCGCGTGATCCAGAATATCGGCATGGCCCGCATCGACCCGATCATCTACAACGGCGTGGAGATCGTGCCCATCCAGTTCCTGAAGGCTGTATTGCCCGATCCTAAGTCGCTGGGTGCCAACTACACGGGCCAGACCTCGATCGGCTGCCGCATCAAGGGTATCAAGGACGGCAAGGAGCGCACCTACTACATCTACAACAACTGCGACCACGAGACCGCCTTTAAGGAGACCGGTACGCAGGCCGTAAGTTTCACCACGGGTGTTCCCGCTGCGCTCGGTGCCGCCATGTGGGCCAAGGGGCTCTGGCGTGGTGCCGGCGTCTTCAACGTCGAGGAGTTCGATCCCGATCCCTTCTTGGCCGAGTTGGGCGAGCAGGGGCTGCCGTGGCATGAGCTGTTCGATGTGAATCTCGAAGTGTAATTCGGGAGGGCCGCAGCGGCGGATTTTGACAAAAGTAAGGGGCTGCTCAACAATAGGTTGGGCAGCCCCTGCTACATCTTAGAGAGAGTATTTTACCGAGCAAACAGACGAACGACAATACCAAGATTCCACTCAAAGCGGGCAAGTACATCATCCGAGTTCTTGTTGCCCGAGAGGCTGAATCCGATACCGCCCTTTATGCCGAGTGAGCGGTAGATCTGGTGCTGGTAGTTGGTCGTGAAGACGAAGGCACCCTTTGTCTGATCATACTTCTTGAAGTAGCGCTTTGCCCAACCGAGCTCCATGTTCCAGTTGTCGGTGCACCAAAGTTGTGCCATCACATTCCAATGTATCGCTTTACCGGCCCCTGCATACTTTCCATAGACTGGGTTGTAGCCAAAACCTGCCGAGAGACCAAAGACCACGGGGGACTGCCAGTTGACAGCAACGCCCAAGCCTCCATAGTTCACACCCCAACCAATGCCGAGGTCGATACGGTGACAGCGGGGATCCCAACTGCGCCCCGAGTTGGCAAGCACATACCCCAACCCCTGACCGATGCTTTGTCCCAGCTCTTGAGCAGCCCGGCGATCCTCATCGCTCAAGGAGCTCGAACGGCCCGAGGAGGAGGTCTGCGGCGAGGAGGTGTTGTAGCTGCCACTGCTTCCCGATGAGGAGGTCGAGCGACTTGATCCCGAGCCCGAGGCACGCAAGCAGACCGGATTACAGGGGTTGTTTAAGCTGATCGAGTGGCTCTGGTAAAACTGTCGGCCCGAGGCATCCTCGGCCTGAATCTTGTAGTTTACGCCCTGCTGCACCAGAAACTCAAAGGTAACGCAGTTGGCATTCCCGCAACTCGGTGCCGAGCTGTAGCGCTTGGTGATCTTGCCCTGATAGCGGCCGTTGACATAGATCTTGACGTAGCTATCGAAGTTGTCGCAAGTCCAAAAGAGCATCTTGCGGTAGACACGCGGAGAGTCGTTGGTCCAGGAGATTCCATTCTGAGCCTGAATGGGCAGCGCGAAGAGGGCTGCCATCAACAAAAAAAGTAGACGTTTCATGACAAATAGGGATTAGTAGGGGATATTGAAACTGCGGCAATGCTCAATTGCCTCTTGGTTGCCGCCTCGTGCGGCTACGCCATAGTAATAGTTACTCATTTTTCTATTGGGCTTTACGCCATATCCTAAACTGTAAGCCATCGCTAAAAAATGGGCTGCATCCATGTTCCCTTGCTCTAGCGCCATTTCAAGCAGACGAATCCCGTGAGCGCCAATGGCGTAGGACTCCTTCTTGTTGCGAATGGTTTCTGCGTACGAAATAATTTGAAATCCCCCAAATTTTTGAGCATTGACGTGGCCTTGTGCGGCTGCACGCTCATACCACTGAATGGAGAGCATAATATCTCTTTGCGGCACCGGATAAAGATCCCCCGCCATCGGGTTATAGGAGGCTCCCAACCAGTATTGGGACTCGGCATCGCCCCCCCTCGGCAGCCCGCATCAACCACTTAAGGGACTCCTGAGGATCACAATAGGGGCTATTCTCTGAGGTGTAGACATTTTGGGCCAATATACGAGCCGCCTGTATATTCCCTGCTTCGGCGGCCTTTAAGAACCAATAATGACCCTTGGCTTTATCGTTCAGGTTAGACCAATAAAGTGTTCCTAATTGAGTTTGCCTATGCGCATCTCCCGCCTCGGCTTCCGAGCGAAGCCATGCCAAGGCTCTTGTGGCGTTAGGAGCCGAAGGGTCGAACGTATCACCTTCAAGGGTTTGTAGTTGAGCCAGGTATCTGAAGATTTCGTCTGTGGCAAAATTTGTTGCATCCCCCGTACCGGCAAGCGGGGTAACCTCTATCATGCGCAGGAAGACCCCTAACTTACCCTCGTAAGTATTTTCGTAATTTAAGAGTAATAAAATGGCATGGAGGTGGTTTTGCTCGGCTGCCCGCTCCAACCAATAGCGTTGTTGCTCCTCATCGGGCTCAAGAATTCCCCAGGGATCCGTATCGTAGTGATTGGCCAACTCGAAGTAGGCGTAAGGATCCCCGGCCTCGGTGGCACGGATCAGGTAGTTGTGGGCCGTTTGTAGATCGGGCTCCACCCCCAACTCGCCCTCGGCATAGACCTTCGAAAGGCGCAGCATGGCGGCGCCATCCCCCGCCTCGGCACGTTGTTGCAGATCGGCAAGGCTCTCCTCCTGCGCCCAAAGCAAGAATGGCGCAAAGAGCATGACTAAAAGTAAAATAGATCGCTTCATATTAAGTAAAATTAAAGGTAAAGTCTCCAGCTTCGAGAAAAAGAAAGCGCAGACAATTTTGCAGACTCCGATGATTAGGTCTTGGCGTACCCGATATGAAGAGGATGCAATATGCCCACGCTGAAAACAGCATGAGCATCAACTTTGCCACTTTCATATCTTTCAGTAAACCGCCAAGTTTAATCATCAAGAAAGTAAAGCCGATGCGCTTTTTTGATCTCATGTCGTAATCCCCGCTGAGATTACAAAACAAAGGTAATAAAAAAATCGGCAATACAGGCATCGGATCAAAAATAATTTTGTTTTTTGCTCCCTGCATCTTGAATTTTCACTACCTTTGTGCCCTATATGAGCGACTTCAAGAAGATAAACATCCGCAACAAGCGGGCAACCTTCGATTACGAGATCCTGGAGGAGTATATTGCCGGTGTCGTGCTGGTGGGTACCGAGATCAAGTCGGTACGCATGGGCAAGGTATCGCTCAGCGACTCCTACTGCTACTTCGATCGGGGGGAGCTTTGGATTCGCGGGGTGAACATCGCCGAGTATGCCTGGGGTACCTGCAATAACCACGTGCCCAAGCGCGACCGCAAGTTGCTGCTCAACCGTAAGGAGCTCGATAAGTTGGAGCGTTCATTGCAGGATCGCGGCCTCACGGTGGTAGGCCTGCGCCTCTTCCTCAATGAGCGTGGATTGGTCAAGATCGCCATCGGGTTAGCCAAGGGCCGCAAGAGTTACGACAAACGCGAATACCTCAAGGAGAACGACGCCAAGCGCGAGATGGATCAAGCAATGAAAAAATACAGATAGCATGGCACTGATTCTTTGCATAGAGACCGGCACCGACATCTGTTCGGTGGGTATTGCCCGCGACGGCGAACTCTTATCGCTCCGAGAGAGCGACCGTGGGCGCGATCACGCCCGTAAGGTAGGAGTGTTTGTCGATGAGCTGTTGCGCGAAAACGGCATCATGCCCGACGAGATCGACGCGGTGGCTGTGGGCAAGGGCCCCGGCTCCTATACCGGGTTGCGTATCGGCGTATCGTTTGCCAAGGGGCTCTGCTACGGTATTCGCAAGCCGCTGATTGCCATCGGCTCGCTCGATGCGTTGGTAGCCGTGGCCCGCGAGGACTACGAGGCCGGTATTCTCGATGTGGAGAATTGGGAGGGGGCCCACCTCTGTCCGATGGTCGATGCCCGCCGTATGGAGGTCTATACCCAGTGTTTTGACAGCCGGGGTGAGGCCCGAGGTGAAGTCGCGGCCGAGGTGATTACGGCCGACAGCCTCGCAGCGCTTCGTGGCGATGCCGCCCACCCGCTCGTAATCTTCGGCAACGGTGCCGCCAAGTGCCGCGAGGTGCTGCCCGATGCCTGTTGGGTTGATGTAGCCCCCTCGGCACGTGGTCTGGCCCGTCTGGCTCAGGAGGCCTTCGATGCCGGCAGTTTCGAGGATTTGGCCTATTTCGAGCCCTTCTATCTGAAGGATTTTGTGGTACTCCCCTCAAAGAAGCCGCTGATCCCCACCTCGACCAAAGAGCTCTGATCGGGCAGGCCTACGAGGCAGCTTCGTGGTATGGATTTTGCACCTCTCCCGTGCGGTAAGGCCGGGATTAGGTAATGAATCTTTTTATCTATGTTTTACACATCTTTTCTGTTTATTTTCTGTTTGCACACCGTGTGCGTAGCAATACGCACAACCCGGCCCTACCCTTTTTAGGTAGCGGGATGGGCAGACTCGGGATGTGGTTTTGAAAAGGGCCGGAATCAGAGAATCAGGCGGTCGAGCTTTTTGGAGATGGTAACGCGAATCTTGTTCAGGTGCGAAAGGCGCTTTAGAATATCCGCCTCTTCCTCCTCGCTAAGGCCTTCAGCATGTTGCAAGCGGTCGTTCAACTCACTCAGCATACGCCCCACGACCTTCGATTTGTAAAGGGTTACGGCACGGGGAACTCCCACCGAAAGCATCTCCATATCGCTCTCCACATGAATATCCATGCGGCTCCAGATACTGCTGGCCACATAGTTGTCATCCGATGATAGGAGGTTGACCGCCAATACGCAGACCTCGGGATTGATGTGGTTGACAAAGAAGCGGGTAGATACCTCTCCCCGGCGATCCTGCGACTCCCAATGCTCACGGTAGGTGCGCAGGAGCTCCTCATGCAACGGATTGCTAAAGTGGATCCCATCGGCCTCCAAGTCGGTAAAGATCACCTCGGCTACGTTGCAGGAGACAAATTTACGCCCCTCCTTCAGGTCGAAATGGCAGTGCCCGTACTTCAAGAGATACTTTAGGAGTTCAAGCTCAAGTGCCTCTTCACTACTGCCTCCGCGTATTCCCTCCTTGTAGGCAGGTACGGTGGGTGATGCGGCGGCCTGCTCCTGAGCAATGCGGGTAGCCTGACGGCGTATAAACTCCTCGCTCTCCCGATCCCCCACTGCCGTATGGCGTTTGCGGGCCACCTCCGAGATCAGGACATTTTCATCCACATCCATAATGCGGGCGCACTCCTTGATGTAGACCGAGCGGTGGATCGAGTCGGGAATCTGGGCGATCGACTGCACCATATCGCTAACGAGCTGTGCCCGCTTGATCGGATCGCGTTGCGACTCCTGCATCAGCAACTGCGCCTTGAAGGTGATGAAGTCGACCTCATGCTCCAGGATGTAGCCACGCACCTGGTCGGCCGTGTGGTTACGGGCAAACGAGTCGGGATCCTCCCCTTCGGGCAGCGACACAACGCGCACGTTAAGCCCCTCGGAGAGGATCATATCAATACCGCGAATCGAGGCGTGAATACCGGCCGAGTCGCCATCGTAGATCACCGTGATATTCTTCGTAAAGCGCTTGAGCAGGCGAATCTGCTCGGTGGTGAGCGAAGTTCCCGACGAGGCCACCACGTTCTCCACGCCGGCCTGGTGCATCGAGATCACATCCGTATAGCCCTCGACCATGATGGCTACATCCTGCTGCTGGATGGCCCGTTTGGCGAAGTAGAGACCGTAGAGCTCGTTTTTCTTGCTATAGATGATACTCTCGGGCGAGTTGAGGTACTTGCCCACATTTTTATTGGTGCCCAAGATACGGCCGCCAAAGGCGACCACGCGGCCCGAAATGTTGTGTACAGGGAAGATCACGCGATCGCGGAAACGGTCGAAGAGGTGGCCGTCGCGGTCGCTCTTGATCGAGAGCCCCACGCCGGTCAGATACTCCTCCTTATAGCCCGCTTTGAGGGCGGCTTCCGACATGGCAGCCCCACGTGCGGAGCAGAATCCCAGGCCGAACTTGCGGATCGTGGCAGCCGTGAAGCCGCGTTTCTGGCCAAAGTAACTGAGCCCCACCGAGCGTCCTTCGTCGCTCTCGTGGAGGTATTGTTGGAAGTAGTCGGCAGCCCATCCGTTGAGCACAAACATACTCTCACGGTCATCGTTGCGGCGCACCTCCTCCTCGGTCAGTTCGCGCTCCTGAATCTCAATGCCATAGCGTTTCCCCACCACCTTCAGGGCCTCGGGAAAGGTCATGTGCTCGTGCTCCATGACAAAGGTTATGGCGTTGCCGCCTTTGCCGCAACCAAAGCATTTATAGACGCCTTTCGAGGGAGAGACCACAAACGACGGGGTCTTTTCGTTGTGGAAAGGACAGCATGCCATATAGTTGACGCCCTTGCGTTTGAGCGTAACATAATCGCCGACAATATCCACGATATTGGCTGCGGCAAAAATCCGATCTACTGTCTCCCGATCAATCATCCCCGCAAAGGTAATGATTATTTCGAATAATTCACTACCTTTGTCGCTATGGATTTCAAGTTGCATGCAGAATATGCCCCCACGGGAGATCAGCCGCAAGCCATCGAGCAGCTGGCGGATGCCATTGAGCATGATTCGATGCACAACACCCTGCTCGGTATCACGGGCTCGGGCAAGACCTTCACGGTGGCCAATGTCATTGCCCGGCTGAACCGTCCGACTCTGGTACTGAGCCACAACAAGACCCTGGCGGCCCAGCTCTATGGGGAGTTCAAGAACTTCTTTCCGGAGAATGCCGTCGAGTACTTTGTCTCCTACTACGACTACTACCAGCCCGAGGCCTATCTTCCCGCCTCGGATACCTACATCGAGAAGGATCTCTCGATCAACGAGGAGATCGAAAAGATGCGTTTGAGCACCACGGCGACCCTCCTCTCGGGCCGACGCGACGTGATTGTCGTATCGAGTGTCTCGTGCCTCTACGGGTGCGGCAATCCGGAGGATTTTCATGCCACGGCCATCCGCGTTCGGGTGGGCGAGACGATCAACTACAAGCAACTGCTCTACCGCTTGGTAGAGGCGCTCTATGTACGCACCGAACTTGAACTGCAGCCCGGCACCTTCCGTGTAAACGGCGATGTAGTGGATATCATGGCGGCCTTTGGCGAGTTTGGCAACCAGTGCTTCCGCATCCTCTTCTTTGACGACGAGGTGGAGGCGATTCAGGTGATTGATGCCCACTCGGGGCAGCGCCTCCACTCGCTCGAGGAGTTGACCCTCTACCCCACCTCGCTCTTTGTTACGACCAAGGAGCGTATCCACCAAGCCGTGCAACAGATCTACCTCGACCTGGGTCGGCAGATCGATTTTTTTGAGGAGGCAGGCCGTCATGTGGAGGCGCAGCGTATCAAGCAGCGTGTGGAGTATGATGTGGAGATGATCAAGGAGCTGGGCTACTGTCCGGGCATTGAGAACTACTCGCGCTACTTCGACGGCCGCGCCGAGGGGTCGCGCCCCTTCTGTCTGCTCGATTACTTCCCCGACGACTACCTGATGGTCATCGATGAGAGCCACGTTACCCTGCCGCAGGTACACGCCATGTTTGGCGGCGACCGTGCCCGCAAAAACAACCTGGTGGAGTATGGATTCCGCCTCCCTGCCGCCCGCGACAACCGCCCGCTGCGTTTCGAGGAGTTTGAGAATCTGATGGGGCCGACCATCTATGTCAGCGCCACACCGGCCGACTATGAGCTCACCAAGAGCGAAGGGGTGGTTGTTGAACAGTTGATCCGTCCCACGGGGCTTATTGACCCTCCCATGGAGGTTCGCAGCAGTATCGGACAGATCGACAACCTGATCGAGGAGATCGAACGGGTGGCCCGCCGCGACGATAAGATTCTGGTTACGACCATCACCAAGCGTATGGCCGAGGAACTTTCGCGCTACTTCGACCGTGTCGGGATTCGCAACCGCTACATCCACTCCGATATCGACACCTTGGAACGCATCCAAATCCTGGAGGATCTGCGGGCCGGCATGTTCGATGTGCTGATCGGCGTAAACCTCTTGCGTGAGGGCCTCGACCTTCCGGAGGTGGCTCTGGTAGCGATTCTTGATGCCGACAAGGAGGGCTTCCTGCGCAATGTCCGCTCGCTCACCCAGATTGCCGGCCGTGCAGCCCGTCATCCCGAGGGGCGGGTAATTCTCTATGGCGATACGGTTACCGATTCGATGCGTCTGACGATCGAACAGAGCAACCGTCGCCGCCGGATTCAGTTGCGCTACAACGTGGAGAACGGCCTTATGCCGCGCCAAGCCAAGAAGAGCGGCACGGGGCAGAGTCAGCTTTTGGCCTCAAAGATCACCTCCGAGGAGGTGGCCCGCTACGATCTATCCCCGAGCGAATACGCCCTGCCGATGGCTGCCGAACGCGAAGGGAGCTATGCTGCCGTCTCGAACCTTACGTTGGACAACCAGATCGACGATCTGCGCCGCGAAATGGAGCGTGCCGCCAAGGAACTCGACTTTATACGGGCTGCCAAGCTGCGCGATCGCATGTATGAATTGATGAAAGTGCGCACCGAGCGCAAGTAAAGGATTGCTTTATTTGCGGAAGGTAAAGTGCTTGGCTGCAAGGAAACTATATACGGCACTGATGCAGGTGGTGATCAGTTTCGATGGGGTGGGCCACAATCCGCACCGCTCCACCAAAATCTTCATGAGCAGATAGTTGAGCAGGATGGCTCCAAGCACCGTGATCAGGTAGCGCAGAAATTGCGTGCGTGAACGTAGCCTTGTGGAGTGAAAGGCGACATGGCGGTTGAGCCAAAAGCCGTTGAAGAGGGTGATGGGAAAGACCAAAATCAGCGAGGCAATATGGGGCGAAATGACCACAAAGCCCAGATCAATAAAGCGTTCGGCTACCAGGAAGTGATAGAAGAGAAAGTAGTAGAGGGCATCGAGTGCCATGTTTCCACCCCCACAAACAGCATAGCGAAAGAGCTCGCGCGAAAAGAGGTGCGAGAAGGGCCACCTATAGCAACCATCAATAAGCCGACCCAAGAAGAGGGCCAATCGTGGGGAGTTGTTCAAGATCCTGATGCTGTTTCTTTTGAAAAGGTCGTATAACGAGAGGCCTGCCGCCCCGGGTTATACGACCTGTTCATTGTTTTAATTCTTCGAGTAGACCCACACATCCTTTACTCCGCGCTCCGTGCGATAGCGTGCAGCCACCTCCTGAGCATGGGCCCGTTTGTCGCTCTCGCCTAACGAGACGAGGAACTTACTGCCATAGTTGAAGATACAACTCTCGCCCGCAACCAGGCCATAGGCCTCCTCGGCTTGCCCCACGGCCCGCCGGGCATTCTCCAGGGTGGAGTAGATGCCAAGCACCACATAGCTCTTACCCGAGCGCGTCGGGATGATCTCCGTGGGACGGTAAAGCTCGTCGGTGAGTGGTTTGGGGACTTCGGGCTCCGCTACAACGGATTCTTGAACCACTACCGTATCGGGCTGAATAACAGCCTCCTCGACCGCTTCAATCCGACTGTTTTGTCGTTCATTCCACCAGGCCATGGGGTTGATCCACCAGACTAAAAGGCCGGTTAGAAATGCAGCAATCACAATGGCCAGCAGGCTCCAGATCCACCAAGGCATTCTTCGTTTCAGTCGAACGGGCTCGACCCCTTGCGGATTGAGCTTGCGCTGAAAGGCAGCATCCACACTGAAGAGTTTGCCGCAAAGCACGCCTACCCCATCAATATAGAGCTGTTGTTCGGCGCGACCCTGCTCCAACCATCGCTCGCAGGCATCCGCAGCCTCCTCGGCCGAGCAAGCGGCCTCACGTTCGATCACTGTCCGGAGCGAAGGGCCCACCTCCTCAAAGAGGAAGATCAACTTGCGACAAGGGGGTTGAATCATCGTTGCCGAGAGTCTACGGGCCGGTTGGCGCTCCACCCTCAGGGTTCCCACCCCGGGAATAGCCACCGAGGAGCCGGCAAGCAGCTGTCGGGCGATCAATTTTCCGATCTCTTCTTGTAGTGTAGCCATAGTTGTTTAGTGTTTAGGCTCTCTCTTGGCCTCGCGGCGAAGAGCTGCACGTGATGGTTTTTGCGGAACAAGGGGTTCGGCTTCGGGGCGGCGTAGCGCATAGAGCATAATCCCCACACCCAAGAGGATAAAGGGGATACTGAGCAACTGTCCCATCTTGAGCCAGAGCCCCGTATCGGCACCCCCCTGTTCCAATTTGATATACTCGATAAAGAAGCGGGTGAGGAACACCCCGACCAATCCCACACCAAAGAGCAGACCGGGGCGACGTACCCCCGCATCACGTTTGTAGTAGAGCCAGACAAGCACCCCAAAGGTAAGCAGGTAGCAGAGCGCCTCATAGATCTGTGTCGGATGGCAGGCCTCAGGGGCACACAACCGCTGCCACTCCCCCGAACGCAGGAAACGGAAACCCCAAGGGAGTGTGGTGGTAGCTCCGAAGATCTCCGAGTTGAAGAGGTTGCCAAAGCGCACTAACGCTCCGCCAATTCCCACCGGGATCATGATGCGGTCGAGTGACCAGATGTAGGGCAACTTATTTCTCCTCGAGAAGAGCCAAAGCCCCAATAAAAGGCCCAAGGCGGCACCATGGCTGGCCAAACCACCATCCCGAAAACCCGTGATGATCTCCAACGGGTGGCTCAGGTAGTAGGCCGGATCGTAGAAGAGACAGTGACCAAGACGGGCACCGAGAATCGTTCCCAACGTGCCATACCAGAAGATGGAGTCACTGACCGACTGCGGTAGCCCCTCGCGGCGCACAAAGTGCTCGAAGAACTTGGCACCACCAAGCAGTGCGAGCACCCACATTACGCCATAGTAACGCACCTCTACCCCTCCGATCGAGAAGAGTACGGGATCCATCGCCCAGTCAACAGCAAGCAAATGTAACATGGTCTCTTAGCTCAATTTATTTCACGTTCTTCAGCTCTACTTTCTTGAGCGTGAAGGCAAAGGTAGAACCTACACCCAGCTCGCTACGCACCGAGATACGCTCGCCATGAGCCTCCACGATGTGCTTTACGATAGCCAGGCCGAGACCCGTACCGCCCTGTTCGCGCGAACGTCCCTTGTCTGTACGATAGAAGCGCTCGAATACGCGCGGAATATCCTCCTTGCCGATGCCCACACCGTTATCCTCTACCTCAATGAGAATATGGTCGAGCAGATCGCGGAACGACACCTTGGTCAAACCGCCCTCCTTACCGTAACGGATCGTGTTGATCATCAGGTTAACAAGCACCTGGCCAA
>CAZRJU010000048.1:0-11773 GCA_964600455.1 uncultured Alistipes sp. | reverse complement strand
TTCGCCTTATTCTCCTGCTCAAGGGCGACGGCCATCGCGCGACGCTCCTCGGCCTTGGCCTGGGCGATATTCTTATCGGCCTCGGCCTGATCCATCTGGAGCTGGGCTCCGATATTCTTACCCACGTCAATATCGGCAATGTCGATCGAGAGGATCTCGAAGGCCGTACCGGCGTCGAGGCCCTTATCGAGTACCACGCGCGAGATCGAGTCGGGATTCTCCAGCACGATCTTGTGCGACTCGGCCGAACCGATCGACGAGACGATACCCTCACCCACACGGGCCAGTACGGTCTCCTCACCGGCACCACCCACCAGCTGTTTGATATTGGCACGCACCGTAACACGCGCCTTGGCGATGAGCTGAATACCATCCTTGGCCACTGCAGCCACAGGAGGCGTATTGATCACCTTGGGGTTCACCGACATCTGCACCGCCTCGAATACATCGCGGCCCGCCAGGTCGATTGCCGTGGCCATCTTGAAATCGAGCGTGATATTGGCCTTCTGGGCCGACACAAGGGCATGCACCACATTGGTCACGTTACCACCGGCCAGGTAGTGGGCCTCCAACTCGTTGGGGTCGAGCGAAAGTCCCGCCTTCGTCGACTCGATCATCGAGGAGACAATCGTCGAGGGGGGCACTTTACGCCAACGCATCAGGATCAGTTGCAGCAGGCTGATTCTCACACCCGAAACCAGCGCCGAGAACCACAATCCCACCGGAATAAAATAGAAGATCAGCCATACGGCGATAAAACCTAAAAAGACCATCAAGGCCAAAAATCCTACATCCATAGTTCTTATTGTTTTATTGAATTACTTTCACAACCAGGTGGTCGTTCTCATAGCCCACGACCTCCACCTCCGTACGCGGCAGGGCATAGCCGCTCTGCAACTTGGCCTCGAAACTCTCGCCGGCTATCTCCACACGTCCCATGGGCGAGAGGCGCGAGAGGGCATAACCGCGGCTACCCAATCGAACACGCTCTGCGAGAGGTTGAGCCACCGACTCCTCAAGGCGCTCCTTCAGGGCAAAACGCTGCCAGGTCTTGGCCCTGAGCGAGAAGATCACCACCAATACGGCGAGCAGGATGATCACTCCGATCACCACACAACCCGCCACTACGCCATAGCCCGTAAAGGCCAAATAGATCGCTCCACCTGCAGCCACTATGGCCAGCAGAGCCGCCACCGTGACACCGGGCAGAAGCACCAACTCGGCCAACAAAAAGAGCATGGCCAGCAGAATCAATAAGAGTATCGAAAACATAGTCTTCCCATTTTAATGAATCTCACACCGCAAGATAGTTATTTTTTCAAAAAAAAGCAAGCCTTCGGACTAATTTTTCATCTCCACCACCTTCACCTCCAGTGAGGGATCGGCCTGGCGAATGGCCGACATCACCCCCTCGGCCCGGGCCCTATCATCAAAACTCTGCACCACAAATCGGCCACCGATACGCGCCAACTCCCCCTCGGGAGCCACCGTGCGGATCGTCTGCTTGAGCTCCTCACTGAGACTCTGCACACCGGCGATCTCGACCCGATAGAGGGCCTCGGGCTCATCCATGGCGACATTCTCCTTTGCGCCATCCACCCAACGAACAATCTCGGGGCGTTTGAAGCCGCGCTGCAAAAGCACCTCGGCAGCCAACCGAGCCTCAACCTTCGTGGCATAACCTCCGGCATAGTAGACATAGCGGCCCTCCTCGTGCAGATAAGCCAAGGGGTAGACCCCGCGGAAGATCGAGGGTTGCTGCTTATACTTATAGCTCCCCAGACGGATGCGGTAGATTGTACCGTGGTCATAGACCTCACACTCGGGGATCGGGTTGCGGCTGTTGTATTTGGGAGGCGAGGCAAAGTCGATCGAGGTGTAGGGCAGCAGATAACGACGCTCGTAGATCAGGTGGGGCAGACGATACTCCACCGAGGCTAAATACTCCGCCTCGCCACGCAACGAATCCGAGGCCTCGATAAGTCCGAAAGCATCGGCCAACGAGCTCTCCCAAGCCACCAGAGCCGGTTTCTGCACAAAATAGTCGACCAAGGCATCCGAAGCATATTCGCCCCGCTGCGCCTCGGAGTGACGCTGTGCCTCCACCAATCGAGCCGTTCCCTGCTCCAAGAGATCGAGCCGGCCTTCGGCATCCAGCAGGTAACTGTAAGCATAACTCTTCTGGTCGAATATACGGCTCCAGGTCTGCGCCAAAAGCCCATCGAGGGTAACATTCTCCTGCTCGAGGCGCTGCATCGCATCGTAGAGCGAATCGGCCTCACTCTGGCGGGTTGTCGCAAGGAGTTGTTGCTGCATCTCCAAAAGGATGGCATAGTTCTCGGCATAGTGTTCGATGCTCTCCGAGGCCATGCGCTCGTAGCGCTGCGCCTCCTCCAAGGAGGCATACTCCTCGCTCGGAAGGGCCTCCCTAAAGCAGGTATTGGCGATCAGATTGCGGTGGCGTACCCCCTCAACGCGACCCTCCGACGGGTGCTCGATGGACTCCCGACGAGGTAACTCCTCCCCGCGAGCGAGATACACCTGCTCGATCCGATTCACCGTGCCTACCGCCTCGCTACGCTCACTGCGCCCAAGGGCCAACTCCCGCTCCAAGCCAAGGATCACCCCACCAATCGAGTCGCGCAATTCGGGCTCCTCCCGAAACTGCCGACGCAGGCGTGCAGCCTCCCCATCGAGCGAGTCGATTCGCTCTTCGAGGCACTCGGCACGCTCCATGGCAGCCCAATAGAGCGAATCCTGCTCCCGATCACTTCGCACGAAGGTAGTTGCCTCCACCGAAGCGGCGAGTGGCAGTAGACAGAAGGGTATAAAGAGTCGCTTCATGACCATATTGCTTTATGCGGTTTATCTCCACCACTTGATGAAGAAGAGTTGTACCAAACCAAAGATCTCCAGACGGCCAAAGAGCATCAGCAGGGTTCCCACAAATTTCAGCAGGGCGGGCTGTGAAGCATAGTTGGCCATCGAACCCACCTCCCCGAATCCGGGCCCCACGTTACCCAGGCAGGCAACAGCCGACGAGAAGGCGGTCAAAAGATCGGCCCCGAAGAGCGTATTGAGCAGGGTGCCGACAAAGATCAGCACCATATAGGCCACCACAAAAATCATGGCCGTATAGATCACCTCATCCTCCTGCAAAACACCGTCCACCCGCACACGGATAATGGCGTTGGGGTGTTGCTGACGCTGCAAACGGGCAACCAGCACCTTATAGGAGAGGATCAGACGGTTCATCTTCAGACCTCCCGAGGTGGAGCCGGCACAGGCACAGACGATCGAACCGAAGATCAGGATGATGATGGCAAATGAAGTCCAGGTGTTGGAATCGGCCGTCGAGAAACCCGAAGTCGTAACCAGCGCCACAAATTGGAACATGGCATAGCGTAGCGAGGTGAAGAGGTTGGGGTAGATGTCGGCTATCCAAAGCGAGAGGGCAATCAGCACACCGCCCCCCAAAAGGAACGAAAGATAGGTACGTACCACCTCCGAACGCATCAGGTTGCTGCGGCTTCCCATCAGGGTCGAGTAGATCAGGCCAAAGTGGATACCGGCAATGATCATCGTAGCCATCAGGATCAACTCCACGGCAAACGAGCCGAAGTAGGCCACCGAGAGATTCTTGGTCGAGAAGCCGCAAGTGGCCGAGGCCGACATGGCATGGGTCAGGGCATCAAACCAGTTCAGGCCGCTGAGTTTCAGGAGCAGGCACGAGGAGAGGGTGAGCCCCAAGTAGACCAGAAGCAGAATCTGCACGATACGCTGCGTACGAAAGTGGAAATCATCCTTGGCCACCGCCGAGAGCTCCACGCTCGAGAGCATCTTCTTCGAGCGCCCCATCGAGGGGAGGATCAACAGCGCAAACATCACCACGCCCACACCGCCAATCCAGGCCGAGACAATACGCCAAAAGCTCAATCCGCGCGGCAGGGCCTCCACATCGGTCAGGATGGAGGCTCCGGTGGTCGTAAGGCCCGAGACACTCTCAAACCAGGCGTTGATCAGGGTAAACTCACCTCCCCACATCAGGTAGGGAAACATCCCCACGATACAGGCCACAAGCCACGACCCCACCACAATCGAGTAACCCTCCTTGGTAGTGATCTGCTCCTGTCGCCCGACAAAGATCAGCGGAAAGCCGCCGAGCAGGGTGGTCAACAGCGCCGAAAGAAGCAACGGGTAGAACGACGAGTCGGGCCCCGAATACCAAGCAATGCCGGCACATAGGAACATGAAGGCGGCAAAGATCAGCAGGACAAAGCCGACATAACGCAGAACTACTTGAAAACGCATATTCGGGCTTTAGGGTTTAGGGGTCTGTTGTTTGGAGAGGGTGATCATCATTTCGATCTTCTCGTTCAGTTCCGAGAGTTCATCCTGGAAATCGGCCTTCTTGGGTCGGTAGGGGATGCGGAATTGAATAAAATCACCCAGACTGCGGTTGATTCTCAAGACGGGATTTACGCAGTAGAGCAGGGTGAAGTAGTAGAGCATCAGTACAATGGCGATCATCACCAGAAGCGATACCAACACCGGCATTACGGCGCGGTAGGCATTCTTCTTCATGAGCTCGGTGCGCGGAGCCAGCGAGCTCTGTGTCGAGGTCATGTAGGTACGAATGGCCGCCGTCAGACGCGTATAGATGGCATCGTGGCGCTCCTGCTCCACAAAGTCGGCCACCGTGGGGGCCGGGGCCACCACCACCGAAGAGGCCCCAAGGCTGTCCACCGAGGCATGAGCCAACGAATCGAGCCCCTCGCGCGCCGCCAACGTGAGCGAATCGGCACGCGCCTCCAAGGCTCGTTGTTGAGCCGAAAAATCGGCCAGGAATCGGTCGGTCAAAAGACGCAGTTCGGTTGTTGCCAAGAAAAGCGAATCCAGGAAGCTCTTATCCAAAGCTTCCTCACGAGCAACAGCGAGGGTCTCCTCCAGGCGCTTTAACGAGGCACGGCAGAGGCTGTCATACTTCGCCTCGCGGAAGATCGAAAGGCGAATGAAGGCCATATTCTGGTCATGGGCTGCATCGAGCATCTCCTTGGCCAACTCAATATTACGCTGATTGGCCTTCAGGATCTCATCAGTTCCGCGGCTCAACTGATTGAGCTCGAAGAGGGAGAGCATTCCCGAGATGAAGAGCAGCAACACGGCACTCAAGAAACCGATGGTTACACGTTTACGGATACCGGTCATAAGCTACTTAGTTGTTAGCAATTTACTCTACAAAGGTAGGAAATATTTGCTACTTTTCCAATACATCGCCCCGCAGATCGTCATTTTCCTCCACGCCAAGGGGCTTAACACGCACAATACGGTTGATCAGCGAGCGATCATAGGGGGCCGCAAAACGGCAGTAGTTGCCCGTATAGCCAAAGAGCATACCACACCGCACCGTACTTTCAAAGAGCACCTCCGCCTCACGACCAAGCTGCTCCTCCACGAAGGAGCGATGCAACCTCCGCGAGAGCACTTCGAGGCGCTCCACACGCTCCGCAGCCACCTGTGGAGGCACCTTATCGGGCATCTCCACAGCCGGTGTCCCCGGTCGCTCCGAGAAGGGAAAGATATGCAGAAACGAGGGTTTGAGCTCCTCCAAAAGGCGATAGGTCTCCATAAACTGCTCCTCACCCTCGCCCGGGAAGCCTACAATCACATCTATCCCGAAGAAGGCGTCGGGCATCTTCTCCCTCACACGCTCGACACGATCCCTGAAGCGCTCGGCCGTATAGCGGCGGCGCATTCCGGCCAGCACCTTGTTCGAACCGCTCTGCAAGGGGATGTGGAAGTGGTGTTGAAATTTGGGCGAGGCGGCACAAAAATCGATAATCTCGTCGGTCAGCAGGTTCGGTTCGATCGAGGAGATGCGGTAACGCTCGATTCCCTCCACCTGATTAAGCGCCCGCAAAAGGTCGATAAAGCGCTCGCCGGTCGTACGCCCGAAGTCCCCCGTATTGACCCCCGTGAGAACAATCTCCTTTTGACCTTCGGCAGCGATTCTTCGAGCCTGCTCCACCAAGGTTGCAATCGGCAGGTTGCGGCTCGATCCGCGGGCATAGTGGATCGTGCAGTAGGCGCAGCAGTAGTCGCAGCCATCCTGCACCTTGAGAAACGTACGCGTGCGGTCGCTCGACGAGAAGGCGGCAAAGAAGCGTGTGAGGGACTCCACCTCACAGGAGTAGACCTCCACGGGGCTCTCTCGAGATAGTTCAACGACACGTTGATATAAATCTCCTTTATCATTGTTACTCAACACAATGGAAACGCCCTCTATGCGGGCGATTTCCTCGGGTTTAAGTTGGGCATAGCAACCCGTCACAGCGATCAGCGCCTTGGGGTTGCGGCGGTGAATACGGCGGATCAGATTGCGGCACTTCTTGTCGGCATGCTCCGTTACCGAGCAGGTATTGACCACTGCAATATCGGCCTCAAGTTCCGAGTTCACGCGCTCGAAACCGCCCTCTACAAATTGACGGGCGAGGGTAGAGCTCTCCGAGAAGTTGAGCTTGCAGCCTAAGGTATGAAAACTGACTTTACGCATCGTCTCTATAGGTTCAATGGTAGAAAACTTCCGACAAAGATAGGAAAAATCGAAAAAAGATTCGTACTTTTGCCCCTCTCTTTAGAGAGGTTTTCAAAAAAAAGCGCCGAGCAGATGGAATTTTTACACGATCTTATCGCCTACGACTACCTGCGCAATGCCCTCTGGGCAGCCATTTTGGCAGGTGTGGCCTGTGGCATGGTGGGGACTTATGTCGTCTCACGGCGCCAGGTCTTTTTGGCCGGCGGCATCACCCACTCCTCGTTCGGAGGTTTGGGCCTGGCCTTTTACTTCGGCATCAACCCCATCTTAGGCGCCACGCTCTTTGCTCTGGCTGCCGCCTGGGGGATTGAGTGGTGCAGCGAGCGAGGGCGTATCCGCGAAGATTCGGCCATCGGCATTATTTGGTCGGTAGGAATGGCCATTGGAGCCCTCTTCATGGCCCTCACGCCGGGCTACCACTCGGGCGATATGGCCAACTACCTCTTCGGCAGCATCGTTACGGTAACGCGCGGGGATGTTCATGCCTTAGCATGGCTCTGCGCCGGGCTCTTGCTGGGAGTACTCTGCTGGATGCGACCAATCTTCTACACCGCCTTCGACCGCGAATTTGCCCGCAGCCAGGGGGTACCCACCCGCCGCATCAGCTACCTGATGGCGGCCGTCGTGGCCCTTGCCATCGTGCTCTCGATCCGCACGATGGGAATTGTCCTGCTCCTCTCACTGTTGACACTTCCCGTAGCTATTGCCAACACCTTGAGCAAAGATTATCGCCTTCTGCTCCTCTTTTCGCCCCTGATCGGCTGCGCAGGCAACATTGCGGGGCTGATCCTGAGTTACTACTTAGAGGTTCCTCCCGGAGCCGCCATCATATTTACCCTCACCGTCGCATTGATTGCCACAAAAATTGCTTATCTTTGTCGATTGAAACTTAAAATTGCCCAGTAGCATTGAAAACCATCCATAAACTCGTACTGAAGTCCTACCTCGGGCCGTTGGTGATGACCTTCTTCATCATCATGTTCATCCTATTGATGAACATCCTATGGCGCTATATCGACGAATTGGTGGGTAAGGGTTTGAGCCTGAGTATCATCATGGAGCTCTTGGGCTACGCCCTGATCACCATGTTGCCGATGGGTCTGCCGCTGGTAATGCTCTTGGCGGCTATTATGACGATGGGAAATCTGGGCGAGAACTACGAGCTGTTGGCCATGAAGTCGGCCGGCATGTCGCTCCCGAAGATCATGCAGCCGCTCATTGTCGTAGTGCTGTTGGTGGCTGTGGGAAGTTTCTTCTTGGTCAACAACCTGGTTCCCTACTCCTACAAACAGATGTATAGTCTGCGCTACGATATCAAGCAGCAGAAGCAGACGATCGAGTTTCAGGACGGCCTCTTCTTCAACGGAATCGACGACATGAGTATTCGTGTCGAGCATCAGGATCCCAACACGGGTCTGCTGACCAATGTATTGATCTACGACAACCGCTCCTCGAACGGCAACATGACGACCACCATGGCAGATTCGGGCTATATCCGCCTCTCGGACGATAAGAAGTTCTTGCGCGTAACACTCTACAACGGCGAGACCTACGACCAGACCCGCAACGCCCAGAATTGGTATACCAAGAACTCGCTCTCGCGCCATATCTTCGATGTGCAGCGGCTCAATATTCCGATGGAGGGCTTCGATATGGCCCGCACGGATGCCGCGCTCTACAGCAACGCCAACACCAAAAACATCACCCAGCTCGAGAGCGATATAGCTGAGTTGGAGGTGACGGTCAACACCTCTACCACCCGCTCCTACGAACCCCTGCTGAAGGATCACCTCTTTGCCAAGGACAACACCGTGCTCTCGCTTCCCGACTCGCTGCTCTACGACAAGAGCCATTTCCGTCCCGTGTCGGCCATCGACTCCATCGCCCTAAAAGGGGTGCGCGATCAGGATAAGATCTGGGATTTAGCCCGCACCAAGGCGAAATCCTCGCGCGGCATGTTCAACTTCGACGAGAGCGTAACAAAAGACTCGCTCGACCGTCTCTACCGCAGCAAGGTGGAGTGGCACCGCAAGATCTCGCTCCCGATCTCGATCATCATCTTCTTTTTGATCGGAGCCCCGCTCGGCGCCATCATCCGCAAGGGCGGTTTAGGTATGCCGATCGTGATCTCGGTGATCTTCTTCGTGATCTACTACATCATCTCGCTCACGGGCGAAAAGTTGGCCAAAGAGGGTAGCTGGGAGGCGATCTACGGCATGTGGCTTTCGGCCTTTATCCTGGCCCCCATCGCCCTCTATCTCACCTACCAGGCAACCAACGACTCCGGTCTGCTGGATATGGATTGGTATATCGGCAAGTGGAAGGCCATGCGTGAGCGCCACAAGGAGCGCCGTGCCGCCAAGCGGGCTGCAAAAGCCGCTCTGCAACCCGCCGACAGCACCGATCAAGAGTAGTCAACCCCATTAACGAATCTCCCGCACATGAACGCCAAGGATCTACGCATCGTATTCATGGGTACGCCCGAATTTGCCGTGCCCTCGCTTAAAACCCTCGTTGAGGGAGGGTATAATGTGGTGGCTGTGGTTACCACGCCCGACAAACCGGCCGGTCGGGGCCGTAAGTTGCATGAGAGCGACGTAAAGATCGCGGCCCGAGAGTTGGGCCTTCCGATCCTGCAGCCCGAGAAGCTGCGCGACGAGGCCTTTGTCGAGGCTATGCGGGCCCTAAAGCCCGACCTTGGGATTGTCATTGCCTTTCGCATGTTGCCTCAAATCATCTGGGCCATGCCCCCCTTGGGTACCTTCAACCTCCACGCCTCGCTGCTGCCCGAGTATCGCGGTGCCGCACCGATTAACTGGGCCCTTATCAATGGCGACAAGGAGACGGGCGTTACCACCTTCCTGCTCAATGAGGAGATCGACAAGGGGGCGATCATCGGACAACTACGCATGCCCATTGAAGCCGAGGAGAATATCGGCTCGCTCTACGAGAAGCTGATGTTGGCCGGCCGCGGCTTGGTAGTCGAGACCGTCGAACGTATCGCAGCCGGAGATATTCAACCCATCGAACAGGCCCATATCGACGAGAAGAGCCTGCGCCCCGCCCCCAAGATCTTCAAGGAGGATTGCCGCATCGACTGGAACCGGTCAGGCGAACGCATCATCAACCTTGTACGTGGCCTTTCGCCCTATCCTGCAGCCTGGAGCCTGATGCAGCGGGCCGGAAGCGACGAGGAACTCTCGGTAAAACTCTTCGAATGTCGCTTTATCCCCACCGCTCACGATGTCGCCCCCGGCGCAATCTCGAGCGATGGCCGCAGCTTCCTCCACGTTGCCTGCCCCGATGGCTGGATCTCGCTCCTCGACCTCCAACTGGCCGGCAAACGCCGCATGACCATCAAAGAGCTGCTCCTCGGCCTGAGAGGAGTTGAGCAACTGCAGATGGCATAAGCTGAAGGGGGGGGCATAGACCGGGGATTTTGGAAAGACCGGGAATCCTGGAATTCCTCAGGGCGTTGTAGGCCTCACGGGATTCCCAGGATTCTTAGTCCAATCCCCCCGAAACCCAATTTTGTTGTCAGAAGTGGTTAGCTGCAACGCTCGACGAAAAAAATTGGCGATAGGTAGAAGGGTTATTTTGTTGTCAGAAGGTTGCAGATACGGTACATCGCAATAAGAAGCCCGGACGGGTAGTACTGAATGTACGTCCCGTTCGGGCTTTGTTTGAGATGTGCCGCAGGTGCGGCCTTATCACAACAAAATTAGCGGATTTGCTTGATAATCTCCATACCATGCTTAATCGCCTCCTCGTTGGCCGGAAGCATCTTCCAAGCACGCTCGGGGAGGGACTTCTTGAGGCCCACCATTACATTGGAGAGCTCTACCACGGGACGAACCTTCAGGTAGCCACCTAAGATCATGGTATTGAAGAGCTTGGCCTGCCCCATGCGGGCACACTCGGCGGTAGCGTCGATGGTGTAGACGGAGATGTCGGTGCGCACGGGATGGCGGGTGATACCGTTGGTGTCGTAGATTAAAACACCGCCGGGCTTCACCTTCTGCTCGAAGCTGTCAAGCGACTGCTGGTTGAGGATAATGGCGGTATCGAACTCGTGCGAAATGGGCGACGAAATCGGCTTATCGCTCAGGATCACCGTTACGTTGGCCGTACCACCACGCATCTCGGGACCATAGGAGGGCATCCAGGTTACCTCGTAATCCTGCATCACGCCCGAATAGGCGAGAATCTTACCCATCGAGAGAACACCTTGTCCTCCGAATCCTGCAATAATCATTGTTTCCTTCATGGTCGTTTGGCGCTGATTATTTGTTAACATTCTTGATATCACCCAGCGGGTAGAAGGGTAAGAGGTTCTCCTCAAGCCACTTGTTGGCAGCTACGGGCGACATCTTCCAACCGCTGTTACAGGTCGAAACCACCTCCACGAGGTTGAATCCCTTACCGGCCATGGCGTTCTCAAAGGCCTGACGAATGGCCTTCTTGCACTTGCGCACGTTGGCAGGGGTGTGAACACTCTGTCGGGTGATGTAGGTCGTACCCTCAAGGTGGGCCATCATCTCGGCAATCTTATAGGGGTAGCCATTGAGGCGGGGATCACGGCCATAGGGGGTCGTAGCCGTCTTCATACCCAAGAGGGTAGTGGGCGCCATCTGGCCACCGGTCATACCGTAAATTGCGTTATTGATGTAGATGGCTACGAGATTCTCGCCACGAGCCGCAGCGTGGATCGTCTCGGCCGTACCGATGGCCGACATATCGCCATCACCCTGATAGGTGAATACCATATTTTCGGGATAGAGACGCTTAATGGCCGTTGCCACCGCAAGGGCACGACCGTGGGCAGCCTCCACCCAGTCGATGTTGATGTAGTTGTAGGCGAATACCGAGCAACCTACGGGCGAGATACCAACGGTCTTACCCTCCAGGCCCATCTCCTCGATGACCTCGGCCACCAGATTGTGCACCGTACCGTGGCTACAGCCCGGGCAATAGTGCATCACGTTATCGGTCAACAGCTTGGGTCTTGCATAGACCAAGTTTTCCTGTTTGATTTCAACTTCTGCCATAGCCATTTCTTATTTAATAAATTTCTCTTTGAGTGCTTTCAAAACCTCATCCGGAGCGAAGAGCATACCGCCCTGACGACCATAGTGCTCAACGGGAGCCTTGCCATTGACGGCCAAGCGAACATCCGCC
>CAZRJU010000047.1:0-11966 GCA_964600455.1 uncultured Alistipes sp. | reverse complement strand
GGCCTTCCGCAACGGAAACCTGGGCATCATGGACTACTACAAGATGAAGAATGTGATGGCCGATACGCAGATGCGTGAATCCATCGCTACCCCTGCTAAAAAGTAGTTATACTACCCCTTTCCTAAAAATGAGGAGGCGTTTATTCTGGAGCGCTTCCTCATCGTTTTTCTGTTTCGGGGTCGAACGGTCGCTGCAGGTTTGCGCAGTGCGAAGGGCGGCGTTACAATCGGAGATTGTTTATCTTTGGCGGATGTGGCGGAAAAGAAATTTTCAAAGCGCGACATCCGCCAAAGATAAAGTTGTTGCGGGAGCAACAATGCCGCCCGAGATACCACAGCCACACCGCCACCGACTGAGCGATTCCGGCTCGGGGTACAAAAAAAGAGAAGTCCCTAACGAACTTCTCTTTTGCAGTACCCGGAGCCGGGATCGAACCGGCACGGCCATTACTGGCCACAGGATTTTAAGTCCGGCGTGTCTACCGATTCCACCATCCGGGCCTCTACGCTTGGTTAGAGGCCACAAAAGTAGAAAAAAAATCCGATTATCCAAAATCTTTCTCGCCATCAAGCCTCTCGACTACAAAGATTTTGTGGCGATCCCACTCCCTCCACCACTCGAGCGCAATCCTGCGCATCGCACTCCAATAGGCCGATGTGCGATTTCCTGCGGTGTGAATAACCTCCTCAAGGCTCTCTGCGAGAAGTTGGTCGAAGGCGGGTTTCAGGCGTAAGCGCAGGCGGCGATCTCCCTGCATAAAAAGGGCCATCGGGCGGGCCGGGCCTTCGGACGAGAGCTCGATCCGTCCATGGCCGAGGGTCGATCCCGTGGCCACCTGCAGCCCGTCGTTCAGGCAGCTGACCGGAGGTTTTGCTCCGGCATAGGAGAGGATGCGTAAGGGGGCTTCGCAACTGATCGGGTGTTCGAGTGCGGCAAGCCCCATCTTGCAACCTAAAACGGCATAGACTCCTAAGTGGCCGTGCATCTCGGCGGTCAGGGTGATGGCTCGCCACTCCTGCTCGCCATAGCGGGCAAGGGTTGTGGGGCGTATGGCCTCCACGTCGTCACGATAGCCTTCGCGAGGGAAGGCTTCAAAGAGTACGTTGTGCTCTTGCGGGGTGATAATCATCTTGCAGAATCTGGATTTGCAAAGGGGTGTGCAAGATGGGTGCCAAAGGCGATTCCGGCTGAAAAAAGGGCTATTCAGCCTTTGTAGAGGAGTCGATGTGGGCGATAATGGGCTCTACGTCGGCAGGGTGAAACCAACGAATGGCCTCGTCGCGCCGAAACCAGGTGAGTTGGCGTTTGGCATAGCGGCGCGAGTTGCGTTTGATCAGTTCGATCGCCTCATTAAGCGAGATTTTGCCGTCGAACCAGGCGAAGAGTTCCTTGTAGCCTACCGTCTGGAGCGCGTTGAGTCTTCGGAGCGGATAGACCCTTCTTGCCTCCTCTTCCAAGCCCTCCTCGATCATGAGATCCACACGGCGGTTGATACGCTCGTAGAGCTGATCGCGGGGCATATCTACCCCAATCTTCAGAATTTCGAAGTTGCGCACATGGCGCTTTCCGGTGCGCATCTCGGAGTAGGGACGGCCGCTTTGGAGGCATACCTCCAGTGCGCGCATCACACGGGCCGGGTTTTGGCGATCCACCTCAGCCCAATAGGTGGGATCGAGTTTTTGGAGCTCTGCCGCCAAGGCCTCCAACCCCTCCTCGCACAGACGTCGATTGAGCTCCTCGCGCAGGGCCTCGTCAGCTTCGGGCAGCTCGTCCATTCCCTCGCAGAGGGCCTGCACATAGAGCCCCGAGCCCCCCACAGCCACCACCGTATCGTGGCGCTGAAAGAGCTCCTCCAAGATCGAGAGGGCCAGTTGCTCGTAGCTGCCGCAGTTGAGCCCATCCTCCAAGGCGTGAGAGGCGATCAGATGGTGCTCCGCCCGGGCGAGTTGCTCGGGGGTGGGTTGGGCTGTGCCGATCGGGATGCCGCGGTAGAATTGGCGTGAATCCATCGAGAGAATCGGGGCGGCATAATGACATGCCAGACGGATACTCAAATCCGTCTTTCCCGAGCCCGTAGGGCCCACAATTACGATCAGTCGTCGCCTGCTCACGTTGAGTGGGGGTTAGTAGCGGTATTCGTCATCAACCGAGTCGTCGCCCTCGAAGTCGCTGAAGCTCCCCATCATCTCGTCGAAGATCGACCCTTCGTCCTCGGCGATGCCGGCCTCGTACTGATCGGGAGTGGCTCCGTGAGCAAAGGCCTCGCGCGGGTAAGTTCTGTCGGGCTCGGCCGAATCCACATCCATCAGCTCAAGGTAGTAGGCACGGTCGCCGAAGAGATCGAATTGGTAGACCAGGCGGTCGTGTACATGGCGCATGATGTCGCGCAGACGTACCTCGTTCATTGGGCGGGGGGCATTCTCCCCCACTGCAAAGCCCATATCCATCAAGGTAAACTCCTGCTGTTTCTCCCAGCGATCGTCGGCCGTGTAGAACGAGACCATCCCCTCTTCGTACTCCAACGTCGTGCGGATAAAGTCGTGCAACTCCACCAAGTTCATCTCGGCGGGTACTTCATAGTCGCGTACGAAGTGGTCGTTCTCGTCGCTCAACATTCTGAATTTGAATACAATAGCCATATTTCGTTCTTGTTTTATCTTTCAGTCTCTCACAAATGTACTATAATTCGGCCAAAAATGCAAGCACATCGACCGCATCGGGATAGTCCCTAAGGGTCGGGGATTGGGCTTGACCGAAATCGACCCTGCGGGGGTGGTCGATTGCACGGCCTACCACACACTGCACCTCGCTATCGTGCTCCCGAAGCCACTCTTCCACCTCCCCGAGGTGATGATAACGGTAGACGGTCAACTCGCTCAGGGCTGACGAGAAATCCCGCCCCTCCGCCAAAAGCGCGCCGCCCAAATCGCGGCCGGGAAGCCCCGTCAGTTGCCTAAGGGCCCGCCGATGGCGATAGTTCTGTGCATAGAGCGGATTCATGACCGGAGGGGTGATCTCGGGCTCCAATCCTTCGGGCAGGAAGAGGAGCGATACGTTGCGGCAGCCCAACCCCGAGTAGGCAAATATATCCTGCTGCAGCCCCTGAAGTTCGGCCTCGCTTTCGCTTCCGTCGAGCAGGGCGACCGATTGGCGTGAACCGCGCAGGAGGGTCGCCATGCCGGCATAGGAGGCGCGGAATGCCCTGAGGGCATTGTCCGACCCGGTGGCAATCACGGCCTCCGGAGCGGGGCCCTCTTTTTGGAACCACTCCACCGGGGTTGTGGGGTCGATAGCCCGGAGTTGCTCCACCACCCACTCCATCAAAAGGCGATCCTTACTCGAGGGCTTGACGATGGCCCGATGGCCCGCGATCAAGACGCAAAGCAGATCGAAGAGCCCCACCAAGGGGATGTTGCCTGCCATGATGATTCCCACGCGGCGAGGTCTTGTGGCAGGGAGTTGGGGATAGTCGAGCAGCCACTCTTCGAGTGCTTTACGCCCGAGCATCTGTCGAGCAAAGGCATGCGCTGCCCCCACCACCTCGTCGGGCATAAACCAGGGGTTCTCGCGGCAGGCCGCCACGACCACCGGTGTTGTGGGAGTGAGCGCTTCCAGGCCTCTTCCCAACTCAACCCATCTGTCCACCAACTGCTTCATAGGGCAAAGATACCTATTTTTTGTAGAATATGGCGATCTCGGCCCGGGCTTTTTTCGTGTTGCCGAAGATGAGATGTTACATTTTGATTAATTTCTTCACCCTTTGGCGGAAATTTTCCCTGATTTTTCTATATTTGTATATTGGATATTTATTTTTTTACTCACGCAAACAGTAGACGATTATGAAAGATGGTAGAAGATGGGGGTTGGCTCCCCTGCTTGTGGCGACACTCCTTCTGATGGCCTCGTGCCAAGACGACCCCGCCTACGACGATCCCCGATACAAGAATCCGACCGATGGCTTTATCGGTACCAACACCCTGATCTCTATCGAGCAGGGGTGTGAGGGGTTTGATATTCGGGAGGTAATGCTCTATATCAAGGCTCCCGACGGGTCGATTATCGAGCGCGGGGCCACCCACAACCGCATAGGCGACCGTTCGGAGATCGAACTGATTCACGGCCTGAGCGAGGGGGACTACCAACTCCTCTACATTGCCTATGACGGCTGGGATGAGGAGGGTAATTCGAAACGTTGCGAGTTTGGCTTAGGCTGCCGCATCTCCTTTAGAGAGGGAATGATGCAGATGCACAGCCACTATAACGAGATCTTTGATATGTTCTCTTCGGGGACGGAGGTCGACACCCTCTATATTGCCTCGAACGATAAACTCATCAACTTGCTTAACAAATCGAACGACATTCGCTACAACAGCGCGATTAGCGACAACACCTATTTCCTGCAGTTGCGCAATCTGAATGGTGAAGAGCTCTCCAAGATGGCCCACCGTAAGGAGGGTTGGCTTCCGATCGGTTACCAGCAATCCCTCCCCTTCCGTGGCACCTACGATGGTGGGGGCCACACGATTAGCGGCCTCTGGGTTGAGCGCGAGTTGATGGCTCCGGTGGGCTTTGTCGGTGTCTCAGAGGGTTCGCGCATCTATAACCTCCACCTCAAGAGGGCCCGACTCAAGGGAAATATGGCGGTAGGCGGCCTTGTCGGCATTGCGATCAGCAGCGAGGGCCGTCGCCTTTCGACCATGATCGACAACTGCACCGTGAGCGAGAGTACGATCGAGGGCGCTGCCGAGAATAGCTATGGCGTGGGTGGTCTGCTCGGAATTGTGGATTACCAGTCCCGAGCCCATGTACACGAGAGCCGTTCGTTGGGCAATGCCATCCGCTCGATGCACCAGGCCGGTGGCGTGGTGGGTGCCGGTGTGCGCACCTCGTCGCTGTTGGCCTACCACTGCGAGAATACAAGCGAGGTAACATCGAGCTTCAACTCTGCCGGCGGTATTGTGGGTATGTGCGACTCGCTTGCGGCCGGATCCTGCGTCAATCGCGGCCGGATCTCGGGTGCTGTCGACTTTGTGGACTATGATGAAGAGAGCGGCCTCAATGATGTGGGTTGTGGCGGTATTGCCGGAGGCGTGGGAGCCGGAGTCTTTGCCGGGTGTAGGAACCATGGCGAGATCATCGGTCGCACGGGAGTTGGCGGTGTGGTAGGAAGTGCCCGATTTGCCGGTGGAGATCCCGAGGATGGCGGCTTTATCTACAACAATGTGGCCATCTACCAGTCTGCCAACTACGCCAACGTGTCGGGTGATCGGCTGGTGGGAGGTCTTTGTGGTGAGGCCCAAATCGGTGTCTATGGCGGCTACAACGAGGGCAATATCACCGCAAAAGAGGATTATGCGGCCGGCATCGTGGCCAACGGAGCCATTGCCGTGGTGCACAACTGCGTCAATCGCGGCTATATCTATGCCGATGCTTATGCCTCCGGTATTGTCGGCATGACGACCTCTGCCTCGATCTCGCTCAACCAGAACTATGGAGATGTGGAGGCGCGCAGGAGCCACGGCGCAGGCATCGTGGCCATTGCCGGTAATCGTGCCACGGTGGGATACTGTACGAACTATGGCGACATCTACCACACGGAGGCTACACGAGCCCTGACTGCCAGTGAGTATTTTGCCGGTATTTGGGGTGAGGCGGGTGATCCCAATGAGTGGACAGCCCTTGAGATCGGCTCTTTGGTCTACTCCTCGATTGAGATGGTGCTCGGTGTGGCCGGAGCGGTCTGCGGTACATTGGAAGCGAAGATGATCGGGGGTAATTTTGTGGTTAACCTCTCCTCGGCTACCTCGATGTTTGGTGCCCTCTCCACGTTTGCTGATACCCTTTGCTGGGCCGAGAACCTCAGAACCAAGATAGGAAACGAGGAACAACGCCAGAAGGATGAAGAGGCCTATGCCAAACTCTTGGAGGAGTGTGCTGCCGTGGAGGGGCAGATCAACCAGGCGCGTGTCGAGTTTGTGCCGGGAATCAACAGCGACTTCGCCATCTCGGGCATGAGCGGTTGGCAGAATACGCAATTTGCTGCTATGACCAACTACCTCTCCGGCTCGAATGAGCATATTCAAAGCTATGATCAGGCGATCAACGAAGCGCAGTATGACTTGATGAAGAAGTATAACGATCAGGCGGCTGCCAAGGAGTTTACCCATCAGGTGCTCTCCGGCCTCTTTATTGCCGTGTCGGCTGTGGGTACGATGCTTACGATTGTAGCCTCGGGCGGTACGTTGGCACCGGTGGCGATCGCTGGATCCGTTCTGTCGGGTGTGGGTGCCGTGTGTGGCGGTGCGAATGCCATTTGGGAGACCTGTACCGAGACGGTGGAGAATACGGTGCATGTTCCTCAAAACAGCAACTATGGCTATGTTTACGTAGCTGAAGGAAGTACCAAGGTGGGCGGCATTATTGGTGTGGCTCACGAGAATTGCCTGATTGAGGATTGCCTGAATGCGGGTGGCGGTACGGCCGGCGGACACATTGCCGGAAGCATCGAGCGCGGTACCGACCTCTTCCGTTGCCTGACCATTGCCGATGAGGATGAGTGGGGAGGCGTGATCTTTGCCAATAAGGAGAATACGGTCGATGTGGCCGACAACTACTACTTCACCCGCGACGCCTCCGTTGTGAGCTCGATGGCCGACGGCGGTAGAGGCCTCACTTTGGAGCAGATGCGGGATCCTGCTCAATTCTCCAACTGGGATTTCAACGCTCAGAATGGCCGTTGGACCATCCCCGGTGGGGATAATGCCTTCCCGGTTCCCTTTGAGTCCATCTTTATTAACCGATAAAACCCCTTGATAGCATGAAACGTTTCCTGCAATACAGCCTGCTGGTGGCCCTTTTGGCCTCGATTGCCGTGGCTTGCACCTCGCATGACGAGTTGGTGGAGCCTGCGCCGCAGCCTTTGGTCGAGCAGAACGCCGATGGCAGCTACTGCACGACCTTCTATATTCCCGATGTGTGGGAGCTGGGCAATCAGGTTCAAAAGGATGATTTTCTCTATGCCAAACTTGAACTCTACCCGATGGCCCAACGTCTTTCACCCTACCACTACAATGGAATAGTGACGGTGATTGGCAAGATGCTTGCGGTTAGTTTCTTGATCGCTGCTCCCGGCGAGTCGGAGGATCTTCCCGATGGCACCTATTTGATGTATTCTTACAATCAGCTTGGCAAGTCCCTGGGAAGAGAGTTGGTTGCCACGTTCAAAAATCGCAAACTGGAGAGTGTTCAGCTCGTGCCGAACTACGATTCTGTTTTGGAGCTAAATGCCGATGGGGATGCCTATGTGATCAAGGACGAGTATGACTTTATGGATATGTGCGATCTGCTCGCCGAGGATCCCTCCTACGGGCGAAACAAGAGTTTCGTTCAGCGGGGCGACCTCTACCTGAGCTCGAACATGGGGTCGACAACTATTGACGAGGGGTGGTATTGCTGCAACTTTGCCGGCCATTATAACGGCCGAGGCCACTCCATTCACGGTTTTGCCTACAATGGCAAGAAGGAGGATTCTACATCCCGCGATGTGGGACTTTTTCGCGTGCTCTACAACGGAGCCGTTATCGAGAACCTGCAGCTCTCGACCAGCGGCATATTGGGTGTAAACCACTCGGCCGGTATCCTGGCCGGTTCGATCGCTTCGGGGGCTGTCGTTACGATCAGTGAGTGCCGACTGGAGGGTACGATCAGCGATTCGATGTACGCTATCGGTGCCCTGGCTGGCAAGGTCGAGAAGGGGGCTGATGTAACGGTCAACAATGTCGAACTTGGCGTGAACATCCTTGGCGACTCCGACTCCCAATTTGTGGGTGGATTGTTCGGCCTGGTCGAGGAGTGTAAGATCGCCATTAGTGGCGTAGAGATCTACTTGGATAACCTGCGTATCGAGGGAGGCCCCTATGTGGGCGGACTGATCGGTTATGCCAGCCGCGTCGATCTTTCGGTTGATTGGGTGGATATGGTGCGCTCGACAACCAAGGATATGAAGGTGCTATCGGGCACAAAGCGAGTGGGCGGATTGATCGGTTATGCCGAAATGAATCGGGATTTTCACATCAAAAATACGACGGTGGCCTTCCCGATTAGTGGCAGCGAGGATGGTGTCGGTGGTATGATCGGTGATTGGTATGTTACCGATATGAGCGAAGAGACCATCTCGGCTTGTTTCGAGAATGTCTACATCTCCTCGAACCTGCAGGGCAGATGGGATGTGGGTGGTTTTATCGGCTCCATCTCCAGTTTCTACTCCGGTGCCCGGTTGGAATTCCGAGGGAGCTGCTATTTTGGCAGTATCCAGAATAATCTGACCGAGGTGTCGGGCGAGTATAATGTGGGCAGCCTTGTCGGGGGTATTCATGATCGTGTTTCCTTCGATTTCGAGGACTCCGATGTGCAGTCGGCCTGCACGGTTACGGCCACGAAGGAGAAGGCAGGAGGCCTGATCGGTTATGCCAAGGAGATCACTCTTAAACTCCCCTATCCCATCACTACCTCCACCAGTGTCGTTACTGCACCTGCCTATGTGGGTGGCGTGGTCGGGCACCTGGAACGCGGTATGATCATGGGGAACACTCCGATCTATGTCTTCTTGAATAAAGGCTATAAGGTTGTCCCGGCTTTCTCTACGGTCGCTGAGAGTGGGCCTGATGTAACGATCAAGGTCAATGCCTCGAGTGCTACCGGCGTGGGCGGTGTGGTCGGCTTGATGTCGGACGACTCGGCTATTAGCAACATCAGTACCAATAGTGAGGTTACCGGCTGTAACCGAGTGGGCGGTATTGTCGGCGAGGCTGTTGGTTGCAACTGGATCGAGGGGGCCTATACCGGCCCCACGGGTTTCACGCGAGGAACAGGTATTGAGATTGGTGGAATCGTGGGACGCGTGGAGTCGAACGTTGAAGTGTATAACTGCATCAACTACTCCCGCATAGAGGATGGAGAGTCGGGCTCCGAGATCGGTGGTATCGCGGGCTATGCATGTTATAGTAACTCCTCAATGCCGCATATTTATGACTGTGCCAATGTCGGTTCGATTTTGGGTCGCAATGTGGTAGGAGGTATTGTCGGTTTGGCACGTGTTAATCTCGGTAGTTACCACAATGTTATCATGATTGAGCGTTCTGTCAATTTCGGCGCAATCTCGGGCAACACCACCAGTAGCTATAACGGGGCAACGAAGGCGATTGGCGGTATTCTTGGCATTAGCGATAAACCGGCCATGGTGGTTGCTCACTGCGCCAATTTCGGCTCTATTCGGGCCGATGGCGGCTTCTACGGAGCGGGCGGTATCGTCGGTAAGATCGGCGTGAATCCCGCTGCGGCTTGGGAGGAGTATAACTTCAAGATCTATCAATGTGCTAACCATGGTAACCTCTCGGGCACGGCCGGCGGTTGTAACTGGGGCGGTATTGTCGGCTATATGGAGGAGGGCACTTCCACCAGTGGCGACCACTCCTTTGTGGGCGGTTGCTACAATATGGGTGATATCACGGCCTCGATCAGCGGCGATAATGGCTTGGGCGGTATTGCCGGCTACCTCGACTCCTATGCCGAGTTGTGGCGCAATGTCAACTTCAAGATGCTGACAAGTTACAGCGGTGGTAACACGGGCCGCATCTGGGGATCGAGCAAGAGCAGTGTACACACCACCGAACACAACTACTACCTCGATGAGAGCGATGGTAACCACTATGCCTTCAAGGAGAGCGAGATGAGCGATCCCTCGATTTTTACGAACCTAAAGATCAATGAAACCGACTCCTATTGGGTGATGAGCGATGGTGATCCCCATCCGCAGCTCAGGAATTGCCCCTTCCAAAATGCCACCCTTGAGAGCGAGTAGCCTGTTTCATTCGTAGAACCAAGAGAGGTTGCCCAACATAAAAGGACAACCTCTCTTCGGGTTTGGGCTGCCTCTTGCGTTTCAGCCAAACTGCCTTGTATAGTCCGATAAAGGGATAAAAAAGGTGAATTGAAAGAAAAAAAACTGCCGATGCGATGAAAATTGAAAAACTTTTCCTTATCTTTGTCCTCGCATTTGCGGGAGTAGCTCAGCGGTAGAGCATTGGCTTCCCAAGCCAAGGGTCGCGGGTTCGAACCCCGTTTCCCGCTCAATGAAAATCAGCAAGTTAGGCACATTTGCCGCACTTGTTGATTTTTTAATTTGCACAAAACTTGCGCAAAATGATTATATTCCGGACATAGGGCTCCTCTCTATGGATCGTTTGATGGAGAATGCTTTTGCCTCGTGGCCGAGGCGCCTCATGATCAACTTCATTCTATTCTCCGAGAGGTTGGTCTTCCAAGCGTGGCCCTCCTCGATCACCTTACCGCAGGTGAGGCACACACGACGTTGCCAGATACCATACCGTATGGAGTTGCCGTGCGGATGGGTGAATGGGCAGGAGTGTATGCCGGTGTCTTGGTGTTTGCACCATAGCTGTTTCCACCACATTTTAATTGCGAAGATACACTCTTCCAGGTAATTCTTTCTTAACGTTTTCTTTTCCATTTTTTGTAGTTTTCTTCTCTGTTATTGCGCTTCTTGGATGTTCTTCAGCCCGCTGCGCAAGTGGCCACGGCCCAGGTCGAGATGGCTAATGGCGCGGAGCAGGCCACTCCTGCGGAACCGCTCTCCAATACGGCTGCCGTGGGCGATGGAGTGGTATTCGGCGACAAGCGCGGTATTGTTGCAGGCGTGAACGCCGACGGTACCTATATCGTCAGCACGGCCAATAATGATTACGAGACTGTGCGCCATGGCGACATCTCGCAGATAACGCCGGCCCTCGAGGTGGGCAATGCAGAGGATTTCCTTGCGGGTAATACCGCAGCTGTGAATGGTGCACCTACGCCCGCCGAGCCGGCCGCGACTGCTACACCGGCCGCCACTACTACACCGGCCGCGACCGCTGAAGCGGGTGCTCCCGTTGAGGCGCCGGCCACGGCCAACCAAAAGGTGGTTCCGAGAACCGAGTCCGGGGATATTGACTACGAGAACATCACCGATCCCGAAATGATGGCGGTTCTCTATGTCTCTGCACTCGGAAGCCCCGAGGCGGCCCTCGGAGAACTCGAATCGTCCATTCTCGGGAAGAAGAGCATGATCGAGCAGTTGCAGACGGCCCTTGAGGCGCAGGCCGGAAATGACACCGAGCGCATGCGGTTACGCGGGCAGATTGCGACCTTGGAGCAGAAGATCTCGATTCGTAACCTCGCCATCGAACAGCTTACGGGCCGGCCCTCGGCAGTTGAGGTGGCCGATGCGGTGGTTGAAGCCGCGGACGAAACCCCGACATCTGTTCAAGGTGGGATAAATCTTCTTGACCCGAGAACGATGTCAGAGGAGGAGAAACAGCGTAGAGGTGATATGTTGCGCAATGCTCCTGTTATTGATGTCAGAAAAGGGAGTATCACATCGACACCGGAACTGTCAGCACGCAAAGCGGCAGAGAAGTGGTGGGATGAAAACGTTAGTGAAGCTGCTTTGTATGACACAGAGGTAGGTGAGGTTGAGATCAACCGAAATTCTATTGAGAGTTCTTTGGCTCATCGTTACGGACAAAAGAAGCTCGATGCAATAACTTCATTGATAGAGGGCTTTGAAAATGCTGTTTATATAGGGACAATGGAAGACGGAACACGCCAAGATGGTGTGCTAAATCACTACTTCGCATATCCCATAATGTACGGTGGAGAATTGAACTATGTATTTTGTAGGGCTATGCAAGATGCCAATAAAAACCGTTTATATGTTCATGAGGTATTTGTTGGCAATAAAATAAAGAAGGGAGACACCCTTCAAACCGCAGCGTTTCAGCCTCACGGAGGTATCTCCCTTTATAGAGACATTCTTGCGAATGTCTTAGAAACGGTCGTCAAGACCGAACCTCGACAACCGAACAATGCCGTTTCGACAGGCTCTTCGCTTTCTGCGGAAGACAAGAGC
>CAZRJU010000046.1:0-12019 GCA_964600455.1 uncultured Alistipes sp. | reverse complement strand
GCTGCCGGCGAGGTGGTGGGCCGTATTGCCCCCAACGATGTCGTGATCTTCTTCAACTACCGTAACGATCGCGCCAAGGAGCTCACGATTGTCCTCACGCAGGAGGATATGCCCCAGGAGGGGATGCACACGCTACCGCTCTACTACTGCTGCATGACCCCCTACGATGCCAAGTTTGAGGGGCTGCACATCCTCTTCAATAAGGAGAATGTGGAGAACACGATTGGTGAGTATGTTTCGAAGTTGGGTCTCAAGCAGCTGCGCATTGCCGAGACCGAGAAGTATGCCCACGTTACCTTCTTCCTGAATGGCGGCCGCGAGGCAGAGTTCGAGGGCGAGAGCCGCATTTTGGTTGCCTCGCCGAAGGTGGCCACCTACGATCTGCAGCCCGAGATGTCGGCCTATGAGGTAGCCGACAAGTTGGCCGCAGCGCTTGACGAGCAGACCTTCGACTTCATCTGCCTGAACTTTGCAAATGGCGATATGGTCGGCCACACGGGCATCTACGAGGCTATCGAGAAGGCGGTAACGGCCGTGGATGAGTGCGCCGCCAAGGTGGTGGAGGCTGCCAAGCGCAACGGCTATGAGGTGGTGCAGATTGCCGACCACGGCAACGCCGATAACGCCCTCAATGCCGACGGTACGCCCAACACGGCCCACTCGCTCAACCCCGTACCCATTGTGGTCGTATCGGAGCGCGTGAAGGAGGTCAAGGATGGTATTCTGGCCGACGTAGCCCCCACGGTACTCGCCCTGATGGGGTTAGAGCAGCCCAAGGAGATGACCGGCAAATCGCTCGTGGAGTTCAAGTAACCCCCACGGCCAACCGGCTCAATGCAGACACGGCAATCCTTTTACAAGAGGGTTGCCGTGTTACATTTTGGTAAAATTCGCCATCGGAAGATCCTCCTTTGGAGAATTTCTGCTATATTTGTTTTAGAAACCCGAAAAACGATTGAGTGATGAATGGTATGAAACACCTTTTATGGGGGATTTTCCCCTTGTTCGGCCTCTTGTTGGGCGGTTGCAGCGATAGTGATGAGCCGAATGGCAGTGGCAATGGCAACGATCCGGAGAAAGAGTGGGTGGCCGATGTGGCCTTTACCCTCGAGCAGGTGGTTGACCTGAGCTACCAGCACGGCATGGAGGATCTCTACTACCTGAGCCTCTCGACCGGGGATGTCTTTTTCGACAACACCCTCTTTGCCAAACGCACCCTTGAGGATGGTTATGTGATCAACATCTGCCTCTACACGGCCTCGGCCGCCGATCCCTCAAAACCGCAGATCACCCCGGGCAGCTACCGCCACACGTTGGAGCCCACCGTGGGAAGTTGGTCGGCCGATCCGGACAAGAATGTAGTGATCGAGAGCGAGGATGGGGTAGGGCGCTGGCTCACTCCCTCCGAGGGCGAGATCACGGTAAAGCACAACGGAGCGCAGTATGACCTTCAGATCCGCTTTGAGGTGGAGGGCGTGCGCTATGAGGCCACCTTCCTGGGCGAACTGCCCTTTGTAGGAATTGGGGGCGATGGAGCAGTGGTTACACCGCTCGACACGGAGTTTATCGGTGGCGAGGCCTACTACCACGGCAGCGACGACAACTACCCGCAATACGGCAAGGTGGTACTCGAGTTGTGGGACAGTCCCTTCGACCCCGAGACGGGACGTGTCTTTGGCAACCTGATTAAGTGCAAACTCTACATCGAGCTCCCCGAAGCGATCTTCAATGGGGTTCCTGCCGGCACCTATATTATTAAGGAGGAGCCCGCCCCCTTTGTGGCCGCTCCGGGCTACGACGATGGCATCAACATCCCCGACGGCAGCTACATCTCCTCCCACCCCGAGAATGAGCCGCTGCGCTTAGGCATGTTCTCTTCGGGCGAGATCACCGTAACGGCCGAGGGCTTGGTAACGCTCGACTGCCTCACCTTGGAGGGGGTTCGCATCAAGGGAACACTGCCGCAACCCCTCAAACTCGTCGACCTGACGGGTGGTTTTGCACCCCCGACCGACGGCAACTCGACCCTGACCGAAGATCTCGATCTCGACCTCGAGGGGGCTACCGTGGCCCATGCTCTCGACTATGGAGCCTACTACGGTGAGGGTACGCGCAACGTGCAGTTGCAGATCTTCAACGAGGTGAAGCAACTGGCCATGATCTTCGACCTGATCCTCCCCGAGGCTGCGCTGACAGCCCCCATTCCGGCAGGCAACTATACGGCCGACACGGGCTACCACCAGCCCTTCCAGTTTGTGCCGGGCTACGAACAACTGGGCTTTATGTTGGGCACCTTCTGTTGCGACTATACCCCCTCGGAGGATGGCATGATCATCGGATCGCTCTATGGCCCCGTGAACGACGGTTCGCTCCAAATCGAGGCGCATGAGGACAACACCTACACCCTGCGTTTCGAGATGATCGACGACCTAAAGAGCGAACCCAACACCATTCGTGGCGTGTGGAGAGGCCCCTTGCAGTGGGACAATCAGTAGGTGATCAGCCGCACCGCCATAACCAAAAGAAGAGCTTGCCACTTTATTGGCAAGCTCTTCTTTTGAATGGGTGAAGTAGATTACTCCAGCTCGATAATCGGAGCGTCGGTCTGCACATTCTCACCTACCTCGACCAATACCTGGCGTACGGTACCGGCCTGGTCGGCCGAGATCGAGTTCTCCATCTTCATCGCCTCGAGGATGGCGACCTCCAGGCCGGCGGCCACCTTATCGCCCACCTTCACCTTCACATCGATTACGCGACCGGGCAGCGGAGCGTTGATCGTGGGGCCGACCACCTCTTTGCGCTCGGCAATGGCCTCCTTGATCTCCTCCTTAATCTCCTTGATCTCCTCCTTGGCCTCCTCTACGACCTCTTTCACAGCCTCCTTTACGGTAGCGGCAACAGCCTCTACGCGCTCCGAGAGGGGAATCTCATGGTCAACGATCTCCAAGAGGGGAGCATCGGTCTGTACGTTCTCGCCCTCCTTGGCCAAGAACTGGCGTACGTAGCCGGCATAATCGGTCGTTACGGAGTTCTCCATCTTCATCGCCTCGAGGATGGCAACCTCCTGACCGGCAGCTACCTTGTCGCCGATCTTCACCTTGAACTCGATCACGCGACCGGGCAGCGGAGCATTCACCGTGTTGCCCTCAATGGCCTTGGGCTCACCCAAGTTCTCGATACCCTCCTTCAGGTCGGCAACCACCTCGCGTACCTTATCGGCAACATTCGAGGCAACCTCCTTGGCCGTCTCCACGACCTTATCCACCTTCGCCTTGGGCGATGCGGCATAGGCAGCCTTCTTCACACCGGTCAGGTAACCCTTTGCCACCAGCGGGAAGAGCTCAAGCAAAAGCACCTCCTTCTCGTTCTCGGCCAACTTCACGCCACCGGCCTCGGGGAGTTCGGGGTTGGGCTGCATTTGATACTTCGAGACATCATAGGGGGTCTCCTCGCGGAAACCGCAGATCTTCTCGCGGAAGTCGGGATCAATCTTCACGGGGGTCTTACCATACTCACCCTTCACTAAGTTGACAAACTGCGAGGACTTGTTGGTATACATGGCACGACCGGCCTTCTCATCCATGGCGCAGTTTACGGCCTGAGCACCCACAATCTGCGAGGTGGGGGTTACCAAGGGAGGCAGACCGGCCGACAGACGTACGGTCGGAATCAACTCCATGGCACGGGGCAGGATCTCCTCGGCCTTGAGCTGCTGAAGCTGGGCCACCATGTTCGAGTACATACCGCCGGGAATCTCGGCCTTCTGCACAAGCTCGTTGGGGGCGGGGAAGCCGAAGTAAGCCTCGATCTTCTGGGCTGCATCCAACAGGGTGGCAAAGTCATCGGCCTGGGCAGCCTTCACGGCACGGTCAAGCTGCTGATCCACCTCGGCAGGAACGGCATCCACAATCGGGTTGAAGGGCTTGGGAGCGGGCTTATCCTTACCAAATACCGAGACGTTGAGCTCCGAACGAATATCCTTCAGTTGCTCGTTGATCTTGGCCACAGCCTCCATATTGACGCCCAAGTCAATACCCAACTTGCGGCAGAAGAGGTAAACCAACTCGAGGGCCGGAGCGCCCGTACCGCCACCAAACCACCAGCAGTTGGTGTCCACTACATCAACACCGGCTGCAATGGCAGCGTAAACCGAAGCCAAGCCGTAGCCGGGCGTACAGTGGGTGTGGAAGTCGATGGGAACATTCACGGCGGCCTTCAGCTTCTTCACCAGTACGCTCACGCGCTGGGGAGGAATCAGACCCGACATATCCTTGATGGTGATCATATCGGCACCCAATGCAGCCACCTCCTTGGCCTTACCCACGAAGTAGTCGTCAGTAAAGACCGGAGCGGGATTCTTCTTGCCCTTCAGGCGATCGAAGAAACCGAGTTTCGGATACTTCGGATCCACCGTGTAGCAGACAGCGCAGTCGGCAATACCGCCATACTTCTTCACATATTTGATCGTGGACTTCACATTGTCCACATCGTTCAAGCAGTCGAAAATACGCATGATACCCAAACCGCTCTCAATGGCATTGCGGCAGAAGCCCTCGATGATCTCATCGGTATAGGGGGCATAACCAAAGAGGTTGCGACCACGCGAGAGGGCCGTCAACTTCGACACATCTCCCACCGCCTTGTGGATGCTCTCCAGACGGGTCCAGGGGTTCTCGTTCAGATAGCGCATCACGGAGTCGGGCACGGCACCGCCCCACACCTCCATTGCATAGAAACCGGCATCCTTGTAGTAGGGGAGTACACGGTCGATCTGCGCCTGATTCATACGGGTTGCAAACGACGACTGCTGACCGTCGCGCAACGTAAGGTCTCTGATCTTCAGATTCTTTGCCATAATTTTTTTGGTTGTTTTAAGGTGTATTAATTATTGCTGTTTCTTCCTTGCTTCACTCCCGGCCCGCCCCATTCGCCTCAGCAAGCTGCGCCACGGGGAGGATCAGGTGCTGTTATTTTTATAACAACGCTACACAAAGGTAGTAAAAAATTGGTGGGTTGGTACTCAGAGAGTCAATATTTTTCCGCTTAGTCCGATAATTTTTCATGATTTGAGGATTATTGAGGCAAAAAGCGTGAAAAATTGGCATTTTTTTTCTACATTTGTTCTCGTAAAGCGATGTAACGTCTAATAATTAAAATAAGTAGTATGGGATTTTTGAAAGAGTTTAAGGCCTTTGCGCTCAAAGGCAACGTAATGGACATGGCAGTCGGTGTGATCATCGGTGGTGCCTTTGGTAAGATCGTCTCCTCGTTTGTGAACGACGTGCTGATGCCCCCCATCGGTCTCTTGCTCGGCAAGACCGACTTCTCGGATCTGGGCGTTGTGATCCAGAAGGCCGACGAGGCCAACGGCATTAGCGAGGTGGTATGGAAGTATGGCGCCTTCATTCAGCAGGTTGTCGATTTCATCATTTTGGCCTTCTGCGTATTCCTGATAGTGAAGGCGATGAACCACCTGATGAGCCTCCGCAAGAAGGAGGAGGAGGCTGCAGCACCCGCTCCTGCACCTGCACCTGCACCCGAGCCCTCGGCCGAGGAGAAGTTGTTGACGGAGATTCGCGATTTGTTGAAGGAGAAGAAGTAGTTTTTAGAACCTTCAGCACCTCAATCATAGGGGCGGATGGAAAATACTCTTCGTATTCCCATCCGCCCCTATGATTGAGGTGCTGAAAGCTCCGCTCTAAAATCAAAAAATTACTATCTTTGCGCCCAAATAACCCACAAACCATGAAGGGACTCTTTACGATACTGCTTTTGGTCTGCTCCAACGCCTTTATGACACTGGCCTGGTATGGCCACATTGTCTTCCGCTCGAAGATCGAGAAGTTCGGCATGGCTGCCATCGTGCTGCTGAGTTGGGGCATTGCCCTCTTCGAATACTGCTTCCAGGTACCGGCCAATCGTTTAGGCAGTGCACAATACGGCGGCCCCTTCTCGCTCTGGGAACTGAAGGTGATTCAGGAGGTGATCACCTTGGTTGTCTTTACTATCTTTACGGTGGTCTTTATGAAGTCGGAGACCCTGCGTTGGAACCACCTGATCGGCTTCGTTTGCTTAGTGGCAGCGGTCTATTTTATCTTCAAAAAGTAGGGACTTAACGCCCACATCACCCTGTTATAGCACTTATTTCTTGTCGTGGCGATAGAGTTGCCACGAGTTGACCATATTCTGCCAAACGATATAGGCCGTAGGGGCAATCGAGGAGATCGGGTCGAGGAACGACTGCGCCATCCAGACAGCCAAAACGGTATTCTTCTGACCGAGGGATTGTCCGCCGGCCGGAGCATCGCCATAGCGACGTCCCACCATACGTCCCACCTTGAACTGAATAAGGCAGACGATAAGTGCCACAAAGGCCAAGGCGATCTCCAGAAGAAGGTGTTCGCTGCCCAAATCAATGATGTAGCCGGTGGTGCGGCCGATAATGATGATGAGCGACAGGAGCCACATGTAGAAGGAGAGCTGCCCGTGAGCGGCCACCCAACCTGCCGCCTTGGGCAGGAGCAGCCGGAAGAGCTGTGCCGCCACAAAGGGGCCCACAAGGAGCGGGGCTATACGGCTCAAAATCTCCCAGAAACCACAAGCGCCGTTACCCACCAGGGAGAGTACAGCCGGAGCAATGGCCGCAATCGAGAGGTTGCACACGAGGCTATAGGTCGCCATCGTCGTAATGTTGGCCCCAAGCATACCGCCAATCACCACCGCTGCCATCGCCACGGGGGCCAGCACACAGATCATTCCACCCTGCGCCAAGGTGGGGTTGAGGGGCAGGAGCATGAGGTAGATGGCCCCACTCACCAAGAGTTGAAAGAGGAGCAACCAACCATGTACCCCCTGAAGGCGCATATCGCGCACCTTTACACGGCAGAAGGTAACGAAGAGCATCAGGAAGATCAGCGTAGGGGTGATCTGTTGATGGGTGGCCGCCTCAAGGGCCGAGATCGGGCGACAGAGCGTGGCTCCGACCAACATGCCGGCCGGCATGGCCATTGTACGCAGGTTGTGCAGGAGAGTTCCCGAGATCTTTTCCAATGTAGTGTTCATGGCGATTAGTCGTTAAGCAAAAATTCAAGAATCCGTTGCATGGTACTTAGGCGGTCGCGCTCCTCGAGAATCGTCTCAAAGGGGAAAGCAAGGCTTACCGTGCGATACCCCTCCCCGAAGTAAGCCACGGCCGCCGTATGCCCATTTTCGGTATAGGCCAAGAGAGGAAATGCCCCCTCGCCCACAGGGCGTATGGCATCAGGCGACTCGGCAGCATAGAGCGTGGGGTGCTCCTGCTGATTAAAGTGCATGGCGCCCAAGGGAAGAAGGGCCGAGAGGGGACGCAGACGCCCCTGCGAGGCCGCTGCCGAGGCATGGTACTCGTAGTGGAGCCGTTCACGGGCAAAGCGGCGTTGAGCCTCACCGGAGCACTCGCTCACCCAGAGGTCGGAGGCGATATAGCTGCCCGAAAGGAAGAGACGCCCCCCTTGCATGAGGTAACCGTCCAAGAGCTCCTGCAAGGGAACATCGAAGCAGGAGAACTCCCACCCCCTCACGCCACGGGCCAGCAGGGTAGAGCGCTGTTCGCCGAGGATCAGGTCAAGGGCGGCATAACCCTCCACTCCCTTCTCTACAAATGCCTCGCGCGAGGTGGAGGCAAAAGAGTAGCCGGCCGCCAAAATCGCCCGACCATGCAGCGCGGGGTAGTCGAAGCTGTTACCGCGGCGGATGATTCCCTCACAATCTTCGTAGGAGGCCCCCAGCATCTTGGAGGAGTTCTCAGCGCTGATGCGGCTGCGGTCGTATTCATATTGGGCTCCCGTAAAGGTGATGTCGCCATGGTGCGGTACCCCCATATCATCCTGACAGAAGCCCGCCTCCTGTTCGCTGCGGAACGAGGGAGGAGCCGCCAGGCGCGTAAATAAGTTGGCCACTAAAATACGCCCCTGCTCCTCGGAGGCTACGCCTGCGGCCAACACCTCCGAGGGGAAGCTCTCCCCGCCGCGGTTGCAGGCCACCACCCGGAAACGGTAGAGGTGATCGGGGGCAAGGTCGAACTTGAAAGAGCATCCCTCCACCTTGCGTCCGGCGTCAAAAGCACTCCCGTCAATCGAGGTCTGTAAGAGGTAGTAGTCGGGCTTGGCTGTCGGCTCCTTCTCATCGGAGCGCGGTGCCCAGCTCAAGAGGGCCTTTTCACCCTGAAGATCAACGCGGAAGTGGCTCACCGGGAGCGGTTGCACCACATAGTCGTAGCCATACTGGGCTGCAATATGCTTAAGGATTCCCTTATAGATCGAGCGCGAAACCAGGAACTTAAAGCGTGGATCGTGGCCATAGCGCATATCGGCAAAATTCTGGTGAGAGAGCAGTTCGAGGAGCATGGTCGGGGCTGCCGGCACACGGGCTTCGTAGTAGGAGCGATTCCAGAGGCCCCGTCGCCGCCAGGTGGGCTCCATCTCGCTACGTATATCTCCCACAATCTCGGTCATGATCAGGTCGGTTAGGTCACGCGAACGATAGCGGGAGGCTCCCCCCTCGAAGAGCCCCTTGTTCTCCTGCGTGAAGAAGATGCCCAAGGTGCCGATCGTCTCATCGCTATCACGCACTCCCGAGTCGCTGTGGAAAGCCAAAGCCATGTCGATCGGGATTCCCAAGCCGGGCTCGTCGGGCAGTCTTTCCGAGCCTCCCATCAGGGCATTAACCCAGTGGGCACGCGACATGTAGTCCTCCTTGTAGTCGTCGGTTCCCGCTTTGGGGGCATAGACCTCCTCCGAGAATCCGGCCCATTGCAACCAGTAGCGCGCTCCCTCCATATAGCGCGGAAGGCCCGAAAGTCGGGGCGAGTAGTCCACCCCCTCTCGGCGTAGCGAATCGCAGACCGTACGGGCTATATTGCCAATGCCTCCACCAAGTCGAACCGCATCAGCCACAACAAGTTGGCCTGCCTTATCAGAAAGATTGCTTAAGGTAACTACCACCCTCTCATCACCCGCCTCAAAAGGAAAAGTCCCTAAGTAGATCCAGGTGCCGCCACCCAGCTGCTGGTTCACCCGAAAATGGCTCTCGCCGCCGGCATGGTGTACCGTATAGCGGGCATCCACAGCACACCTCTCGTGGCTGCGGTAGCTGATGTAGAGGGCATATTCACCCGACTCGGGGATCGAGGCCTGCCAATGGGCCAAGCTCACCTCCGCAGGGCGGGTTGTGGTCTGCACCATGCGGCAGAGGCCCCCCTTGAAGGGGTTGTCGCCCGCCAAGAGCACAGGTGATTGCCAGGCGAAGCCCTGACCGCCATGCTCCCACCTCTCGCGGCCATTCACCTCGCAGTAGCTCTCGTCGCCGTGGTCGCCATCGAGGAGCAGTTCATGGAGCTGCGTGTCGCGCTCGCGCGGCAAGAAGACATAGGCCCCAGCACGCTCCAACATCGGCACCAAGTAGGGGAGAACGAAACTCTGCGTAAAGAGATCCTCACGTGTCTGCCAGTGTACGGTGCGCTGCCAGCGCCAACGATTCTCGCTTTGCTCGAAGTAGCGACCATGGCTCTGCCAGAGGGCAATATGGCGCTCCTGCAAGCCTCGATCAAAGGGCCCGGAAGGGCTCTCTTTGCGCACTATGGGGTAGGCGGCCGAGTTGGTGAAGGGGATCTGCTTACGGCGGTCGAACTTCCGGCGTGAAGCAAGCGGGATCAACGCCTCGATCAAGTGGCCGTCGGTGGTGAGTTCCAGACGGTAGCCCCGTAGCGAGGCAGGCAACAAACATCGTATGCTGTCGTAGATCGCCTCAACACTCTCCTCCCTGAAGGGGTAGTTGCTCAGGCCGATCGTGGCGTTGAGCCTCAGGCGGCGGCCACGGATCGAGTAGTTCGTAATGCGGGCCGTACCGCCCCACACCTCACGGTCGATCATGCGGGTCAAGAGGGCCGAGATATTGGTACGGCAGCTATCGGGCAAGCTCTTTGCCTCGGCCGCGTGGGGGGCGACAAGGAGCACTTCAAGGATTATGAGCAGGGTATAGAGCAACTGTTTCATCGACGTATCAGGTAGAGCCCCCCAAACGAGAGGAGCGCATTGTAAAGGATCAATTCATAACCTACATCATAGGCGCAGAGGCGGTGCAGCAGCTCCACCCCGCCAAGCGAGAGGGCTACCGAGGCGATGGCAACCCCTCCGACCCACTCTTCGCGCAACCGGTAGCGGGTAAAGAGACCAAAGGCAAAGAGCCCAAGGATGGGGCCATAAGCATAGCTTGCCACACGGTAGAGCAGATGGATCAGCGACCCATCGTTCAACAGGTAGAGTCCCCCCATCAAAAGGGCCACCAGGAGGGCCATCAGGGCATGGCAACGAGTACGAGCCACCTGAGAAGGCTCTTTAGAGAAGACTCCGGTATCGCGCATGCAAGAGGTGGTCAGCGCCGTGAGGGCCGAACCTGCCGTGGAGTAGGTAGTCGAGATCAGCCCCAAAATAAAGAGCACCCCCACCCATCGGGGCAACCCGCCCCAAAGGGCCACATGCCCAAAGAGATCATCGGCTGAGGCCTCGATGCCGCGACTTGCCGCAAAGCGGTAGAGCGCCACGCCGAGCGTAAGGAGCAGGGCGATCACCAAGGCCTGACAAAGGGCAGCCAGTGCTACATTACGCTGTGCTCCGCGCAGCGTGCGGCAACTCAGGTTGCGCTGCATCATATCCTGATCCAGCCCCGTCATGGCGATCAGGATAAAGCAACCACCCACCACCATACGCCACCAGGCCTGGGTCGAGGGTTCATGGTAAATGATCTGCGCCTCAGGCAAACGCCAAAGAGCGGCTATCAGCTCCCCCGTACCCAACTCAAAGGAACGAGCAATGGCCCAAAGTGTGCCTACTACCGCCCCTACAAGGCAGAGGGTCTGCAAAATATCGGTCCAAACCACCGAGCGCACACCCCCTCGGCGGGTATAGCCCCATACGATGGCTACATTCAAGAGGATATTCACCCCGATAGGCACCCCCAAGGGGGCGAAGAGGAGCTCTTGCAGCACCACCGCAGCGGCCAAGAGTTTGAAGGCCGTCAGCATCCACTTCGAGAAGAGGAAGAGATAAGCCCCCACACGGCGGGTTCGTAGGCCAAAACGGTCGGAGAGGTATTCATAGAGCGAAACCACACGCAGACGATAGAAGAGCGGTAAGAGCAGGGTAGCAATCACCACCTGCCCGATCGTAAAACCCGCCACCATCTGGAGATAACCAAAGCCATCGCTCGCCACCGATCCGGGCACCGAGACAAAGCTCACCCCCGACATCGGCGCCCCGATCATCCCCACAGCCACCCAAAACCAGGGAATCGAGCGCTCGGCCGAGTAGAAAGAGCCCTGATCCCCCCGCCGCGCAGCATAGCCGGCCACGAGGTAGAGCACCCCGACATAGGCAACCACGATCAGGAGTATGAGAGTTGGCGATAGCATAGAGGACAAAGGTAGTGAAAATTCAAAATGCAAGATTCAAAATGCAAAATTATTTTTACTGTGCGGGGGGGGGTGCGAGAATGGGAATGATGGAATTATGAGAATACTGGGAATTATGGGATTGCCCGGAGCGTATTCCCCAGGCAAAGACCCAATTTTGAACTGCGGTGCAAGCCGAGTGCAGAGCCAAGCGAGGGAGCGTTTGGCTATGCCGAGGCGCGGCAGCAGAAGAGCGAAGTCTCTTTCTCGCTCAATTTTGAATCTTGAATCTTGCATTTTGAATTTCATTGTGGGCCTCCCGGTATTCCCAGTCCATCAGACCCCGCGGTACAACCATCAACGCGGTGGAAAGCCGGGAAGCATCCTTGGAGAAGCCCGATACTTTGGCGGTGGAGTATGCCGCGCCCGAAACTGTGGCAACCGTCACCGGCTTCATCGGCATGGACGAAAAGGATCTGTCCGAACTGCTGGATAGTTTGGGTCTTGCTATGGATCTGGATGACCTGAAATTCCTGCAGAATTATTTTGCCGGGGAAGAAAAACGGGATCCTACCATCACCGAGATTCGTG
>CAZRJU010000045.1:0-12190 GCA_964600455.1 uncultured Alistipes sp. | reverse complement strand
TAGCCCAACTTGATCCAAAGATGGTTATGGGCAAAATGCCAATAGATAGGCCTAATGATAGAGCATAATACCCCTGGCATAAATAACTAGATATCTCGCCCAAAGCAATAACTAGAGGCTCGGGTAGATTGTCCTTATATATATCTCGGTATTCAAATCGGGCAATTTCAGTGAGGTCATTAAAACTCTCTAAACCACTTCTTGAAAGGTTGGAAAAAACAAAGTATAAAAGGAATATAATTAAACTCGTGAAACAAATAATTTTTGTTTTTCTGTAGGACGAGGGGTTTGTTATGAGTTTTTTATTTTGAGCACACACTAAGAAAAAGCCGAAAACCATCAAATCAAAGATTCCCTTTCGTGTGCCAATTCCCAGCCATGTGAAAATGTATACCAACATAGTTGAGATTACGATTAGCTTAAAAAAAGAATTGAGTTTTTTCCAATAGTATATGCCTAACGGAATGGCAGCCCAACGAATTGGGGATACGAGCAGAGATAAGGTCGAAACTTCGACAACGTCGTTAGCTTCTCCCATGTAGGCTTCTCCCGGATTTATTAAGGCATTGATTAGAGAATCAAGAGAAAATCCAATGCCTTTTGTTTGCCACTTTATAATCATTGTATATATAGAGGCCAATAAACCGACAATCAATATGGTGGATATCCATCCATTGGGGACTCGGCATGAAGAATGTGAAGAACGTTTCATGCCGGACTTATACCCCCAGTAGAGTGCCAAATTAAGGATGGCAAAATAGAATAATAGAAGAACATTATTTTCAATCGGATAGACAATAGGACCTACCCATACTAAAAATTCTGTAAAAATCAAAAAAGGTAAAAAGATCTTTATCGGTAATAACCTCAGGCGGACTTCATCTTGTCCAGTCTTTAGATTGATCATAAATGTAACTTTTGTTGTAACAAACTCGTTATTTTTTGTCGTTCATTCTTTGTTAAAACGACAAAGTATGCAATAGTACATATTGTTAGGCTCGATACGATAGTAACAATTATCAAGCGGGCAAAACCCGGTGATAAAGAACTTACAATCATAAATGGGACAAAAAGAGAGCAACCCGCTAAAGTCATTGTTGGGACAATAACTTTTTGTAGATATTCTAGAACCCCTATCTGGGTTGTTTCACTTAAAATGTACACACTTTGAATTTGTACAATAATACTAATAATAAGGCTTACAATATACACAGAGATGGGAGAGCCACCCATCTTAAGCATAAAATAAGAAATAGGCAAAACAAATAGCCCGGTTATGCTAGTTAATACATTGTATTTCCGTATTTTGCCTGAAGCGTATATTAGTACTGAAATGGGCCAGTTGTATATGTCGATAAGAGCTATTATTAGAATTACCAAAGTGAAACTATCCGTGTAATCAGGGACATTGCTTCCAAGCCATAGTTCTAATATATAATCAATCTCAGCAGCAACGGGAAGTACCATTAAGAACATCAACAAGAAGCTAATTTTGCTGACCGAGAAAAAAAGACTTTTAGCCCTTTCGAAGTTTCTAGATGCGTATGACTCTACGATTTGTGGCCTTGAAGCGGTGACAATATTCCCCATGAAACCAACAAGGGCTGATTTTATCTGGAAAGACACTGCTCTTGCAGCATTAACAATAGGCCCAAAAAACAAATTTAATATAATATTAAGTCCTTGGTTTTTCGTGATCTGAGCAAGAGATCCAAGGGTGCTCCACCCTGAAAATGATATCATTGATCTTATCAGGGCAGATAAATTTTCTACTTTTTCAATACGGGTTTTAAATTTTGTTTTAAAGTATATGAAGTATAGGAAAAAATCGACAGCTGAAACGCCTAGCAATAGCCATCCATATGCGGAAAGTGTATCAGTGTTAATATATGGTAGAATGAAAACAACAGAGAGCTTGAGAACGACGTCAATAATTCCCACTAATGCATAATAGCTTATTCGTTCCTTTGCGACAATTGCGGCTGAATAGGGGACCTGAATAATAACAAAAACAATACTTAATACGGATGTGTGGAATACAACCTTAGTTGCTTGCAAACGATCCGGAGGTACTACGAGTTGCTCATTGATATACCAAATTCCCACACATTCAGTGACAATAACGACTAAAAACGCTAATATTATCTGAATAATCAGAGATGCCACGTAAACATTTTGAAACCCGCCGTCTTTATTGGCGCCTAACTCATAGTTGTAAAACCGCTGTACACACGCTATAAGAGAAGTGTTCAGGAATGCAAACATGGAAACAAATCCCGCAACGACATTGTATATGCCGAAGTCAACAAGCCCCAACGCCTCTAGGATTACTCTAGAAGTGTAGATGTTTATGAATAGTACAAAGATGAGCCTAATGTACAAGAATAGGGTGTTCTTCGCAATTCGTCTATTTTCTTGTTGATATGACATACTTAGTTGAGAAGAAACAAGGGTGTGTGTTTATAATTTTCATAACTTTTGACATCCCCAATGTCATAGCGGTGGCCGGGCATGGGCCAGGCATGGAGGGGTGTGGGGGTGGTGCTGAGGCTGTTGGCCAGGTAGTGGGCCAGGTTGCCCGGTGCATCGTATTTGCAGCCGGCCTCTACCGCGTGGCAGATTTGCTCGAGTTCCTCCTTGCGGTAGATATAGAAAGGTGGAACGGCCCAGTGGCTTTTGGGCGTTTGGGGCTTCTCCTCCATCAGTAGTACGCGGTTATGCTCGTCCAGACAAACCACACCGGTCTTTTGCAGCGCGGCAATGGAGGGCTCCTCGTGGCACATGATCAGCGAGGTGCGCTTCAGTTTGAAGTATTCGACAAAGCCCCGGAATGAGAAATCGAGCAGATTGTCGGCTGCTGCGACCAGGATATCCTCCTCGATGTGGCCCTTTTCGATGGCCAAGATAAGGTCTTTGACGGCGCCGATACGGTGTTCGTTGTCGATCGAACCGTCGTCGATCAGCTCGATGGGCTTTTGATAACGTGCCCGAGCCCGGGTAGCCCACTCCTCGAAGTGACCGATGAATTTATGGTTCGATACGATAATATGCCCCGAGATCTCCGGAATTCGATCCACATCAGCCATCAGGCGATCCAATATGGTGGAGTCGCCAATCGAGAGCAGTGGTTTGGGGAAATTCTCGGTGATGGGGTAGAGACGGGTGGCGTAGCCTGCGGCCAGAACAATATGCTTCATGCTTTTATCTCTCAGTCTTCATCAACAAATCGTGCCCCCTGGTCTGACTCGCAGAAATGAACCTCGAAGGTCTCGCGGTACTCCGGGAATCGGCGCAGATACTCCGTTGTCAGTTGTTGGCGGATGCTCTCCTCCTTGGCCGGGTCGATGAGGGCGATGCAGGCCCCCTTGAATCCTGCTCCGGAGAATCGACCTCCCCATACGCCGTCCAGCTCCTTCATGATTTCGTAGATGGCGATCAGCTCGGGTGACCCGCACTCGTAGTTGTGGATCGAGGATTCGCAACTCTCTTTGCTGAGTTGGCCATAAAGGGCAATGTTTCCTGATTCCCAGGCGGTTACCCCCTTTCGAACACGGCGGTACTCGGAGTAAAAGTGCTCGGCACGGCGGGCAAAACGCTCGGGCATGCGTTCGCGGGTAGCCTCATAGGTCTTGTGTGGGATATCGCGCAGGAAGGTTTTATCGAGGCTCTTAAGGGGTTGGTCGGTGTAGGCCAGCATATTCCATGCGGCGGCACGGCACTCGCTCACGCGCAAGTTGTAGTCGCTTGAGATAAGCGAGCGGGTGAGACCCGAGAAGAAGATACCGAACTTGAAGAGGGGCATCTTGGGGCTCTTCTCAATGATGCGATACTGCTCGCTGTCGGTATCCAGAAAGAGCATGGCATCCTTCTCGCCCAGCACAATGCAGGATTGGTCCAAGATGCCGTTGTTCAGCCCGATATACTCTCGTTCGGCCTCCGAGGCGATTCGGATGGTCTCCATCGGGGTAAGCGTGATGCTGTTGGCCTTTGCAAAGGCCATGACGTAGGCCACCAACACGGCAGCGCTGGACGAGAGTCCGCCAATGGGCAATGACCCCTGAAGCTCACCCTCGATTCCGTGTTTGAGTTTGAAGCGCTTACTCAGGGCATACTTGGCTCCTCGAGCATAGTCACCCCAATTTCCCTGCTTGATTCTAACGGAGTCGTTGATCGGGAACTCGATCTCTCCGGAAAAACTCTTGCTGGAGAGGCGTACCATGCCGTCGTCAGTAGGGGTAAAACGGAGATCTACTCCCTTATTGATGGCAAATCCGGTAACCAAACCGTGTTGGTGGTCTACATGGGCGCCTAACGGGCAAACACGGTAGGGTGAAAAAATGTGGTATTGATACTTCATCGTTCGTGCAAACTGTCGATTAATCGCGGCGGAAGATGTCGCGGGTGTATACTTTGTGGGCAATATCGTCCAAAGAACTGTCGTAACGGTTGGCGATCACGAGGTTACACTCCTGCTTGAAATCCTCCAGGTTGTCGATTACCTCGTGGCCGTAGCGGTTTTTTTCCCCCTTCAGGGTGGGTTCGTAGATGATGATGCGGGCCCCTTTGGAGGCGATACGGCGCATGACACCCAGGATTGAGGAGTGGCGGAAATTATCCGAGTTGGACTTCATGGTCAGGCGGTAGACTCCGATGGTTGGCACCTCCGAAGGGTTGTGGTCAGGCGCTTCGTTCAGGAGTTCTTGGGCGCGTTGCAGAACCTGCTCGGCGATATACTCCTTGCGGGTGCGATTGCTCTCTACGATGGCCGACATCATGTTTTGGGGGACATCCCGGTAGTTGGCCAGCAACTGTTTGGCGTCCTTGGGCAGGCAGTAGCCGCCATAACCGAACGAGGGGTTGTTGTAGTGCTTGCCGATACGGGGGTCGAGCCCTACACCCTCGATGATCGCCCGGGGGTCGAGGCCCTTCATTTCGGCATAGGTATCCAACTCGTTAAAGTAGCTGACTCGAAGAGCCAGGTAGGTGTTGGCGAAGAGTTTAACGGCCTCGGCCTCCTGTAGCCCCATAAAGAGCATGGGGATCTCTTGTGTGGCGGCTCCCTCACGCAGCAGTTCGGCAAAACGATGGGCAGCCTCTTCGAGCCGCGTCAGATCGGCAATTTCCCGAATTGCAGTCGTCTCATTGGCGGGCTCAGACTCCGTTGCAGGCTTTGGATATCCGACAATGATACGCGAGGGGTAGAGGTTGTCGTAGAGGGCCTTCGATTCGCGTAGGAACTCGGGCGAGAAGAGTAGATTCAGTCGTTTAACTCCCCGTTGAGCATATTTCACATAGAGGCTGTGGCAGTAGCCGACCGGAATGGTGGATTTGATCACCATTACCGCTTCCGGGTTGACAGAAAGTACCAGGTCAATCACCTCCTCGATATGGTGCGTGTCGAAGTGATTCTGGTCGGGATCGTAGTTGGTAGGGGCGGCAATGACCACAAAATCGGCATCACGGTAGGCCTCCTCTCCATGGAGCGTAGCCCGTAATTTCAGGGGCTTTTCGCGGAGGTAGCATTCGATGTACTCATCGCGGATGGGGGACTCTCCGGCATTGATCAGCCGTACTTTCTCGGGGATAACGTCCACTGCAACCACCTCGTGGCGTCGGGCGAGTAGCGTGGCGATACTCAATCCTACATATCCGGTTCCGGCAACGGCGATCTTCATCTTCTCTAATTTGATCCTATCCTCGTCCCTTTGCGGTGATTACTCTTTGTCGTACTGCTCGAAGACGGAGTTTTTACTCTTGAATTCGGGAACGGTTTGTTTCATCAGGCGTACCATGTCGGGGATCAGCACGGCACGAGCCAGGCGTTCCAACTCATCGCAGGTGGTACGGGCCGACCGGTGGTCGTATTCGCGTACCTTGGCAATATGGATGCGGGTGTGCTCCGTGGGCAGGGTGTTCTCCTTGTTTGAGAGCACCTCTTCGTAGAGTTTCTCGCCCGGGCGCAACCCCGTATATTCGATCTTGATCTCCTTTTCGGGGATGAAGCCCGCGAGTTCGATCATGCGGTGGGCCAGATGGGCGATCTTGACCGACTCGCCCATATCGAAGACGAAGATCTGGTTGCCAGTCGACATCGTAGCGGCCTCCATCACCAGGCGGCAGGCTTCGGGAATGGTCATGAAGAAGCGCGTGATCTCGGGGTGGGTGACCGTGACGGGGCCTCCCTTGGCGATCTGTTCGCGGAAGCGCGGGATCACCGATCCGTTCGACCCGAGTACGTTGCCAAAACGGGTGGTGATAAAGCGTGTCTTTCCCTGGATAGAGCCCTGAGCGATGGCCAGGCCGAGCGACTGCACATAGATTTCGGCCAGACGTTTCGTGCAACCCATGATGTTGGTCGGGTTGACGGCCTTGTCTGTGGAGATCATCACCATACGTTCCACATCATACTCGATGCACTTGTCGGCCACATTGCGTGAACCGGCCACGTTGACAAAGACGGCCTCGCAGGGGTTCTCCTCCATGAGGGGGACATGTTTGTAGGCGGCGGCGTGGAAGACCACCTGGGGGCGGTAGGTGCGGAAGGCGAAGTCGAGGCGTTCGCGCAGGCGCACGTCGCCGATGACGGGCGTAAACTTCAATTCGGGGAAACGCTCCTCCATCTCTAAACGGATGTTGTGCATCGGGGTCTCGGCGTTGTCGTAGAGGACAAGCTCCTTCACTCCGAAGCCGGCCAATTGGCGGCATAACTCCGAACCGATTGAACCGGCAGCGCCCGTTACCAGAATGGTTTTGCCGCGGAAACCGGCGATCACCTCCTCCATCGAGATCTCGATCTCCTCACGCCCGAGCAGATCCTCAATCTTGATCTCGCGGATGGATTGGCGCATCAGTTTACCATCTACCACCTCGTCGATCGGGGGGGCAATCAGGATCTTGATCCCTTCGTCTATGGCGTAGCGGATCAGGCGCTCCTGCTCGGCCTGTGCCTCCTCGTTGGTGGAAAAGAGGATGGCGTCGATATCGAAACGGCTCTGCAGGAATTTGATACTCTCCTCCGACTCAAAGTAGTAGACCTTTTGGTCGGAGATCATGTGATTCTTCAGGCGGGGGCCATAAGTCAGGAATCCCACGATCTTGTAGTGGGGCGAGTTTTGCAGACGTGTAACCTGTGCTACGCTCTTGTCGCCCGTACCGTAAATCAATACCCGCTGGCGCTTTTTGTTGAGCTTCAGGTTCCGCTTAATCATGTCGTAGGCTACGATCATGGCTACACGTACCAGGATCAGCAGGCAGAGTGAGAGTAGCAGATCGAAGAGTAGCAGGATCAGGAAGCGGGGATCGCTCAACGACATGTGGGTTCCCAGGGCGGCCAATACGAAGAGAGCGGCCTCCTTGCCGGCAATGGCCACTGTGAAGCGGGCTATCTCGCGCAGTGTGGAGTGGCGAATCACCGAGCGGTAGGTCTTCAACAGGTAGAAGAAGAGCAACGAGAAGGCAAAGGAGCCTGTGAGCCACATGAGCGACCACCTCCCACCTCCGTCATAGTGAGGAAAGAGGAGTTGGATAAGCAACAGCGCGCCCAAAGATGCCGCCAATGAGATGCAGAGATCGATGCAGAGCACCAGCTTGGCACTCAGGTAACGATCCAGATGTAGTTTCTTAATCAAGTGATACATGTTGGCGTATTTCTTCTGGTTTTATTTACTTGGCTAAATGGGGTTACTCTTCGATCTTTTCGAGGAAGGCCCCCGGAATGTAAGTTGTGGCCACAGCCACCACCCCTTCAATCGAGACCACCAGGCGATGGTTTCCCCGGATGCGTTTGATGCGTCCCTCGGCCCCTTTGAAAACCCCCTCGGTTACCCGCACGCGTTCTCCCTCGTGCCACGAGGCGGGCTGCTCGCTGAAGTATTCCAGGCCACTCTCCTCACGGGAGGTTACGAGCATGAAGATCTGCATTTCGCGTTCGGGAATGGCAATCGGCTTGCGGCTCTCGGGGTCGGTGTAGAGCATTGCTCTGCCGCGCAACTCGGTACGAATTGCCTCCGCCTGCTCGGGGGTTGACTGCATGAATAGGAGCGACGAGATGGCGGGTCGGCGTACCCGGTACTTAATGCCCCCTCTTACCTGTTCGATGCTTCGGGTCGGGACGTAGCAATGAATCGCTTGCTCGCGCAGCCGGGCCTCAAGGGGGAATACCCGGTTGTAAAAGACCTTCAGAGCGTACCAGTGGGTGGTTGGGGAGTTTTGATCCATGTTGTTATAGGGGCATACCCTCTACTCCTCCACAGCGCAATAGCAGGGTGCTCCATACGCTGTAAAGCAGTTGGGATCGGTTCGCTTTTTTTGCCGAAACTCCGTTCAAACCCTGATCCAGGGCTCTGTGCGGTAATCCCGAAAAGAGTGGAGAGGGTACTTTTCAGGGACAAAGATAAAGAATTTTATGGGGGTAACCAAATTATTTTCAGTAATTTTTTGTCCGTTTCTAAGGCCTAACGGACACCTTTGGGTCAATAGGCCTCGCCCCCGAAAGATGGTGGGTGTCCGAATGGAAAAAACGAGGACTCTTTGGGGAAGTACCGATCTTGGAAACAAAAACCGCGAACTCTTTTTAGGGGTTCGCGGTTTTGTTGTTTAGTTGTAGGATAACTACTTGTGTGAGTTTAATTTGCGAAAGGGATTATCATCGATATTTGCTGCTCTCACGGCCCGCTTTGCACTGCGGCGTGACAGGCTGCTGGCCTCGTTCGATATCTCGAGCCTGCCACTCCAACTGCCGGTGATGGCATGGGGTGTAGCAGCGTCGTCCGTACAGTTGATCGTGATGGTGTAGAGATCGCCCGAACGCGTGATGGTTACGGTGCCGTCGTAGAGCGGAGCCATCAGGTAGCTCTCGTAGTTGAGCATCCAGCTACCGGGGGTATAGGTCTCACCTTCATACTCCGCCACAAAGCCGGGGATAAAGGTGTCGGCCGTGAGGCTGGTGGCTGCTGTGTAGACACCCGTGGGATCCCCTGTGTAGGTGAGCCCCTCCTTGATCAGGTCTAAGACGATGGAATCACCGGTCATCTCGTCGGTCTCGATGTAGATATACCAGTTGCCGTAACCACACTCATAGTAGTCGCCATACCACTCGGCGTAACCGGGAATCCCCTCAAGATCAAGTGTATAGTCGGCCTCCAACATCGAGTAGCTTTCATCGCCTCCCTCCTCTTCGGCGATAGTGAGTGCATAATCGCCCGAGAAGGTGGCATGGTGGGTCGTGCCATCGTCCAGAGTGGCTACAAGATCCATGCTGCCGTCGGCCTTTACCACCAGCGTTGCATCAGTGTAGGCATGCTCATACGAGGCAGCCTCGTCGGTGTAGGAGTAATACGAGTAGTAGGTGCCCATTGTTCCATCGGCGGCCGAATCCGAGTAGTCAAAGCGGTAGGTGCCGGCGGGTATCTGAATTTTTGAAAGGCTGCTCGGGCTCTGGTTGGAGTAGATGTCCAGGATGTAGTAGACCGAATTGGGGAGCAGGTAGCCATCGCTGTCGAGACCGTTGTCCGAGAGCACAATGTAGTAATTCTCGGTGGTGGTGTACATGGTGCCGTAGTACTCGCCAAAGGCAACACTGAGCTCGACCTCAACGTCATAGTCGCCCGGGGTGATGGGATCATCGCTCCCCGTGCTGTTTCCCTCCTCCTGCTTGATCTTTACGCTGAAGGACTCGGTGGCGTAGCTGACCAGAATGGAGGTCGAACGGGCTTTGTCGTCGTTGGCCGATACGGTGAAGGTGATCCTGCCGGCCGTCTCGCTCTTCAGATTCGTAATCCAATCGGCATTCTCGGTTACGGCCAACTCGGTGCCGACAGTCGGATTCTGGAGTGTGTAGGTGATTACGCCGGAGCCTCCCTCCGCGTCAAATTCGAGCGTCGAGGCGCTGGTGCAGGTGAGCACCGGTTGCTTTGGATCGGGGGTCTCGTTGCCCTCGTTGTCATTGTCGCTGCAGGCGGTAAAGATCACCGCAAAGAGTGCAGCCATAGCCAACAATTTCTTCATGTTTTTCTGTTGCTTAAAGGGTGAAACATTGTACAGAACTGCGCAAAAAAAGTTGATTTTTGAGCGTTGCTGCTCGACAAAATTATTCTATTTGTCGGAAAAATGCAATATTTTTTTGATTTTTTTTTAGGGAAGGGGTGCCGGGCCGGCTTGGGATTGTTTGTTGCCCCCCCCCTGGCAGGGGGAATATAGGGGCCCCGATTGAAAACCATCGCTTTCGCTACAACAAAAAAAGACAGCCTCAAGCTGTCTTCTTTCCGTTGAGCCGAAACCGAGATTTGAACTCGGGACCCCTTCATTACGAGTGAAGTGCTCTACCGCTGAGCTATTTCGGCCTTCGAGGGATGTGGCTCCCCTTTTTGCGGTTGCAAAGGTGATAAAAAAAAATGAAACAGCCAACTATTTTGCTAAAAAAGTGCAAAAAAAGCAGCTATTCCTAAGCTAAACGCCCGAAAAAGCGCTGTTTTCGGGCCGCTAAAAGGGCCTTCACTCACGCTCGGGAATCTCTCGGAAGTCGCCTTGGAGGGCATTAAAAAATGAAAAATAGCCCTTGGGAGGGGAGCTGTTTCAAAATCTTTTTATACATTTGTAGGGGAAAAATTGCTAAGGAGGATAAGCGGCTTCGAGGGGCTCTTGAACAAACTCTCGACAAAGGCTCTTCGGGCCCTTTAGAATCTTCCCGGCCGAGACAAGAAACAACAAATAAAATAACCCGAATATGATTACCTTTTTGATCTGTTTGGCCCTGTTGGTGGTGGCTTATTTCACCTATGGGCGTTATTTGGAGGGGGTGTGTGAGATCGACGCGAAGAATCCGGTCCCCTCGGCTACTCACTACGACGGGGTGGATTATCTTCCCCTGCCGCGTTGGAAAATCTTTTTGATTCAGTTGCTCAACATTGCGGGTCTGGGCCCCATCTTCGGCGCCGTGTTGGGTGCCGCCTTTGGCCCTGTGGCCTTTTTGTGGATCACCCTCGGTGGTATCTTCCTCGGGGCGATGCACGATATGATCTCGGGCGTGATCTCTGTCAAGCAGGCGGGTATGAGCCTGCCGGAGATTGTGGGCGACCTGCTCGGTGGCGGCGTGAAGAACTTCATGCGCATTTTCTCGGTGCTGCTGATGGTCTTGGTGGGAGCGGTCTTTCTCTCACAGCCGGCTGCCCTGATCGATAACTCGATCGATGTGCCTTCGTTGGAGGCGATCTCGGTGGGGCGTTATTCATTGATGATGGTGGTGATCCTGGCCGTGATCCTGGTCTACTACATCCTGGCTACGTTGCTGCCCGTCGATAAGATTATCGGGAAGTTCTATCCGATCTTCGGTCTGGCCCTCTTTGTTATGGCTGCCGGTATCCTCTGGGTACTTCTCACGCAGAGCGATCGCTATGTGATTCCCGAACTCACCTCGCTCGAGAATATGATTGCCGATGCGAAGCACATGCCGATCTTCCCGATGCTCTTCACGACGATTGCCTGTGGCGCCATCTCGGGATTCCATGCCACGCAGTCACCCTTGATGGCCCGTTGCCTGACCAACGAGAAGCAGTGCCGCTCGATCTTCTACGGAGCCATGATTGCCGAGAGTATCATCGCCCTGATTTGGGCTGCTATCGGTATGGCCTTCTGGGGAGGCGTGCAGGGGCTCAACGAGGCCATTGCGGCCAACGGGGGTAATGCCGCCCTTTTGATCGACACCATTGCCAACCAGACCCTCGGCCACACCGTTGCCCTGCTCGTAATCTTTGGTGTGATTGCCTGTGCCATCACCTCGGGCGATACGGCCTTCCGCTCGGCCCGTCTCATCGTGGCCGACTTCATGGGGCTCGAACAGAAGAGTCTGCGTAAGCGTATCTATGTCAGCATTCCGCTCTTCGCCATGGCCTTGGTGATCATCCTCTGCCTTCCCTTCCAGACCATCTGGAGCTACTTCGCATGGGCCAACCAGCTCTTGGCGGCCGTAACGCTTTGGACCATTACGGCCTACCTTTCGCGCCGCAATAAACAGCTTTGGATCGGGCTGTTGCCGGCACTCTTTATGACCTACATCTGCTCGAGCTATATCTTCGTCTCGCCCCTGATGTTCGGCATGGAGAACCGCACGCTGGCCTACCTGCTCGGAGGGGTGCTGACCCTCCTTGTGATGGCCTATATGTATCCTAAAATCAAGCCTGCGGCATGCAACCCC